>NZ_JBVHWT010000006.1:280947-343762 GCF_055564055.1 Streptomyces sp. NPDC029159
GCCCTATTGTTACCGCTCCCCCCCCCCCCCCCACCCCCCCCCCACCCCCCCCCCCTCCCCCCCCCCCCCCCCCCACCCCCCCCTCCCCCCCCCCCCCCCCCCCCCCCGGCCCTGTGCGGTTGCCGTGCGCTCCGGTGTGCGGCGCTCACTCCGCGATCGGCTTGCTCCGCGGCTCGGGGAAGACGGACGCGTGGTCGGCGTTGGCGTAGTAGGTGCCCGCGCGGTCCAGCCGGACGATGAACTGGCCGGCCATCTCGATGGAGTTGGCACACAGCGCCAGCACCTGGTTCATCTTCGGGACCATGCCGGCGGCGAAGTACTTGGCGGCGTCCTGGAGCTTCTCGTCGGGCTCGTTGCCGCCGTTGTGCTTGGCGTAGTTGGGGCCCACGCCTTGAGAGGCCTCCTTGCCGTGCACGGCACTGCCGTCCTTCTTTCCCCAGTCGTCCTTGTGCGTGGCCTGCTGGCCGAACGTGGCGTTGTCGGTCGACGCGGTGAGGACGAGCGCTTTCAGCGTCGTATAGGCGTCGACGGAGCGCCGGGAGGACTCCAGCATCGACTGCATGGCGTCGGTGATGCTTCCGATTCCGACGTTGATCGCCGGGTGGATGCCCGCGGACTGGTTGTCACCGCCGCCTCCGCCGCCGCCACCGCCCTTCGCCAGGTAGGTGGTGATGGGCGGCGCATCGCCCCAGATCATCGTCAGGGAGGGCGGCTGCTGGTAGCCGGGGACGTTCTGCGCCTCCTGCTTCTTCTTCTCCTTCTCCTCGTCCGACAGGCTGTCGTCCGCCGAAGGGTCGCCGCCCTGGGGCTTGTCCTTGTCGTACTCCCGGGGCGGACCGTGCCGCGAGTTCCTCGGTTCCTGTGCCTCTGCCATCGCTGCCTCCACCGGGTGCGCTCGGGTAGGGTCCGGTCAATCCCAGCTCATCCCACCGGATACCGCGGTGACCTGCCAGGTCCCTGTTCAGAGACGCCGACGCGGACGGCCCCGGGGCAGGTCCCCGTTCGGAGACACCGCGACCGTCGGGGAATTGGGGCGTACCCCGGCTCCGGGGGCCGCGCATAGGGTCGAAGAGTGGCCTCTCCTACCTTGACCCTGTCCGAGTTCCGCGTCGAGCTCGACCACCTTCACGACGCCATGTCCACGGTGAAGGGGTGCACCGCAAGCATCGAGAACGACGTGATGCTCGTGAAGCAGGTCCTCAACCTCGCCGAGGGCGTCTGGCAGAGCCCGTCGGGCGCGACCTTCGGCAACCTCCAGCGCGACTTCAGCACCAGCATGGACACCCTCGTCGAGCTGCTGCGCGAGATGTCGAACCGGATGCACGCCGCGTACGAGGAGTACCGGCAGGTCGAGGAGACCAACGCCGACAACTTCCACAAGCAGCACTAGCCCCGCGGACCGCGGACGCCGTCGCGCGACGGACCGCCCGGCTTCCGGGGCGGCGTCGCCGGGCGTCAGAACACGCCAGCGAGGGAGCCACCCGCATCGCCCGCCCCGGCCCGGAGTGCGCTCCCCCTCCCCTCTCCAGGAGCACCCGGTGAGCCCCCAGCAGCCCGACCCCATCGACCTCGACCCGACGAAGGCGCCCGTCTACGGGCTCCACGGGGCCAACAACGCCCAGATCAGCGTCGACGCCCAGCTGCTGCGGGTCTTCAGCGCCCAACTCGGCGGCACCGACGGCTCCGGCGGGCTGGTCGAGAACCTCGCCTCCCAGATCTCGACGATCAACACCGTCATGAGCGGTCTGAAGCTCGCCTGGGCCGGCCAGTCCAAGGACGAGATGGTGGCGTTCTACGACCGCTGGGACGCCTGCATGACCGACCTGTTCGGCAAGGCGGGTGACGACGCCAGTGCGGCCAACGCCGTACTGCCGCGCATCGCCTTCTCGCTGGGCGCCGCGGGCAACAACTACCTCCGGGCCGAGGACAACATCGTCAAGGAATTCACCGAATTCAAGACGCAGATCAGCGCGGAGGGCGGTGGTTCGGACAGCAACGCCACACCGCAGAGCATCAACGACCCGAACATGACCGCGATCGCCGAGACCTACGGCTGACGCTCCGCCGCCCGGCCGCCGCGCCGCGCCGCCCGCTCCCCCTCCGCACCACCGGCGGTGCTCCCGACTCTCCGGGGCACCGCCGTCCTTCCCCCGCTCCGCTCACTCCGCCCCACAGGTGATGTCGCCATGTACGAACCCGATCCGACTGTCACCGACAGCATCTACGCGCTCGGCAACGCGTGGATCGACTTCAGCGACCAGCTGTGGGAGGAAATGTCCGCCATGGACGCGTCCGTCCACGGGATGCAGTGGAGCGGCGACGCCAACAACGTCGTCCAGGACGCCTGGAACACCCTGCACAACACGCGGATGCAGGTGGCCGTGGACGAGGCGCGGCAGGTCGGCAACAACATCAATGCGTTCGGCGACTACATCAAGCAGCTGCAGGCGGAGGAGCTGCACGAGGCGCAGATGGAGTCGATCAAGGCGCTGATCGAGTTCATCCTGCCCGCCGTCGCCGCCGTCACTCTGGCGGTGCTGCTGCCGCTCAGCTCGATCGTCGCGGCGATGACCGCGGTGCTGGAGGCCATGGGCGCGGTCATCGAGGGCGCCGCCACGGCGGCGGTCTTCGCCGCGGGCATCGTCACCGACGTGGCCATCCAGGCCGGTGCCCAGATCGGTTTCGACATGGCCGCGCAGGCGCTCGCCTCGGCCGTGACCGGCACCGCCATGCCCGACTTCGGGAGCAGCGAATGGTGGAAGGGCGAGGCCGTCAACATGGGCCTCGCGGGCGCCGGCAGCCTCATCGGCCCCGGCATCAAGGGCGTCGGAATGGCGAAGCAGGGGCTGAGCGACCTCACCCACGGCGGCTCGCCGGTCAAGGCCCCCGACATCAAGCCCGCCGAGATGACCACGCCCCACGGCGGCGGGGTCGCCGGCGCGCCCAACGGCGGCTTCGCCGGGGGCGTCAACCCGACCCTCAAGTCGCCCGGCTCGATGACGCCGCCCGGCGGCGGCGCGAAGGGCATCACCGGCCACGCGGAGAACACGCCGTTCGCGCCCAACGGGGCCACGCCCGGCAAGGGCGGGCCCGGCGAGACCTTCACGAACGGGCCGAAGAACGTCTCCGCCCCGCCCAACGGAGGCGCCGTCGGCGGAAAGGCGCCGGTCGAGCCGGGACGCCCCACCCCGAACGCCACCCGCCCCGACACCTCGGTCACCGGCGGTACGGGGCCCACCAAGACGACGGCCTCCCCGAACCCGGCCCACGCCGAAACCTCGTCGTCCGTCGGCGGGCAGCACACCCCCGTCACATCCAAGACGTCCCCCCCGAACGAGACGGCCCACCCGTCCTCGTCGAGCGGGAGCACCGGCACTCCGACGGCCAACAAGCCGTCCGGTACGCACCCATCGGCGAACGAGCACGCCCCGAACAGCCAGACCCCGACGGCGAAGGGCAACCCGGCCGAGGGGCAGCACTCCACCAACTCCCCGACGCCTACGAAGACGTCGGAGCAGGTCGACCACGCCCCCAAGAAGTCCGCCGGGGAGGGCAACACCACCGACACGAGCGTCGGCGAGGAGGGCACCCACCAGCAGCACACCGGCTCCGAGGGGACGCCGGTGAAGGCCGGGGACGAGGCCGTCTCGGTGGGGGGCCAGGCCCAGAAGGGCGCCCACGAGACGTCCGTGGTCCAGCAGGCGAAGACGGAGCACGTCAACGGGGGCACTGCCAAGACCGAGAACATCAACGGCGGCACCGCGAAGACGGATGCCACCCATACCGGCGGTCCGAAGACGGAGAACGTCAACGGGGGCGCCGCCAAGACCGAGACCACCGGCGGCGCCGCCAAGACGGAGTCCACCACCAGCGCCGTCAAGACCGACAACGCCCAGACCGGCGCCGCGAAGTCGGAGCACACCGGCAACGCCACCAAGACGGAACAGACCCACACCGGCGCGTCCGAGAAGCAGAACCAGAGCGCGTCCGCCCAGAAGCAGCACGCTCAGGACTCGGCGGCGAAGGAATCGGCCGCCGCGAAGGACACCGCGAAGGACACGGGCAAGGCGTCCGCCACCACCAAGGAGACCCAGTCCGGGACCTCGGCGACGAACACCTCGTCGAAGGGCACCGCCGCCGACAAGACCGGCGAGCACGCGCCGACGAAGGCCGAGACGAAGACGGAACCGAAGGCCGAAACGAAGGCCGAAACGAAGGCCGGTACCAAGGCGGAAACCAAGGCCGAGACGAACGCCTCCGCCGGGGACACCGAGCACACCTCCGCGTCCTCCGGGAAGAAGGCCGCCGAGGAACACGAGGTGGGGGCCGAGGGCGAGAAGAAGGTCACCGCCGACCGGCAGACCGCCTCGCACGCGTCGGGGTCGGGCGCCCCCGGCGAGGGACACGCCGGGCCCGCCGCGAAGCACGACGCGGGCGAAGCCGCCCAGGCCAACGCGGCGAAGGAGCACGCGGGGCCGTCCGCCGCCAAGAAGCTCGCGGACAAGTTCACCGCGGCCAGGAAACAGGCCAAGTGGGATGACGTGACCGGCTCGGTGAAGAAGGACTTCGCCGACAAGCTGCGGGCGGCGGATCAGGTCAAGGACCTGGCGTCGAAGGAACACCTCCACGCGGGGCTGAAGAAGGCGCAGCAGCAGTTCGCCAAGACCGCCAAGACGTCCAAGGCCCTGCAGGACCTGGACACCGCCGAGCGGCAGACGGTCTTCGACAAGGCCGTGGACGAGCTGCGCGCCACGCACGAGAAGATCTTCGGAAAGCTCCGCGACAACCCGGATGTCACCACGGCTCAGGTCACCAAGGCCGAGCAGCAGTGGCAGCGCGAGCTGAACAAGATGAACGACACCTACCGCGGGCGCGCCAAGCTGTACCGCCTGGAGGAGGAGTTCGAGCACCGGATCGACGGCCTCGTGAACAAGGCGAGGGGGGAATGGCGCGGCCTCGACGAGGAGTTCGCCGCCTCCGCCGTCAAGGAGTACCGCGCCGGCCTCGAAAAGGCCGCGGACGCCTCCTCCGCGCCGCTGAAGGAGAAGCCGCACTGGCAGGTCCCGGACCCGCGGGACCGGTTCACCTCGATGGCCGACGACCTCAAGCACGGCATCATCGACGAGACCATCCGGAAGAACGCGTTCGACGACATTCTGGGTCAGACGCACAAGGACATCGACAGCAGGCTGGCCGCGGCCCGGGACACCGACCCCAGCTGGTCCCACAGCGACCTGCAGGAACTCGCCGACCGCTACCACGAGGGCGCCCGGAACCACTTCGCGAAGATGGCCGGCGAGGAAGGCGCCAAGGCGCTCCACAAGCCGCTGCCGAAGAAGCTCACCCCCCAGCTCAGCGGCAAGGACCTCAAGGCCGCCGAGGACAAGGCGCTCAAGAAGTGGGGCCCCGAGCACGACACCATCGTCAAGCAGCTCGAAGCCGAGCTACAGGCGACGGAGGACGTCCGGCACTTCGTCTCCGAGCTGCCGACCGTTCTCGACGACACGCTCCTGAACGCCTCCTTCAAGGACCTCGGGCACGGCTTCGCCGGCCGGTTGCAGCACACCGACAGCGTCCACGCCTCCCTCAAGAACGACGCGGAGCAGCTGCTCGCCGACCTCAAGAGCAAGCCGGTGGGCACCGACGCGTCGGACCTCTCGGCCGGGACCGCGTCCGGACTGTCCAAGCTGGACCGGAGCATCGCCGACCGCTTCCGGTTCGAGGCCGAGGCCCACGACCTGTGGGACCCCCACGGCCCCACATCCCTGCCGCATGCGAAGGATCTCGGCGGGCAGGGCGACTGGGTGCGGTCCCGGCTGCACGACCTCGCGAAGGACGCGGTGGCCGACGTCCGCAAGGGGCTCGGCGGCACCGGCTACTCCGGCGCGCACGTCAAGGACGCGCTGTCCCGCCTCGACACGGACCTGACGGGTATCAAGAAGTCGGCATCCGAGCTGGCGCAGACCGCCGAGCACTTGCCGAAGGTGAGCCGCGACGCCGAGCAGGCGTGGCACGACCTCACCGGCGGCCGCAACGACCTCGACGCCGCCGTGATGGAGCGGATGAAGGCGGACTTCCGGCACGAGTGGCTGTCCGGTTTCGACACGGTCCATGCGGAGGGCCACCTCAACGGCGGCAGCTGGACGCCCCCCGGCCCGCACGGCTCGTCCTACCCGCACCCCGCCCTGGCCGCCGATCACGCCGTGGCCAAGGATCAGCTGCTCGGCCACTACCAGCACGTACTGGAGGTGTCCGAGGAGCGGAACATCCATCTGTCGAAGCTCGCCTCCGACGTGGAGAAGGCCGCCGCCGGCTGGAAGCCCCTGGATCAGCGGCTCACGACGCCGCTGAGCGCCGTGGACAAGGCCGCCCTCGCGGAGGCGAAGGCGACGGCCGACTTCCGTGAGCTGGGCGGGCTTCCGGAGTTCAAGCCGGCCGCCGCGGACATCAAGGCCGTCCTGGACGAGGTCACGGCCGACCTCCACGCCGAGTTCGACAAGCTCGTCAAGGCGCCCGTCCCCGGCAAGGCCGGGCCGGCGTCCCTGATCGACTCCTGGGCGGACGTCCACAAGAAGCTCATCGACGGCCTGCCGGAGCGCTTCGACGCGCGGGCCCGCGGGGCGGCGCACGACACCGACGTCACCAAGGCGTTCGATGACCACCTGTCCGGCCCCGCGTACCGGCAGGAGCCGCTGCCCAAGGACCTCGTCGACCTCGTCAAGTCCAAGTACACCGCGGAGTTGCAGGCCAAGCAGGACGCCGCGGGCGGCAAGGAACTGTCGCCGGCCGATCTCCACGAGCTGGGCGACCCCGCCGACCGTCTCGCCTTCGCGAAGGAGGTGGAGGCCCGCACCGACGCGTTCATGAAGCACTACGACGCCGCCGCCGGCAAGCGGGGCGCGGACATCGGCAGCGATGCCTTCCGCAACGACGGCAGCCGGGAGAGCTGGCGCCTCGGCGTCCGCGACCAGTTGCTGGACGCGTACAAGGACCTGCGGCAGCTCCGCGCGGACGGCGTCGCGGGGCCGCACGCCGTCGACCAGGCGCTGCACAGCCCCACCGCCCGGCTGCAAGAACACCTCCGCCTGGAGCAGGACGTGCTCCCGGGGATCGAGGAGAAGCTGGAGGACGCCGCCCTCCGGCACGACATCGGCGCCGCCGACGCGCCCTTCACCAAGGCCCTGGAGAGCCTCAAGAAGGACCTCGCGGACGCCGTGAACGACGCCTTCGGCACGATCCGCGGGGAGAAGTGGGCGCCGCACGCCGTCGACAACGCCGTGCAGGAGGCCCGCGGGGCCGCGGATCTGATGCTCGGTGAGCGGGCGCTCGCCAACCGGGTGAAGTACCACATCGAGGTCGAGACGCACCTCTCGAAGACCCGCAACGCCGTGGAGAACGACCTCCTCGGCGACTACCACGAGGCCACCTACACCCGCGTCGCGGACGAACTGGCCGCGAAGATCGAGCAGCTCGCCGAGGTGCACCTCGGCGAGCTGCGCACCGGCCGGCGGACACTGCTCGGCGGTGAGCTGGACCCCGCGTTCCGCGAGTGGCGCAACGAGGCGGACACGCTCTTCGGCGACCGCTACGCGCACCTCGACCGGGACGCGGCCCGCCATGACGCGACCGTCGAGGCAGGCGAGGTGTTCGAGAGCAGGTTCGGCGGCCACTCGGCCTTCGACGACGTGCCCCATATCCCGGACTGGCACGGAAGCGCCGATGTCGTCTCCGCCTTCCGGGACGACTGGGTGGCCCTGAACGACCACTTCCGCCACCCCGCCGCCACCGATCTCACGTCGTGGCTGGCGACGGAGAAGAACACCGTCGACGCGTTCCGGCAGGGCGCCGAGAAGGTCCGGGCGGCGGAGGCGCTCCGGTGGGCGGAGCAGTGGGAGAAGCACGGGGCGACGCCGGCGGCCAAGAGCGGGCCGGACGGTGCGGCCGGCGGCCTGGACGGCGCGGGCTCCCCCGGAGCCACCCGGCACTCCCCCGGCCCGCAGAAGGTGCACGAGCCCGAGCCCGCGGGGGCGCAGCAGCACACGCACCAGGAGCAGGCGCCGCTCCGGCACGCCCCTGAGAAGGAGACCGCCCCGACGCGGCAGCCCTCCTCGGAGCAGCAGACCCCGGGGACCCGGAAGCCGGAACAGCTCACCGCGGACCGGAAGCCGCAGCACCTCACCCCGCAGGAACAGAACCCGGCGCAGCACGGCACCGCGCAGGAGCAGGTCCAGGACGTACAGCAGACCGCCGTCGGTCAGAAGTCCCCGGCCACCTCCCGGGACCTTCAGCAGCACGCCGGCAAAAAGGCGGTCCGGGAGGCCGGGGCCCAGGGGCAGCGCTCCGTCCGGCAGCGCTCCTGGGACCACTACTCCCAGCTCCGGTCCGGCAACGCGCACCCCGGCTTCCTGCAGACCTCGGCCGCCCGCCGGATCCAGCAGGAGTTCACCGACCACTTCGCGCACGCGGTCGAGCAGGACGGCAAGGCCGACAGCGAGGCCGCCGGCATCGCCGCCGAGGCGACCTTGCCCAAGTGGCAGCGTGCCTACGAGAAGTGGCACGAGCGGCAGGTCCTGCAGGACGAGTTCCGCCAGGCGCTGGCGGCGGGCCCGCTCACCGCGCGACCCGGCGTCATCCAGCACAAGCTCTGGGAGAACAACCTCAACGCACACCAGCCGCACTGGGACCACACCGCCCGGAGCTGGTACGACAGCCACCTGACGGAGCTGAAGCAGGAGTACGTCGAGCTGCGGTCCGCCCAGACGCCCGAGGAGCGGGCCCAGGGGCCGGCGCCCGCGGTGACCAAGGCGTTCCGGGCCGCCGCGCTGCGCCTGACCGACCTCGCCGAGCCGATGTCGCATCTCGACACGGAGCTGAGCCGGCGGACGGCCGGTTCCGGTCCGCTCCGGCATCGCTGGAGCGAGTCGACGGTCACCTGGTTCGAGGCCGAACAGCACGCCCTGCGGACGCAGTCCAGGGAAGAGCTGGAGCGCGCCCCGCACACCCTGGACGAGATCACCGACACGTTCGCCGCGCGGATGCGGGAGCTGCACCGGATCGCCGAGCTGCGGGAGCAGCCGCAGCCCGACGACGAGACCGTCATGTACACCCCGGTGCCCTCGCACGTCCCCGCCGACGACTGGCGGATCCCGGTGCTGCGGACGGCCGAGCAGAAGCTGCAGTCGGTGTACGAGGGGCTGCTCGACCAGGCGGCCCGGGACGCCGCGGCCCGCCGGCAGGACCACGAGACCGCATGGACCTGGTTGGCGGAGCACGCGGACGAGCTGTCGCCGCAGCAGGTGCAGCAGCTGAGCGACGACGCGCTGCGCGTCCGTGAGGTGGGCTCCGGCCCGCAGGAGATTCGCGAGGCGCTGCAGGGCCACAAGGCTCTGGAGACCGCGCGGGCGCAGGCCCTGCGCAAGGCGCGGGCCGCGTTCGACCGTGCCGCGCACGCCTGGCGCCACGCCCTGCCCGCCGCCGGGCGGACCGGGCCCGCCCACGCCCTCGACGACGCGTCGGCCGAGCAGGTCGTGCAGGAGGAGTGGGCGCACTTCGCGCAGAAGCTGGACGTCCACATCCGGACGACGTTCGCGACGGAGAAGGACACACAGGGCGACCGGCTGCGGCGGAACCTGCGCCTGGGTGTCAAGCAGCTGGGGGCCCTGCTCGACGAGCTGCCCGCCGCCCTGGATCTGCGGGCGCACCTCGCGTCGGAACTCGCCCACGCCGACCGGCGGTTCGACGCGGTACTGCAGAACCTCACCACCGAACTGACGGATGGTCAGAAGGCGCTGCTCGAAAAGTTCGGCGCCCAGGACGCCGGCCTTTCCCGGAGCGGTGCGGATCTGGTCCGTGAGGAGATGCACGCCGCGCTGGACGCGCTCTTCCGCCGGCACGTCCCGGACGGTCTCGCCGCCGCGGTGCACGGCGACGATCCGGCCGGACTGGCGGAGTGGCAGCGGCAGTTCCACGCCGTGCTGGAGACCCTGCCCCACCGGCTGACCGTGCAGCTGGCGCGCGAGAGCGTCGTCCTGCGGTCCTGGCAGGACTTCGACGTCACCGTCGCGGCGCTGAGCGAGCCGTCCCGCCTCGCGACGCAGTTCCTCTCCCATTTCCCCGGGCTCGCGCCGGAAGTGGCGCTGCCGCTGGCGGCGCGGTCGGTGCGGGCTTCCTTCGCGGCGTCGGTGAGCGACGCTTTCGCCCGGACCTTCGGCCACGGCTGGGGGCCCGGGAGCTTCGAGGAGTGGGAGGCGACGTACGCGAAGCTCGCCGGCGAGGAGCTGGAGTCACGGCTGACGATCGCCGCGGCCGAGCTGTCCGCGCTGGCGCAGGCGGACACGGTCTTCACCGAGCAGCTCGCCGACTGGCGGTCCGCGAACCCCGGAAAGACGCTGGACGACGAGGCGGCCGGCCGGGTCTCCGACGCGTTCCGCACGCGTGTCGCGGACGCTTTCCGCACCTCGCTCCGCGGCTCGTTGTCCGAGCCCGACCAGCTGTTCAGCGGCCTGGTGGACTGGGGGCGCCGCCTCCGGCGGCTGGAGTACGAGCTGCCCGCGCACCTGCACTTCGAGGCGGACGCGCCGGGCACGCTGCGGGCCGCCGCCGAGGCGTTCGGGAAGCTGGCCGACGGCCGCCCGGTCGACGAGGGCGACCTCGCCCGCCTCGCCCGCGAGCACCAGGAGGACTTCTTCGGCGTCTACCGCGCGCTGTGGGCGCCGCGCGACCTCGCCACGTCCTGGCTGCGCGCCCACGACCACACCCGGAAGCCGTCCGCCACGCAGTCGCCGACGGACACCTCCCTGCACGAGGTGTCGCTTCCCGGACGGTCCGTCGTCGCCCCCGGGCAGACGTCCGTCCCGTCCGGGGTGCAGTCGGGCCACACCGCTCCCCCGGTGTCCGATGACGCCACCGGGTCCGTGCAGCTCCTCTCCGAACCGTTGCCGCAGGCGCCCTCGTCCGCCACGGCGACGCAGGACCCGGCCGACGCGCCGGCGACCGCCCGGGACCGTGCCGCCGCGGTCCGGCGGGCCCAGCAGGAGCTCCGGCGGGCTCAGCGCGAGGTCGTGGCCGCGCTGCGGAAGTACGACGCGCTGCTCGCGGCCGAGCGGAGCGCCAGGAACACCTCGCCGGGCGGCGCGACGGCCGGCTTCGAGCAGGCCGTCGAGGACGCCTCCGCCATGCTCGACGTGGTGCGGAAGGCCCTGGCCGACGCCACGGCGCGGTGGGAGGCCCTCCAGCGGGCCACGGTCGGGGGCGGGACCGTGCACGCGCCGACGGGCCCGGTCACCGTGCCGCCGGTGCAGGCGGACGTGCCGGTCCTGCAGGTCGGCGAGGAGCCGTCCGGCGTGCCGATGCCCGCGCTCACGGAGACGGAGCGGGCCGCGCTGGAGCTTTCGGTCCTGCTCACCGGGCCGCAGCCCGCCGCGCCCGAGCAGCTGGTGGCGCTGGTGCACACCTTGCCGCGGCCTGCCGACGCCTTCGAGGCCGACGCCCTCGACCGCGCCTTCTTCCAGCTCACCCAGTTCACCCTGCCCGAGGCGCTGTTCGTGGCGCAGGGGGCGGGTCAGGGGCCCGGCTGGCTCGAACCGGCCTACGCGGTGCACGTCCTGACCCATGTCTACGGTCCGCGTCATCCGCTCGACGACTGGGACATCGACCTGCGGCACACCGCCGAGGGCGTGGAGACGTGGCAGCTGCCGCAGGTGCAGGCGTTCGCGCAGGTGCTCCGCTTCCAGCTGGAGCACGGACTGCTGGAGCAGACGTTCCATCTGCTCTCCTGCCTCGGGCGTGATCTGCGCAAGGTATGGGGCGTCGAGGACGCGTACCGGACGTTCGCCGACAGGGGGCTGCGGGAGACGCTGCTCGCCGTGGCGCCGCGGTCCGCGGAGCGCATCGGCGTACTGCTGGGCGACGGCCCGACCCGGCAGACCGCCACGCTCGACGAGGCCCGCGCCTGGTACGCGTATCTGGAGGAGATGCGGTACCAGCACCCCGAGCTGGGCGATCTGCCGGTGCCCAACAGGCACCCGGAGGACGGGTGCTACCTGCGGGCGCACATGGCGGCGATGAAGCTCCTCCAGCAGGGCGCGCCCGTCCGGAAGATCACCGTCGCCCGGGTGAACCCGCAACTGACGGTGCGTTCGGCATACGCGCGCAACGCCCGTCCGGGCGCACCCGGAACGGTGCAGTGGCAGTACCACATCGCCGCCGGCGTGCCTGTGCGGCTGGACGACGGCACCGTCGTGTTCACGGTGCTGGACACGGCACTGGCGAGGGGGCCACTGCCCTACCAGGAGTGGCTGGCCACGATCGGCGTGTCGCAGTCCGAGGCGCAGACGCTGATCGAGGGCCCGGCGTTCCAGGTCGTCGACCAGCTCAATGCCGCCCACGCGGCGCGGCCCCATGAGTGGACCGACATGGGCGGCCTCCTCTACTCGAACCAGGCCGTCACCGTCATCACCGACCCGTCCGTCTACTACTTCCCCTGCCCGGGGCGCGCTCCGTTCACCTCGATGCGGCAGGCGGACGCGCTGCACCAGTCCCTGCTCGATTCGCTCACCTCCTACACGATGGAGCAGGAGCTCCGGGACCTGCTGCGGGAAGCACACGAGGGGGCCCAACGCCACTACCAGTCCCTGGGGACGGCGGACGCAGAGATCTGGGCCGTGGGGATGTACGACCGGCTCGAGCTGTACGGGCTGCTGGAGCACGACATCTTCCTGACGGCTCAGCTGACCGGCCTGCTGCCGTCCGACCACCCGGCACTCACCGGCACGGGCGGGCCGGCGGCGAACCAGGACGCCGCCCTGGCGTACTGGGCGGACGGCGAGATCGTCGTGCCGGAGCACCACACGCAGGCCGCCGGACCGCCGCGGCCCACGGTGCCGGGCCCCCGGAAGACCGGGGCCTGGCTGCGGGACACCGGGCGGCCGCAGCCCCTGTCGGACGACCCCGTGGTGCGGGAGTGGCTCGCGAAGCTCGCCCCCCGTCGGCCCGTGGTGGTCCAGGAGGCGGATCCCACGGCGCTCCAGCTCAAGACGGCGGACGGCGACCTCGTCGCGGCCGACGACCTCGACAGCGTGATGATCGTCGCGCCCGGAACCAACCAGCCCGTCGGCCGGGCCTACCACACCGAGAAGGAGACCCTCGACCGGGCACGGACGCTCATCGACCTCGATCTGACCAACCCGTACTTCGCGCACTTCGACCCGGCGCAGTCGAAGGGCGGCTTCCCCGCGGTACCGCAGGACGCGATCGACACCGTGCCGTACCAGCCCGGTGACCAGGTGTACCTGGCGCTGCTGCACGCCCAGGACGGCTGGCTGCTCGTCTCGGACCACGACGAGCCGGTCCGGATGTCCGCGAAGCAGTTCGCCGTCGGCGAGCTCCGCAAGCGCCCCAGTCTCCGTGCCCTCAAAGCCCGCACCAACGGTGACGCCTGGATCGTGCTGGCCGCCTGTGAGGCGGGGGCCCAGGACGAGAACGGCGTCTCGATCGCGCAGACCATCGCCGATGTGACCGGCATGAAGGTCGCGGCCACCACCACCAAGCTGGCGCCTGCCCCGGGCTTCAAGGAGTTCAGCTTCCTCGTCTACCCCGACGCCCACGGCAACCGGGGCGAGTTCCTGACCTTCCACCCGAACCGCCGCCCCACCGCCGGGCCCGTCACCCGGCCCGCCGGGCCGCCCAGCCTCGCCCAGGTGCCGCTGCCGGTGCCCCGGGGCAGCGCCCCGAACGCCCCGCAGCAGCTCGACGCCGCGACGGCGGGCGGCACGACGCCCGTCGCCACCGCGCTGCCGACACAGTCCGCGCCCCCGCTCCACCCGGAGACGGACGCCCAGAGCGATGCCTCCGTGACGAACGGGAGCGTCGTGCGGGATCCGTGGGACGTGCCGTACGCGGACGCCTTCGTGATCCGGCACGGCCAGCTGTCGACGATGGCCGCGCAGATCGCGCGGGAACTCGACGAGGCGGGCCCGGGATCGGCTTCGCTGCTGGTGGTGAACGCACAGGGCGCCGACTCCTTCCAGTTGTACGCCGCCAACTTCGACGGCACGGTGCGCTGGATCCGGTCCGGGGGCGGGACGGTGCACACGACGGAGCAACTGTCGTTCCCCGGCCGGCAGGTCGATGTCCTCACCCTCGACCTGAACGCCGACGCGACGCTGCGCAGGGGCGGCGACGGCGGCACGGACACGTTCCCCGGTGAGCTGTCCGGCATCCGGGGACGCTTCACCGTGGTCGCCGCGCCGCCGCGCACCGGCGAGCCGCACGAGGAGGCGCTGGCGGGCCTGGCGGACCTGTACCACAAGCCGCTCCCGCCGATCGGTTTCGGCGCGGCGTACGGCACCAACGCCGACGACGCGCAGTACCCCCTCGGCATGTTCGGCACCGTGCTCTCCTTCCGCGGCGCCCGGTTCGACGGCGCCAGGCTGCCGCACGCCCGGCAGCACACCGGAAACCGGGCCGCGACGGAGCCGCACGCCGCCTTCGCGGACCTGGTCGTCGAGCTGCTGCCGCGGACCGACGCCACGCTCCGCGGCCACCTGGAGTCCTCGGTGCGCGCCCGGATCCGGGCGATGATCGCGCAGTGGGGTGCCCGGGACTTCGCCCGGCGGCTCGTCGACGGCGGGCTGGACGTCCTCGTCCCGGGCGCCCGCCGCACCGAGCACACCGTCCACGTCCGGATCACCGGCATCGTGCGGGACCGCGCCTCGCTCACCGAGTCGCCGTACCGCCCGCACGGCGAGAAGAACATCGGGCTGCAGGAAGCCGCGTCGGACCGCTCGACGGGGACCGGCGAGACCGTGAGCAACAGCCGCGACGTCAACGTGGGCGTCTCGGTGCCGCAGTCGGTGAGCGGCGCCGCCGTCACACCCAAGGCCGGATTCGGCCTCTCCTCGTCGCAGTCCTACGGGCAGAGCCGCAGCACCAACGCGTACAGCAACCCCTCACTGGGGCTCAGCGGTGAGCTGTCGCACTTCTCCTTCGCGGACGCCCGGCTGGTCGTCACCACGACCGGCCCCGGGGTGCAGCCGCAGGAGCAGACGCACAGCACGCCCGGCGACCTCCTCGTCGCCTTCCCGACGGAGCTGGTGGCGCTCGCCACCGACGACGCGGGAGCGCAGTGGCACCACCTGGGCGACCGTCCCGGGCCGCGTGCGACCGCCCGGCTCACCTCCGAACTCCTGCGGTTCTTCTTCATTCCGCAGCAGGTCGGCGGCGTCGGCGCGATCCGGGACCGGTTGCTCGGCGACTACCGCACGGACGCCCGGCCGGGCAGCGCGCTGCACGAGTTCCTGCACCACCGGATCAACGAGCTGAATTTCCTCGGCGATCTGCCGCGCATCCTGGACGGCGGGATGCCGCTGCCGCAGACGACGCTGAGCGGCGGCAAGAGCCTCACCACCCGCCTGCGGGGGCAGATGCTCGGCTTCCGGCGCATCGGCGAGCCCTCCGCCGTCCCCGCCGTCCTCAACAGCCGCTGGCTCGAACTGCAGGGCGCCGCCACCAGTTCCGGCAGCGGCTTCTCGGTCAGCGGCGGCGCGACGTTCGGCCCCGGGTCCGGGCAGCTGCCGTCGTGGCTGGCGCTGTCGGCGCCGCTCACGCTCGACCTCGGCACGTCCACGTCGTTCAGCACCTCCGGCGATGTCGGCGGTGGCCGCTGGCACTCCGTGCGCTACAACGGCAACACCGTGCCGTTCCTCCTGGACCTGGAGATCGAGGCAGGTTCGCGGCCCCTCGGCGACCCCGTCGGACGGGAGCACACCGTCCGCGTCACGGTCGTCGTCCGGGTCCCCGAGGAGCTGGCCGACACGTTCCAGAAGACGCTCCGCCAGGTCATCGACGAGGAGACGCAGTCCGTCGGCGCGGAGGGGAACTCCGCCGTGTCCGGGCCGCTGCCCCTCACCTTCACCCCGGAGGCCGAGGCGCCGCAGCCGGTCGTCCCCGCCGAGCTGCGCACCCCGCACGGCAGCTCGGGGCTGCACGGACCGGTGGGCCTGTCGGGCCTCACCCGGACGAACAGCGAGGGCCGGCAGCTGCCCACCGACATCCGGGCGCAGCTGATCGCGCAGTTCCTGGAGGCGGAGCGGGTCACCGGCATGCCGGAGTGGACCGCGGAGGAACTGCGGTCCTTCGACGCGTTCCTCGACACGCATTTCCACACCCAGTCGCTGAACGCCCGCTTCACCGAGCTGTTCGGCGAGGACGGGCTCCACCGCACCCTGACGCGGCCGCTGGCCGGCCAGGACACGGAGGTGATCCGCTTCCAGGTGCGCGCCGAGCGGGTGGCCGACGAGGAGGGGAACGTCACGCCGCTGTCCGCCGTGCACCTGGAGCAGGCGGGCTTCGATCTGTGGCCCAGCGCCATGCGGGACTTCACCAACTCCGAGTCGCACAGCTCCCAAGCCGCGCTGACCCTCGGTCTGTCGACCGGCTGGGGCGAGAACGTCGCGCACGGGAGCAGCATCAAGCTGTTCTCCCGCAGCAAGACCGACAAGAACGGTCTGACCTCGTACGCGTACATCCTCTCCGGTCTCAACTACGCGGGCGCCGCCCACCAGTTGACGTACCGGACCGTGCTGTACACCTCCGTCACCGTCGAGCGGATCGCACCGCCGCGGCCGCTCGGGGCGCTGAACAGGAAGCTCCGGGAGCTGAGCGCGGCGGCGCACCACGAGCCGGTGGCCCCGACCACACACACCACGCCCGTCCGGACGGTCACCGGTGAGGCGCGGTGGCTGGTCCCGGCGCCCGCCGGGAGCACCGCGGTTCCCCCGTCGGCCACCGGCGCGGCGACGACGCCCGGCGGTCCCTTCACGCTGACCCAGTACGACCGGGTGCTGGGCGTCGCCGACACGGCCCGGGTCCGCGCGCAGGCGCGGGATCTGCTCGTGGCGCAGGGCGTTCCGCTCCACCAGGCGCAGCTGCATCTCGAAACGGCCCTCACCCATGACCAGTTGGTCGCCGCGCTGCACCTGGGCTCCGGCGCGGGCGCCCTGCACCTCGTGCTGGACGGCGTCCTCACCGACCGCAAGGTGCGGCTGGACTACGAGGCGCAGCTGTCCGACGTGATGGACTCGGCGGAGACCGTCGAGCTGAGCACGCTGGACCTCGCCGAGTACTCGGCGGGCTTCTCCGGCACCCGGAGCGTCACCACCCACCACGGCAACCAGGCGCACTCCGCCACCTTCTCCGGCGGTTCCGGCGATCTGACCGGCGGCGCGGGCTACGGGAGGTCGCACTCCCCCGGCAAGGGCCGGAGCGTCTCGGAGATCACCAACGTCAATCCGGGCCGCTATGTCGCACACGACAAGGTCCCGCACCGGACGCGCACCGCCCGGGTGGTGTGGAAGCTGACCGTCCGGGCGCAGCACGTCAACCAGCTGGGCGGCTGGTCGCCGGTGGCCCAGCAGGCCCCGGTCACCGTCGAGAACGGCGTCACGTTCCTCAGCCCGGAGTGGCCGGCGCCCGACCAGACCCTGGTGCCGTACGTGCCCGTAACCCTTCCGGTCGCCTCGATCCCGCCCGTCGCGGCCAGCGAACGCTTCCTGTCCCCCGTCGACCTGCCGGCCGCCTCGGTCGCGCTCGGGCACACCCCGCAGAGTCCGGCGGCCCTCTTCGACCTGCTCAAGCAGGAGATCCGGCAGCTGTTCGGCGAGCACGCCGACGAGGCGTTCGAGCACCGCTGGGTGCAGGGCTCGCAGCCGCAGGACTCGATGACCGAGCCGCCGCCGGCGCTCTCCGGCTCGCTGGACTCCGTCATCACGCCGCGCAGCCTCCACGCGATGGTGTCCGCGATGCTCGGTGCGGGCATGGTCTTGCACACCGTGGTGCCCGGGGCGCTGCACAGCACCCACTACCAGCTCCGACTCCGGTACCACCGCGACCCGGAGAACCGGGGCGCACGCTTCAACCAGCAGCTGGTCAACGGCACGATCAGCAATTACGTCCAGTGGAACACCGCCGAGGACCTCGCCCTCACCCGCGACCGGGCCACGGGGAACACGTTCAGCGGGACGTTCTCCGCCGCCACGGTGTCCTACAGCCGCTCGTCGAGCTCCTCGCGGACCCAGAACGCACGGACGCTGACGCGCCGTCACGACGGGCACACCGTCGCGGGCCCGCTGGCGGGCTTCCTGATCGACGGCGAGCTGGAGATCACGCTGACGAAGACGTCCCTGCCGTCGCGGGGCGCCACCACCGCCACCGCCGACCTGGCCCGGCGGGCCACGCGGGCCCTCGGCGGCTCGACACACCGGGCGAGGGTCCCGGTGCGGGAGCAGTTCGCGATTCCGTTCTCCGCGCTCCAGCTGACGCCGCCGCTGTCGGTGCCGCGCCCGCTGCCGACGCGGCCCGTCGAAGAGGCCGGACCGCGGGAGTTCTGGGAGGCGGTGGCACGGCACCGGATCCCGGCAGCCGCGGTGAGCGGCAAGCAGATCGGCGTCGCGCTCCGTCCCGAAGCGCTGCGCCAGCTGTTCGACACCGGCATCAAGCCCCTGCTGGAGCAGTCCGGCGGCGGGGCCGAGGACCTCATCAGGGACGGCGGGTTCGCGCAGGGCGGCATGATGCGCCTCCTCGACCCGCACGTCCTGGTCCGGCACCTGGGGCTGCACGGCCTGAACGGCACGCCGATGGCCGTGGGCCCGGACCTGCGGGCGGCCGGCGGCCCCTTCACCGACACCGTCGGTACGCTGCGGATCGCCATCGTCCCGGCGCAGCTCGGCGACGCGCTGGGCTGGTTGAAGGTGACGACGGAGCGCAGCGACTACGGCTCCCAGAACAACGGGCTGGCGTCGGGCCACGGGCAGGGCAGCGGCCTCTCCGTCGGCCTCGGCCGGAAGTTCGGGCCCGCGACCCCGAACCTCGGGGTGTCCGCCACCACGTCCGTCAACGGGTCCGTCACCAGCTCCGGCTGGGCGATGCACCGCGTCGAGGGCGCGGCACGCACCACGTATGTGCACCACCACGGCTACACGGACGCCTATGTCGTGCTGTGGCTGGACACCACCCACCAGCGCGACAAGCTCCGCTACGGCGGCGGCCGGCTGAAGCATGTCTTCAAGGTCCCTGACCTGCTGTCCCTGTGGTTCACCCCGGAGGCCACCCTGCTGGGCCTGGGCGGTGTGCCCACGTCCGCGATCCGTACGCCGTCCGGCTACTACGTTCCGGCCCGCAAGGCCGACGGCGAGGACGACGCGGCGCTGCTCGACCTCCTCCGCGCCCAGCAGCTGCCCGCCACGGAGGGCGCCCTCGTCTGGCAGGCCACCACTCGGGGCGACGGCACCCTTCTCGCGTACGGCGCCACCTTGAGCCGCGAGGAGTTCGAGACGCGGTTCATCCACGCCGAGCTGAGCCGCGATCTGGACACCGCCGGCCACGTCGTGACGTGGGGTGAACCGGCCGCGGACGGCACCGTTCTGATCACGGCCCAGGCCCCGGCGCCGTCGTCGCTGCACGAGGAGTCCGGCAGCGGGAGCGGCAACGAGGACGACCGGCAGGACCGGAAGGACGACGAGAGGGAGAAGGACCCGAGGGAGAAGCCGCAGGACCGGCAGTCGCACAGTTCGCCGTCCGGGACCGAGGAGAAGAGCGAGAAGGCGAAGGGGAAGGAACCGGCGAAGGCTCCGCCGGCCGTCCAGGACTGGTCCCACCTCAACACGGACACCGCGCAGGACAAGGTGCTCGCCCGGAGCGGGCTGAAGCCGGTGAGCATTCCCGGCGACGGCGACTGCTACTTCCGCGCCGTGTTCCGGACGATCGACCCCGGCCGTGTCCTCGCCCGGTCCGAGATCCAGGAGATCCGGAACGGACTCGGCGCCGAGCTGCGGAAGCTGCTCGCGGGCGACGACGAGAGCTTCTGGTACGCGTTGACGGCCGAACTGGCGCCCCCCGGAGCCGACGGCCGCTCCCTCCCGCGCGAGATCGAGACCTACGCCAAGAAGCGCCCCGGGCTGACGGAGCGGCTGAACGCGGGCGAGATCGCCGCCTGGCGGCAGGCCCTCCGGCACACCCGCGTCGGCGCCACGCTCCTCGCGGACGTGACGACTCCGGGCCGCTACCACTCCGTCGGCGGCGACCTCGTCCCCCTGCTGTTCTCGCGCGTCCACCCCGAGATCAACGTCTCCGTCCTCACCCCGGGCGGCACCACGTGGCACCACATGCTCGGCGACGACAACCCGGTCCACATCGTCCGCGTCTACCTGGGCACCGGCGAGGGCTCCGCGCACTACCTCGCCACCGCCCCCCTCGACGCCGAGCAGCCGCTCCCGGCCCAGGCGCAGCAACAGGACACCACCCCGCAGCCCACCGCCCCCGCCACGCAGCTCCCCGCTCCCCCGTCGCGCCTCTCCCTGGGACAGCTCAGCGCCGGTGACCACATCGAGAAGCTCGGGCGGTCCGAGGAGGAGCTGGTCGACGCGGTGCTGCCGGCGCTGCGCGCGGCGTTCGGCGACGAGACGGCCGTACTGGTGCGGCAGCAGCTGCTCCACCATCTGGGGACGCCGGAGATCAAGCCCTGGCTGTCCGGGATGAGCCGGGGCGCCAAGCGGTCGGTGCCGATCGAGGTGCCGGGCTGGGCCGGTGAGGTCGAGGTCGGGGTGGTGTTCACCCACGCCGCGACGACCGGGACGCTCGCCAAGGTCGAGTTCGAGAACGGCGCGGAATCCGCCGCCGGTGCCGGATATCTGAACGAGTCGGGCCGGCACGCCGCGGCGGGCGCCGGACTGCGGGTCGCCCTCCCCGGAGGCCGGATCGACTTCTCGGGCGACGCGCGGTACCAGTCCGCGGGCGGCGGCACCACCGAGCAGCTGGACCGGATGTTCGCCCGCGCCAAGACGCCCGCGACGGCGCTGGAGATCAGCGCCGACGCGGAGTTCACGCTCGACTTCTCGAAGGTGCGCTCCACCGGAGTCCTGCCCACCGCCCTCCGCAAGGACAAGCCGCTCCCCCTGCCGGAGCCGCAGTCCGGCGGCGAGCACGCAGCCGCCCAGCGGCTCACCGCCGTGCTCCAGGCGACCCTGCACATTCCCACCTGGGAATCGGCCGACCACACCACGGCGTGGGGCACGACGGACCACACCGTCTTCCGGTGGGGCCCGGACCAGAAGAGCACGGCCGGCCACCCGCACCGGCTGCCCCCCGCCCGCGTCCGGGAGCTGCGCGCCATCGGCTCCACCGACGTCGTCGTTGATGTGTACGCCGCCGATCTGCACGGCAACCGGCTGCACGGCATGGAGGACCTCCTCGCCCAGCAGCTCGCCGGGGGCCCCTCCGTCGACGACCTCGGCGCCGAGGTGTTCGGCGACGACTGGCCGCAGGTGCGGAGCCAGCTGCTGGGCCGCGTCGATTTCGGCGTGCTGCACGGCCAGCTCACCGCGACGATGAACGGCGAACCGCTGGAGATCGATCTGCTGGACGGTCTGGGCTCGGTGCTGTTCTCCACCGAACTCGCGGCGATGCGCCACGTCCACGACACCGTGGAGACCGAGTTCAACGTCGGCACCGATGTGAGCCGCACGGTGACCACGGTGTCCTCGGCCGGCACCGGGAAGTCCGGCGCGATCCGCGGCCAGATCGCCCCGATGGGCGCCGCGCCGCTCAAGGCCGTCGGCCGGCTCCAGGGCCAGTTCGGCGACGACGCCGTCACCATCGAGTCGTCGTCCAGCCGCGCCGGAGCCGCCACCAAGGCCAAGGTGCCCGGCTCGCTCTTCGACGGCGTGGCCTTCCTCCGCGTCGAATTCGTCCGCGGCAGCGGCGCCACGTCCGGGCGGCGCCCCGCCACCGGGGCGGGACGGCAGCGGTCCACCGCCGCCTTCACCACCCTCGGCTTCCGCACCCTCTCCGAGACCTCGGAGACCGAGCGGACCGACACCGCCACGGTCTTCCGGACGACCTGGACGGAGCAGCTCACCGCGCCCCGACCGGCCGGTGCGCCGCGGCCGGAGCCGGTGCAGCAGCCGCGGGTCCTCAAGGAGTCGGAGTTCGGTGCGGACGAGACCGTCCACCGGCCGCCGTTCTCGGTGTGGCACGGCACGTCGGGCAAGGGCGGACTGCCCGACTCGGCCGTCGTCCACGGCGTGTTCGCCGGTGGCGACATCCAGCTGATTCCGCAGATCGGCCGCACCGCGCAGACCACGAACACGCCGGTGATGATCCGCGAGCGGATCGACGCCATCGGTCTGGCCCACTTCACCGAGGACGAGTGGCAGGAGCTCAAGGACGAGGCCCACAGCAGCTTCCGCCTGGAGCGCTTCGGCGCCGGGCTGGGCCGGCTCACCCGCGGCGGCAGGCTGACCAGCTCGCCGCTGGGCAACGCCGTCGGCAAGAAGCACCTGACCATCGCGGCCCAGGGCCGGCTCACGGCGCTGCGCTATCTGCGGCCGGTGGACGCCGCGGAACTCAACATTCTCAGCGAGACGTCCGGCGGCACCGCCCGGCGCGTCATCTCCTGGACGGAGTTCGGCGGCGAAGGAGCCCTCGGCGGGCACCTCACCCTGCCGGAGAAGAGCTTCATCGAGGGCATGGCGGGCAAGGGCAAGGCGTTCCGCCACCGCACCGGTGACCGGTCCGCCGATCAGACCCGGAGCGTCGACAGCATCAAGTACGCCGAGCCGATGGCGGTGTTCGCCGGCGAGGCCACCGTGTGGTTCGACGTCACGGACGAGAAGGGCGTGACGCAGCCGGCGGAGGGCGTCGCCACCCTGCCGTTCCTCGTCGCCATCCCGCAGTCGCTGTGCACCCAGATCAACGGCGTCTCCGTATTCCTCCGCGAGTCCGAGCTGGCGGCGGAGAAGAAGCTCCGGAAGGCCCTGGCGCCGCAGGAGGGGACGGGTGCGTCCGCGTCGTCGGCCGTGCCGGACACCGCGGGCGGGAAGGAGACCGGGACGGAGCAGACCCCGGCGCCGCACCCGCCGCGATGGGTCGCCGCGCACCAGCTGGCGCCCACCGACCATGTGCTGAGCCTCGGGCTGAGCCCGGAGCACGACACCTGGCCGCTGGCGGCGCTGTTCGAGGCGTTGCGGGACGAGTTCGGCGAGACCCACTGGCCCCAGGCCCGGGAACAGCTGACGCCGCACTACGACCTGCAGACGCTGCGGCCCCGCGTTCCGCAGCTCAGCCGGAACCCGAAGGCGATGGCGCCCGTCATCGTGGCCTCCGGCGGCACCGTCGCCGAGGTGTCGCTGACCGCGCTCACCTTCGGTGGCCTGCGGCACCGCCGCGCCGTCAAGAAGTTCGAGGTGGAGAGCGGCACCGCCGGGGCACGCGGCACCGGCCACATGGTGGACAGGCGCGACCGCACCGGGACCACGTACCAGACGGACATCAAGGCGCCGGTCCTCACCGTCCAGTACGCCGAGAGCGGCATCGAGGACACCAGCACCGGCCGCGCCATGGACGCGGGCAGCGCCGCTCCGCACACCGGCAAGACCGTCGAACCGTACGACCTCTTCGACGGCTCGGTCCGGTTCGTCTTCGAGATCAAGGTGTCGCGGTCCTGGCTCGCCAAGCTGCCCAGGGCCCTGCCGTCCCTCAAGCCGGAGAAGGTGACGGAGCGGGAGGACGGGCGCGCGGCGAGCACGTCCACCGGCCGGACCGGCACGCCGCAGGAGAACGCCGCCGAGGAGCGGCAGGCGCCGAAGCCGCTGCGCGTCACGGCCGACGTCTCCGCGCTCTTCGCCTTCCCGCACCGCGACCTCACCGGCGCCGACGGCAAGCAGCTGACGGACCACCAGTGGTCGCTGACCGGTGTGCCGCAGCGCATCAAGGACTCGGGCCGACTGGGCGACAGCGACATCGTCGCGTCCGTCCTGCCCCCCGCGTCCGGCTCCATGAACAAGCTGCTCGCAGCCCTCGACGGCCAGGGCACGCTGGTCTTCGGACGCGGCTGGCAGCAGGCCAGGGACCAGCTGGCCGGCAAGCTGACCACCGACCTGATCCGGCAGCATCTGCGCGCGATGATGGCGGACCAGCCGCTGGTCATCGCCGTGCAGGGCGGCTCCTTCCGGATCACCGCGGGCGTCCGCCGGACGGTGGAGGAGAAGCCCCGGACCACCTCGGACGGGGGGACGGGGGCCGTCCCGAAGGCGGGCGTGCGGACCGGCGAGACGGAGTTCACCGTCGGCACCGAGCGCAGCCTCAACATCGGCTACTCGGACGGCACCTCCGCGCTCGCCGGCGGCTCGGCCAAGGGCCGGAGTCTGGCCGCGAACGGCAGCATCCCGGTCGCGCCGGGTGTCAACGCGGTGGTCGGCCTCCGCGGTTTCCGGGGCCGTGGCCACGACAGCATCTCCACGGCGGGCACCGCCGGAAAGGTCACCTCGGCCACCAAGACCAAGGCGCCGTCGGCGCAGCACCAGGGCGAGATCGTGCTGTTCGTCGAGATGGTGTCGGCGCGGAACGGGCTGTTCGACAAGGCGCGGCGGACCGTGGACCGGATGCGGGCCCGCGCCATCGAGGAGAAGCTCGGTGGGGTGCGGAACGAGTCCGCGGTGCGCTCCACCGGGGCGACGCCGCGCATCGGCGGACTCGCCGAGGTGCTGCGGCGGCTGCGGGCCCTCGGCCACCGCGCGTCGGCCGACGACGCCGCGGCGCGGATGAAGCTGCTGACGCGGCGCGGTGTGCTGCTCCAGCGGGGGCTGGGCCGTGCGATCGGCAGCGTCCGGCTGGGCTTCGGCTATGTCGTGGAGGACGTGGCGACGGCGAACGCCCCGTCCACCACCTGGCCGCAGCAGCCCGCCGATGACTGGGTGGTCCGCAGCCTGGACTCCCTGCGCGGTGTGCACCAGCTCCTGGCGCAGGGCGCCGAGGCCCACCTCGGCGCCGGGAAGTGGCACGCGAAGCCGGGCGGCGGCGAGAAGACCTGGGCGCAGACGGCACAGGACACGTTCGGTCTTGAGGCGCTGCAGGCGTGGCTGGTCCGCATGGCGACCGTGCGGGTGCCCGACGGTCAGGTCCTGGCGCCGGGGTCCACCCTTGAGGTGGGGCTCTGGGAGGAGAAGGGGCAGCTGCTCCGGATCGCGGCCACCGTCGAGCTGATGACGGACGCGCCGACGTTCGTCCGGGTCGACAAGAAGGCCGAGGCGGCGCGGGCGGCCGAGGCCGGTAACCAGTTCGGCACGGCGCAGCACAACACCGAGCAGTGGTCGGCCCGGGGGCAGTTCGGCGCCTCGGGCGGCGCACCCGGGGTGGACTCCGTCCGCGGCACGGTCCACGTCAGCGGCGGCGTCCAGTACCGCGAGGGCGGCACCCAGCGCGACACCAGCCGCGTCATCACCGGCACCAAGACCCCCCGCCCGCAGGAGATCCACTCCGGCTCGGTCCGGCTCACCTTCCACTACTACCGCGGCGATCAGCTCCTGGGCACGGCGCAGGGCCTGATGCCGGTGACGGTGGGCATCCCCGTCCAGGAACAGCAGCAGCCGGAGGCTTCCGGCACGGCGAAGGCGGCGCTCCCCGGGAAGAAGTCCCTCACCCCGCCGGACGCCACGGACCTGACGAACGCCCTGGTCACCGGTGGGGAAGAGCGTCTGACGTCCTCGGTGGCGAAGGAGTCGCAGCCGGTCTCCCGGGACGTCCGGGAGCGCTACACGACGCACTACCTCCTGGCGCAGGGCAAGCGCGTGCTGGGGTTCAATTTCGCGGGCGCCGCGGCGCGTGCGGTGCATCTGTACCTCAGCACCCGCGAGCGCGGGACGGCGCCGCCCGTCACCGAGCTGCGGGTCTTCGGCGACGTCTCCGTGCTGAAGACCGCGAAGGACGCGGCGCACACCCCCGGGACGCTGGCCGCCCAGCTCGTGGCGGAGTTCCGGGAGCGGATGCGCGAGGCGTCGGTGCACGCCGTACGGGACGGCGGCACGCCGCTGGACCTGGACGCGGTGCAGGTCCTCGCGGTGAAGCCGTCCGCGTCCGAGACCGCGGACCACCGGACGGACGCGATCCGCGTCGAGATCACGCTCCACCTGCCCGGCGTGAGCGACGCCTTCCTCGACGACGATCTCCAGGTGGAGGCCGTGCCCCGGGAGTCCGAGGAGGAAGAGGCCGTCCCGGTCAGGATCGGCGACCTGGTCAGCCGACGGCTCATCACCCGGCACAGCGGTGGTACGGCCGGCTACCACATCGGGCGGGTCTTCCACGGGAACAACGAGGTCAACCACCACATCGAGGACAACACCCTCTTCGATCCGTCGTACCCGCACTTCCTCCTCCTGCCGCCGGACGGCGGGCAGTCGCCGGTGTCCAGGTGGGGCACGGTGCCGTGGCAGCTGTCGCGCGATCTGTACTTCGCGGTGACGCACGGCGCGCCCGGCAAGGCGGAGTTGGTGATCGACGAGGACGGTTTCGACGCCAAGTACGACGCCTCCGGCCGGACGCTGGGCGCGGTGCTCAAGAACCGGAAGAGCCTGACCAACCTGCTGGCGCCCCTGCCGGAGCCGGACGCGAAGCCGAAGCCGTTGCCGCAGCTCGTGCTGCTCATCTGCCTGGCGGGCGCGACGGACGAGAGCGGGGTCACCACCGCGCAGGAAGCGGCGGACCGGGCCGGTCTGGAGGTCTGGGCGAGCACCACATCGGTCCACGCCTGGGGCCCGGCGCTGGCGCAGACCAAGGGCGCCGCACTGGCCCTCGAGTACGACGAGGACGCGCAGAAGGACGGCGAGTGGCGGCTCTTCCGTCCCACGTCGTGGACGTACACCGCGCACCCCAGGTACAAGGAGTACGCACGCAGGTTCAAGAGCCTGGTGAGGCTGCTGAAGCAGGGGACCGCCAAAGAGTTCCTGAGCGGCTCGGGCCAGTGGGAACAGCTGAAGCCGGACGTCTACGCACTCCTCGACGGACAGCAGAACATCCCGATCGACCAGGACACCAAGGGCGTCTCCCCCGAGGCCACCCGGCCCGCCTTGCGGCGCACCCGTGAGATGGGCATCTGGGTCTTCGGCCAGCTCCAGCGGATGAAGCGCGCGCTGGACGGCATGCCGCAGGAGGTGCGGGCCGAGGCGACCGTGGCGGCGGACTTCCGGGAGCTGCTCAAGGAGACGGAGGAGCAGTCCGCGCGGATCATGGAGGAGCTGCTCCCCCGGTGGGACGAGCAGGTGGGGGAACCGCTCGAACCCCTCATCTCCTCGGCCGACCTCCCGGTCCTCACCGAGGAGGCGCCGCAGGACGACGACGTCATCGCTCCCCCGCCCGGATTCGAGGACCCGGCCCTCTTCGAGCCGGGCCGGAAGGCGACGGCCGCACCGCACGCACCGCTGACGGCGCCCGGCACTCAGGTGACACCGCCGACGGAGACGCCGTCCGGCACGCAGCTGTCCTCGGACGGCGAGGCCACGGACCAGGAGTCCACGGACGGGGAGTACACCGACGACGGGCCGACGGACGACGACCGGCAGTGGGCCGGCGACATCGTGCGTGGCCCGCTGGTCGTCGAAAGGCCCGAGGTGCAGGCCGTGGTGGCGGCCGTGCGGGAGGACATCGCCCGCCGGCGGCGGGAGTTCGCCGACGACATCGCGGCGCGGCGGGAGGCCGCCTCGCTGCTGGAGCCGGAGCTGACGGCGCTGGGCGTCACGATGCCGTCGGGCCTGCCCGGCGGCGGGCAGGCCAAGAGCGTGCCCCTGCCCACCAGCTCCCTGGACACGGACGGCGCCGGCGGCTGGGAGACGCACACCGTGTACTTCGCGGAGCGCTCCAAGGAGCTGTCGGACGAACAGCTCGCGAAGATCAGGGAACTCGCCGCCGAGTTGGTGGAGTTGGGGCTCGCCAACCGCCGTGCGGGCCTGCCCGTCCCCGAGATCGAGATCTCCGGGACGGGCAACAAGTCCCAGCAGTCGGCGCTGGCGCGGGCCCTCCACGTGAAGAACGCCCTCGGTGCCCACCTCAAGGAGTTGCTGGAGCGCGCCGAGGACAACGTGCTCTCGCTACGGGAAGGGCACTTCCGCATCACCACCGGCACGGCGGCGCAGAGCGCTTCCCCGGCCTCCAAGCAGGAGCAGCGCCGCGCCGTCCTCTCGGTGAACCGGGTGCCGCGCCCGGTGCGTACCGGCGAGATCTCCGGCGACGTACCGGTGGCCCGGCTCGTGCACATGCAGTGGCTCGGCACCAAGCCGCTGAGTGCGTCCGCCAAGGAGAACATCGAGGAGTGGGCCGAGGCGGCCCGGGCGGGCGGCTGGGAGCTGGTCTTCCGCGCCGACCAGGACGCCCTGACGGCCAACCAGGAGTTCCTCGACGGTCTGCGCGGCCGGCCGTCGGTGCGCGTCGAGTCGATGGAGGGCTTCTTCGACTCGGTCGTCGTCCCGCAGGCGTCCTCGTCCACCGGGCCGGACACCGTGTCGGACATCGAGCGTGCCCGGGGCCTCTACCGGTACGCCCTCGGGAAGAAGGCGTACCCGATGGCGTCGGACGTGGCGCGGTATCTGATCCTGCTGCGCGACGGCGGCGTGTACACCGACGTCGACATCGCGCCCGGACAGATATCCCTGCCGCAGCGGGGTCTGGCGATGGCGCCTGACGCGGTCCCCTTCCTCGGGGCGATGCTCCAGGACTGGTCGGACTACACCAGGGTCGCCAAGGACGCCACCGCATGGCTGTCGCAGCGCCAGAAGCGGTCCACGCACGTTCTGGAACCGCTGCGGCATGTCGCGGCGTACCAGTTCGAACTCGGTGAGCTGGGCAACCACTTCATCGTCGCCCCCGCGGGGTCCCTCTTCCTGGAAGGGCTGCTGCACGCCCTTCCCACCCCGGAGGGCCTGCGGAACTCCCCGAACGGCCAAGACCTCAACGCCAACGCCGTAGCGCTCACCGGCCCGTGGTTCCTGGCCTCCCGGACCATCACCCACCTCAAGGAAACCCACCGGCTGCCGGCCGACCTGAGCCGTAACGGCCATGGCACCGGCACGCTGTTCCGGGCGGGCCGTCTCCAGGTGGACCCGCGCCAGCTGGAGCTGTGGGGCGGCGTCCAGTGGCTGACGGCCGACAGCGACGCACGGGTGGACCGTGCGCGCTCGGCGGCGGGCACCCCGGTGCCGGATCCGACCCCGCAGGACGAGGAGTGGGCCGAGCAGCTGCTGAGCGACGTCTTCGCCGGCTCCTCGGGCGCCCCTGCCCCGTCGCTGCGGCGCCTGCGGGCCCTGGCGGTCCGTAAGGCGGCCGAGTTGCGGGCGGCGAAGGGCCCGGAGCAGGCCGAGGCGGAGCGGTCGCAGATCCGCGAACAGGCGCTGCTCGCGTACGGCTTCCAGCCCACGGACGGGCTGGCCGGCGCGGAGCCCCTGCTTTCCCTGTCCGCCTCCTCCACCCAGGACCGCACCCCGCCGCTCGACACGCACACTCAGACGCTCGGGAACGTCCCGCAGCCGCGTGCGCCGCAGGAATTCCGCCCGAGCCTGGAGACCATCGAGGAGGTTCCCGGGCAGCAGGACCCGGAGATCGCCGAGCGGTACCGGATGCGGCTCAGCGAGGAGGAGTCCGCGGCGGCCTCACTCCTCGTGATCTGCAGTGTCGCGGCCCGTACGGTCGCCCTGTACCGGAACAGCCTGCACGAGGGGACCGCGCCGCCCCGGGTCGAGGTGCGGGTGGTCCTCGACCCGGTCGTCCCGCTGCTGATGGGCGGTGAGGTGATCCCCGCCGAGGACCTCCTCGACTCCTCGGTCGCGGCGCTGCGGGATCAGCTGCCCAAGCAGGTCGCCCTGTTCGACGAGGCGACCCGCGAGGCGCTGAAGGACGTGGAGTTCTCGGTCGTCCCGGTGGAGCAGGAGCCTGCCGACGACGACACCGTCATCGAACCGTACGTCGAGTTCCTGATCCGGATGCCCGGTGTCACCGACGCGTTCACCGAACCGGGGCACCACATCCGCTACATCGCGTGGGAGACCGGCGCGTCCCACTCGCTTCGGATCGGTGACCTCCAGCACCAGCGCCTCATCAACGACAGGGGCGAGCGGGCCGGGCGGGTCTTCTTCGAGGAGAAGGAGTCCGCCGGGCGGGTCCGTACGCACACGCGCCTGGATCTGACGAAGCAGGTCTTCGCGCACTACGGCCGACCCACCGAGAACCGCAAGCTGGGGGTGGCGGGCCGGCGCGAGCCGGTGCCGTGGGACCTGTCCCGCCCCGTCTATCTCGCCTCGACCCACGGGGCCCCCGGTCACCTGGAGCTGACGGTGTCCGCGGGGGGCTCCTCGGCCACGGGGAAGGCGCGGGGCAACGCGCTGGGCAAGGCGCTGGAGCGCCGTCCGAGCCTGCGGAATCTCATCGACGAGCACGGCAGGTCCGTTCAGCTCGTGCTGATCGTCTGCCATGCCGGAGCCACGGACGCGTCCGGCCGGAACGTGGCCCAGGAGATCGCCGACCGGCTCGGCATCGAGGTGTGGGCCGCCACCACCGCGGTCATCACCGTGACGGCCCCGGTCACGCGCCCGTACCAGCTGGACTACACCTTCGGCCTGGCACCCCACGAGGAGACGGGCGCCCCCGGCCAGTGGCTGCTGTTCCGGCCCGCGGCCTGGGGCCTGCCCACCGGGGTGGCGGCCGAGGCGCCGGAGGCGGACGAGGAGCAGGAGACGCCCGCGGTCCCACAGACCGACGATGTCCTGGACGACGAGGCCCTGGACGACGAGATCCTGGACGAGGAGGTCGCGGCGCTTGCGCCCACGGCCCCCGTGCCCCAGGCGCCCCGGTCCTCGGTCCGGCGGTCCGCGCCCGCCGCGGCGATGGACCTGGACGCCCTCGACGAGCCGCTGACACCCGGGACCGCGGAGCCGGCCGAGGAGTCGCAGAGCGAGCAGACACCGTCGGAGACGCAGTCCGAGGCGTCCGCCACGGAGGAGACGCCGGAGCCGGTCGCGAGCGGTGCGGTCCGCGAGACGTACCTGCTGCGCTCCACGGAGAAGGCGCAACTGACCCGGCAGTCCATGCTGACCGTGATCTCCGAGGTCGCGGCGCGGGTGGTCGCGCTGGGCGAGAGCACCCGGCGGCGTGGCACGGCGCTGCCACGCGTCGAGGTGTCCGTCTTCGGAACCACCGGGCCGTTGACGGTGGACGACGCCGACGAGGAGCACACCGGCCGCACTCTGGCGTCGGACCTCACCGACCGCCTGTGGTCGGAGCTTTACCGGCTGGTCGGGGACGATGCCGATGACTTCGCGATCACGCAGGTGAAGCCGCCCCTGTCCGAGGGCACGTTCACCGCCCAGCTCTCCCTGGTCCTCCCCGATGTGACCGACGCCTTCCTGGACGAGGACGACGCACTGCCGACGGTGACCTCGGCCACCGACCGGCATGTCGTCATCCGGCCTCGCGACGTCGAACACCGGCGGATCCTCATCAGGCAGAGCGGCGGCGTGGAGCACCTCGCCGGCCGGGTCTTCCATCCGGCGCGCGAATACGCCGACAACAGCTGGGACATCACCGACCTCGACCTCAGCAGCCGCCGCTTCCCGCACCTCCTCGAGGTACAGGACGAGTACGGCAACGAACGGGACGAGATCGTGGACTGGGGCACGGCGGGCTGGGACCCGCAGCGCCCGATGTACCTGGCCATGACGCACGCCGAGCCCGGCTGGCTCGAGTTGGTGGTGTCCCAGGGCCTGCACCGGGAACGCCACCTCGTTCCGGGCACGACGTTCGGCACGATGCTGAACCGGCGCCCGAGCCTGGAGAACCTCAAGCGGACCGGGCTGCGCCCGCAGCTCGTCCTCGTCGCCTGCTCGGCCGGTGCCGACGAGGCGGAGACCGGCGTCAACGCGGCCCAGCAGGTCGCGGACGAGACCGGTCTGGAGGTGTGGGCGAGCACCGCCACCGTCAGCTCGATGCGGCCGACGGGTGACCGGCCGGGCACCGCCTTCGGCCTGGAGGTCGAGGACGGCCGCCGCGGCGAGTGGAGGCTGTTCCTCCCGACGTCCTGGACCAAGGAGTCGCATCCCTGGTATCCGCACCACGCGCAGAGCTTCGCGCAGCTGACGGACGTGCTCAGCAACGGCTCGGTCCTCGCAAACCTGCTGGACGGCTGGCCGCTGGTCGCGGAGCACTGGAACACGCTGCGGCAGCGGCTGTGCGACCAGCTCTTCGACGCCCCGGAACGCTTCGCGTACCTCATGACGGACGCCACGACGATCGCCTCGTCGCACCGCTCGGCGCAGCCCGTCCTGCGGCGCATCCGCGATCTCGCGGCCTGGGCCCGTGATCAGCTCGGCGCGCTGTACGGCCGGCTCGGCCAGGTGCGCGACGAGATGGCTCTCGCGAGCCTGCTCGCCGGTACGGCGGAGGAGACCCCCGCCACGCAGCAGCTGGGCGTGATGCGGGAGGAGGCCCGCCAGCTGTGGGCGGCCCTCCACAACGAGCTCCTTCCCCTGTGGGACCGCCGCCTGAGCGAGGCGGACCACGACACCGGGCCCACCGCGGACGAGTCGGACCACGACGATGTCATGGAGAGCGACGACGACGAGTACGTGGATGACGCCTCCCTGGGGTCGGCGTCGATGGACCTCTCCTCCGGCGCCACGGCATCGGAGGCGTGGGACAGCGACGGCGAAGCGGAGCTGTCCGACGAGGAGACGGAGGAGACCGAGCCGCCGGCGACCGCCGGACCGGCCCTCTCGAACGTCCGCAGGAAGAACGCACCGCACTCGGCCGTCCCGGCTCCGGAGAAGGGCGCGCAGGGCAAGGAGTTCCTGCCCCCGGCCCCGCCGGCGGCTCCGCGGAAGGCGGCCTCCGCGTCCGGGCCGCAGCAGCAGCCGGCGGCCTCGTACCGGTCCGCCAATCTCGACGCGAAGCCGCTGGCCAACCTGGACGCCAAGCCGGTCGCCGGGCCCGCTCCGCAGGTGACGGCTCCCCCGGTGACCGCACCTCAGGTCAGGAAGGACCCGGTGCGGCGACCGGCCACGGGCACGGCGTCCGGCACGGCGCAGCAGGTGCCGCTGGCCGACAGTCAGGACACGTTCCAGGGGCGGCTGCAGGTGACGCGGTGGCGGCCCGGCGGGGCGAGTGCGCCCGGTGCGGCCGTCGGGCAGCTCCGGTACCGGTTCGGGCAGCTGGACCTCGTGCGTCTCACGCCCGGCAGCCCGGTCACGAAGCTGGCGGCCGGCGGGCGGGGCGGGCAGCCGCCGCGGGTGCTGCATCTGAGCGGGGCGCTGTGGGACGACCCGTCCGACGGGACGGCACGGATCGTCGAGGCCCTGCTGCGGCGGGCCGCCGGTCTCGCGCAGGGTGACGGCATCGACCCGGGTGCCGACCACGTCCTCGTCACGGCCAACGCGCCGGTGCTGACGCCCGAACTGCTCGGCGCGTACGGCTTCACGGAGCTGGTGGGCGGCGGTGGCCTGTGGCACGCACCGGCCGGTGACCTCATCGCCGTGGGGCGCACGCTCCCGCGGCCGGAGGGACTGGTCGTCGACAACTGCGAGACGGCCCGGTAGCCGGGGCGGTGCGGTGGCACTCCGGACGGGGTGCCACCGCACCGGGCGTCCCCGCTCCCGGCGTCCCGCCCCGTCCCGTCCAGGAGGTCCCCGAACAGGGATCTGGGCAGGTGCGGGGCGGGGCGGGAGGATGTGCGTGGACCGATGCCGTTCCCCGCGCGCGACGCCCGGCGGCCACCTGTCGCCCGGTGGCGCCCGAAAGGGCCGCCGTCTTCCGTCGTGCACCGGCATCGCCACGCCGATTCCCGCCCGCACGAGGAGCACCGCCCATGTCCGACCGCCCATCGTTCGACCTCGCGGCCCTCACGGAGCGGATGCGAAGCCTTCAGGGCAGTCTCGCCGGAATGAACGACGCCGTCGGCGGGGCCGAGGCGACCGGCCATGCCGGTGGCGGTCTGGTGACCGCGAAGGTCAACGGCGAGGGCCGGGTGACGTCGCTGCGGATGGATCCGTCGGTCATCGACCCGGACGATCCGCAGACGCTGGAGGAGCTGGTCATCGCCGCGATCGACGCGGCGCAGTCGACGCTGCGGGCGGCCCGCGCCGAGCAGGTCGAGGAGTTCACCCAGGGGCTCACCGGCCTCGCCGCGGGCCTGCGGGAGCAGACCGCCCGCCGCCCGAAGTCCCCTCCGGTGAACCCGTTCGCCGGCCTCGCCGACGGTGCCGCCCGGCCGCCCCAGGACGGCCGGGCACCCCGCTGACCCGGTCGGCCCCGTCCCCCCTCTGCCGCCCCACCTCCCTGCACAGAGAGCCCTGATGTCGCGGATCGTCTTCCACCGCCCCGCCCGGGTCGCCCCGCCCCAACTCCCGACCGACCCGGTGGTGGTGGCCGCGCCACCGCAGCCGATCGCCAAGGACTCCGGCGCCAACTGGCTGATGCTGCTGATGCCGCTGCTGTCCAGCATCAGCATGGCCGCGTACATGATCGTCGCGGGCAAGAAGATGCTGATCCTCCTGGGCATCTCCTTCGTCCTCCTCTCCATCGGCCTCACCTTCGGTGTGCGGATGCAGATGCGCGGCAACCAGCGCAAACAGCGGCTGAGCGCCCGTGACCGCTACCTGGAACACCTCGTCGAGGTGCGGAAGACGGCCCGTCAGGTCGCCTCCGACCAGCGGACCGTCGCCGCCTGGCAGCACCCCTCGCCGCACCGCCTGTGGGCCATCGCCCGGCGGCGCCGCCGGGTGTGGGAGCGCCGCCCCACCGACCCGGACTTCCTCCAGGTCCGCATCGGCACCGGCCGGGCGCCGCTGTCCACGCCGGTGCGGCTGGCAACCCGGAACGACCCGACGGTCGAGTACGACGCGCGTGCCAAGGCCGCCGCGGACCGGCTCATCGAGAACACCGCGAGCGTCGGCCACCAGCCGGCCACCGTCGATCTCGACCAGTCCGGTGTCATCAGCGTGGTCGGCCCGGCCGGGCGGGCCCGTGGTGTGGCCCGGGCGCTGCTGAGTCAGGTCGCGGTGCTGCACGCGCCCGACGACGTCTGTCTGACGGTCGTCACCGGCGGCTCCGAGGACGCGCAGTGGGACTGGGCGAAGTGGCTGCCGCACACCCATGAGGAGGACGCGACGGGTGAGGCGGGCGTGGTCCCGCTGGTCGCGGAGGACTTCGACGGTGTCGCCGACCATCTCGCCGCCTGGCTGACCGCCGCGCACGAGCAGGCCGCCGCCGCCCGCCGCACCTTCACCTCCGGCCGCGAGGCCGCCGCAGGCCGCCGCCGTCTCGTCGTCCTCCTCGACGGCTACGACCCGCGCAGCGCCTGGGCCCGCTCCGCCGTCGCCACCCAGCTGCTGGCGGACGCGGGTCCCGGCACCGGCGTCACCGTCGTGTGTGTGGTGAGCCGCGAGGCCGACGAGCCGACCCGCGCCGATGTCCGCGTCCACGTCGACGAGGACGGCCAGCTGCGCATCGAGAACCGCCGCAACGACGGCCGGGGCGCCGCCCCCGTCGACGGCGCCGTCGCGGACGAGCCGAGCCCGGTGCTGTGCGCGGCGACCGCCCGTGCGCTGGCGCCGCTGCGGCTGTCCGCGGAGGGCGAGGAGATCCTCGCCCAGACCATGTCGCTGCCGAACCTGCTGGGCGTCCCGGACCTCGACTCGTTCGACCCGGAGGACCTGTGGATCGAGCCGGACTCCGAGGACGTGCTGCGCTTCCCGGTCGGCTTCGACGGCGAGGGGCGGCCGCTCGCCCTGGACCTCAAGGAGGCCGCCCAGGGCGGTATGGGCCCGCACGGGCTGGTCGTCGGCGCCACCGGTTCCGGCAAGAGTGAGCTGCTGCGGACCCTGGTCGGCGGGCTGACCGCGATCCATTCGCCGGACATCCTCAGCTTCGTCCTCGTCGACTTCAAGGGCGGTGCGACCTTCGCGGGCGTCACCGAACTCCCGCACGTCGCCGGTCTGATCACCAACCTGGTGGACGATCTGGCCCTGGTCGACCGGGTCCGTGACGCCCTCCAGGGTGAGCAGCAGCGGCGGCAGAAGCTGCTGCGGGACGCCGGGAATCTCGACAACGTCCGCGAGTACCAGCTGCGCCGGGCCGCCGGGCAGACCGGTCCGGACGGGCAGCCGCTGGAGCCGCTGCCGTATCTCCTCGTCATCGTCGACGAGTTCGGTGAGCTGCTCTCCAGCCGCCCCGACTTCATCGATCTGTTCGTGCAGATCGGCCGCGTCGGCCGAAGCCTCGGCATCCACCTGCTGCTCGCCACCCAGCGGCTGGAGGAGGGCAAGCTGCGTGGTCTGGAGTCCAACCTCTCGTACCGGATCTGCCTGCGGACGTTCTCCGCCGCCGAGTCCCGCGCCGTCATCGGCACCCCCGACGCCTACCAGCTGCCGCCCATCCCCGGCTCCGCGTACCTCAAGGTCGCCGACTCGGTGTACGAGCGGTTCCGTGTCGCCCATGTCTCCGGGCCGCACGAGAGCGCCGAGGAGCGGGACGCCGTGGAGAGCCCGGTGTCCGCGGCGCCGGTGCCGTTCGGGCTGCGCCGTGCGCCGGACCCGGACGCGGAACCGGCGCCCGAGCCCGAGCGGCGCCCCCGTCCGCTGCTCACCGGCCCCACCGAGATGCAGGTGCTGGTCGAGCGGTTGCTCCGGTCCGGTCAGGCCGTCCACCAGGTGTGGCTGCCGCCGCTGCCGCGGGCGCTGCCGCTGGACGCGCTCACCGGCCCGCTCGCCGCGTCACCGGACGGTCCGGGGCTGCGCGCCCAGTGGTGGCCGGAGCACGGCACGCTGAAGGTGCCCGTCGGTGTCGCGGACATCCCGGTGATGCAGCAACAGCACCCCGTCGTCCCGGACTTCGCCCACGAATACGGGCATCTCGCCCTCATCGGCGCGCCCCAGTCCGGCAAGAGCATGTTCCTGCGCACCCTCATGCTCTCCGCGATGGCGACCCACTCACCCGACGAGATCCAGTTCCTCTGTGTCGACTTCGGCGGCGGCGCACTCCAGCCGTTCGACCGGGCGCCGCACGTCAGCGGCGTGGTCGGCCGGCACGACGTGGAGCGGGTGCAGCGTGCGCTGGCCGAGGTGGTCCAGCTGCTGACCGAGCGGGAGCAGCTCTTCCGGGAGCTGGGTATCGACTCCGCCGAGGAGTTCCGGCGCCGCCGCGCGGCCGGGGAGCTGCCCGACGGTGTCCGCAGCGCCGACATCTTCCTGCTGCTCGACAACTGGGCCGGGATCCGCGGCGAACTGCTCGACCGGATCGAGATCGACGCCGCCGTCCTGGACATCGCGGCGCGCGGTCTGGGCGTCGGCATCCACCTGGTGCTGACCGCCAACCGCTGGGCGGATCTGCGGATGGCGCTGCGCGACAGCATCGCCGCACGCCTCGAACTGCGGCTCAACGACCCCGCCGAGTCGGAGATCGACCGCCGTGCGGCGCGCCGCTTCGCCTCCGCGACCGCCCCGGGCCGCGGTCTGGCCCCCGGTGGTGTGCAGTTCCAGGTGGCGCTGCCGCGGCTGGACGGGATGGACACCCTCGACGGTCTTGCCGATGCGCAGCAGGACGCCCTCACCAAGATCGCCGACTCCTGGCCGACGGCCGCGGCGCCGCCGATCCGGATGCTGCCGGAGCGGATCGCCCGCCCCGAGCTGGCGGCGCTGCCCGCCGCGTCCGACCGCCCGTCGGCGGGTGTGGCGATCGGTGTGGCCGAGCAGGATCTGCTCCCCGTCCACCTGGAGCTGACCGACGCGGACCCGCACTTCCTGGTGTTCGGCGACTCCGGCTCCGGCAAGTCCGCGTTCCTGCGCAGCTGGCTGACGGGGATGGCCGAGCGGTACTCCGCCTGGGAGGCCCGTTTCATCGTCGTCGACTACCGGCGTTCGCTGCTCGGCATCGTCCCCGACGAGCACCTCGGTGCGTACGCGGGCGACGCCACCGCCGCCGCCTTCTACGCGGAGCAGGTCGCCGAGAAGCTGGCCGAGCGGATGCCGCCGGCCGACGTCACCCACCAGCAGCTGCGCGACCGCGACTGGTGGGAGGGGCCGGAGCTGTATGTCGTCGTCGACGACTACGACCTCGTCGCCAACGGGCGGCAGTCGCCGCTGGCGCCGCTGGTGGACTATCTGCCGCAAGCCCGTGAGCTGGGCTTCCATCTGGTGACGGCGCGCCGGGTGTCGGGGTTCGCGCGGACCGCGATGACCGATCCGATGCTGACCCGGGCGCGGGAGCTGGGCGCCTCCGGGCTGGTGCTTTCCGGCGAGTCGAAGGAGGGCGTGGTGCTGGGCGGCGAGCGCGCCGAGCAGCGGGTGCCGGGCCGTGGTGTGCTGGTGCAGCGCCGCGCGCCGCGGACGGTGGTGCAGCTGGCGCTCACCGAGGCGGACGCCGCCGATCAGGGCGACGGCCGCTGACCGCCGCACCGCGCTGAAGCCCGTACGTCGTGGGGCCCGGTCCGTCCGGGCCCCACACGTCTGTGCGGGGCCGGGTCATTCGAGGTCGTCCCACTGGTCGAGCAGATCCTCGTCGCTCAGCTCCTCGGTGGGCATCGCGGGCGGCTCCAGGGACTGTTCCGTCCACACCACCTTGCCGCGCTCGGGGTAGCGGGTCCCCCAGCGTTCGGCGAACTGCGACACCAGGTAGAGCCCGCGGCCGCCCTCGTCGGTCATGGCGGCGCGCCGCAGATGCGGGGCGGTGGGGCTGCCGTCGGAGACCTCGCAGATCAGACTGCGGGCCCGCAGCAGCCGTACGCGGACCGGGCCGGTGGCGTAGCGGATGGCGTTGGTGACGAGTTCGCTGAGGATGAGTTCGGTGGCGAAGCCCAGGTCGGCCAGGCCCCAGGAGCCGAGCCGCCCGGCGACCTCCGCGCGGACCGGGGCGACGGCCGACGGGTCGCTGGCCACGGCCCATTCGGCGACGTGGTCGGAGTCGAGGCGGCGGGTGGCGGCGACGAGCAGCGTGATGTCGTCGCCGGGCCGCGGTCCCACCATGGCGTCGAGGATCGCCTGGCAGGTCTCCTCCGGTCCGGCGTCGGGCAGCCCGGTGAGGACGTCCCGGAGCGCGGCCAGACCGACGTCGGCGTCGCGGTCGTACTCGCGGATCAGCCCCTTGGTGAAGAGCACCAGCCGACTGCCCTCGGGCAGTTCCAGCGTCGCCGTCTCGAACGGTTCGCCGCCCAGGCCGAGCAGCGGCGAGACGGGGATGTCGGGGAAGCTGACCGTGCCGTCGGGCAGCACGAGTGCCGGGGTGGGGACCCCGTTGGTGGCGAGGGTGCAGCGGCCGGACGCCGGGTCGTAGACGGCGTAGAGGCAGCTCGCGCCGGAGACCTGGGCGGTGTCGGCGGCGCCGCTGTCGTCGATCCGGCCGACCAGTTCGTCGAGGTAGCCGAGGAGTTCTTCGGGCGGCAGGTCGAGGGCGGAGAAGTTGTGTACGGCGGTCCGCAGCCGGCCCATGGTCGCGGCGGCGTGCAGACCGTGGCCGACGACGTCCCCGACGACCAGCGCGACGCGGGCGCCGGGCAGCGGGATGACGTCGAACCAGTCGCCGCTCACCCCCGCCGCCTGCGCCGGGAGGTAGCGGTAGGCGGCGTCCACCGCGTCCTGGTCGGGGAGCCCGCCGGGCAGCAGGCTGCGCTGGAGGGCGACGGCGGTGGCGTGCTCGCGGGTGTAGCGGCGGGCGTTGTCGATGCAGACCGCGGTCCGTCCGACCAGCTCCTCGGCGAGCGCCAGATCGTCCTCGTCGAACGGTCCGGACGCCGCGGTGCGCCAGAACTCCGCCAGGCCCAGCACCCGCCCGCGGGCCCGGACCGGCACGCTGATCAGCGAGACCAGGCCGAGGGCACGGATCCGCTCGGCCCGCCCGGCGTCCGCGGGCCGGATGGTCCCCTCCGCGGAGGCACCGGTCCGCTCCGGCCCGCCGGCCAGCTCCGGCACCTCGGACAGATCGGCGACGAGGACCGGTTCGCCTTCGGCGAGCGCCCGGGCGTGCGCGGCGGGCCGCACCGCGGTGACCGGCTCGCCGACGGGAAAGATCGCGCTGCCGCCGTCCGGCCCGGTCCCCTCGGGCACCGCGGTGACGGCGGTCCGGCGCAGCGGGTGGCCGGAGGTGTCCGGTTCGTCGCCGCGCAGAACGGGGTCGGCGAGGTCGATGGTGGCGACGTCGGCGAAGCGCGGGACGGCGACATCGGTCATCTCGCGGGCGGTGCGCCGCACGTCGAGGGTGGTGCCGACCCGGGCGCCGGCGTCGTGCAGCAGCCGCAGCCGTTCCCGGGCGGCCTCGGCGCGGCCGGTGACCGCCTGCAGTTCGGTGGTGTCGCGGAGCGTCGCGACGCTGCTCGCCGAGGAGCCCGGGCCGTCGGTGAGGCGGACGTTGATGACCAGCAGCCGGTCGCCCGAGGGCCGGACGGCGTCCGACACGGCGCGGCGGTCGGTGAGCAGCGCGGCGACGGACGGCTCCAGGTCCAGTTCGGCCACCGGCCGCCCCTCGGCGTCCGGCGCCAGGTCCAGCAGCCGCCGCGCCTCGTCGTTGGTGAGCAGCAGCCGCCCCTCGGCGTCGACGATCAGCACGCCCTCGCGGACGGCGTGCAGCACCGCGTCGTGGTGTTCGTACATCCGCGTCATCTCGGCGGGGCCCAGGCCGTGGGTCTGGCGGCGCAGGCGGCGGCCGACGAGGAGGGTCCCGATGGTGGACAGCACCAGGACGCCCGCGGCGCTCCCGAGGAGGGCGGGGAGCTCCCCGGCGGTGGTGTTCTGCGCCCGTTTGACGGTGACACCGGCCACGGCCAGCCCGGCGATCGAACCGTTGCCGCGCTCGACCGGGACGACGGAGGTGACGGTGATGCCGCGGACACCGGGGATGGTGCGGGTGAAGGCGCCCTGGTCGAGGGCTTCCCGGTACATCGGGTCGGCGTGCCGGCCGATGAGCGACGGGTCGGGGTCGGTGTAGCGGACGCCCTCGGGGTTGAGGAGGACGACGAAGTCGATGTCGGCGGACTCCCGGATCGCCTCGGCGCGCGGCTGCAGTTCCGCGGTGGGGTCCTTGCCGTCGAGCGCCTGTGCGGTGCCGGGTGCGCGGGCGAGTGCCTCGGCGACGGCCCGGGTGCGGTGCTGGGCGTCGCGGGTGCTGGCGTTGCGCGACTGGAGGACGAGTGCCAGCGCGGCGATGGCCACGAGGACCACCACCAGCACCAGTTGGATCAGCATCAGCCGGCCCGCGAGGCTCCGCACGTTCCAAGGGAGGCGCAGGGCCCGCGGTGGTGCGGAGCCCGGTGCCCGGTGCCCGTTCTTGCGCATGCGCTGCCCGTCACCCGCCGGATCGCCACACACGCCTCGGACGGAGACCGGCCCGGCCCGGTGGCTGAGGAACTGGAAGCATATCGACGCGAATATACCCATTTATCACCACGGCCGTACGGCAACCGCGGCGCCCGCCACCCGTTCCGCCGCACCCCGTACGCCACTCGGCCCCCATGCCAACCACCGGCCACATCGCGGTCGTTACCGCAATTTTTTCAGCCATCCAGGAGGTTTACGAAGAAGCAGGGAGCAAACACCGCGCGGGCCGAGGAATGCACGGCGCGGGCCGACGAAGATCCACAATGCGACAGCGCCCGTACGCCGCGTCCTTGCGATTCCTCGCTCGAACGCTGCGCACGGGCGCTGCCACGGACTGGTTCGGACGATCCCCCGCGTCGTCCGAACCAGCCGAAGCGGCCGGAATTCGCACCTGAAAAGGCGGGCATCCGACTTGCCCTGAGTATACTGGTTGCTAGCCAGCCAACGCAGGAGTTACAGCATGTCCCCTCGCAGCGCATCGGTCAACGAAGAACTCCGTCGGCGCTCCCGCGAGCGGCTGCTGCAGGCGACGGTCGACCTCGTGGGCGAGCGCGGCTACGACGCCACCACCCTCGGCGACATCGCCCTCCGGGCAGGCACCGCACGCGGTCTGGTCTCGTACTACTTCCCCGGCAAGCGCCAGCTTCTGCAGTCGGCCGTGCACCGCCTGATGCACCTCACCCTTCAGGAGGCCCTGGAGCGCGCACCGCGCCCCGAGGGCCCGGACGCCGGCCGCGAGCTGATGGCCCGCGCCATCGACGCGATCCTGGGCCTCACCCGCGACCACCCGCTGCTGATGCGCACCCACATGGCGGGCATCCTCACCGCCGACGGCTTCATCCAATGCCCCGAGCAGCAACGGCTCGCCCATCTGCTGCGGGAAACCGTCATCGCCTACGGTTCCACCGACCCGGACACCGACTACCCCCTGCTCCGCGCCCTCCTGATGGGTGCGGTCGTCCCCCTCCTCCTGCCCGGTGCCCCCACCCCGCTCCCCCGCCTGCGCGCGGAACTCTTCCAGCGGTACGGACTCGACCGGCGGTCGGGGTTCCCGCCCGCGGACGACCCTCCGGCGGAGAACCCTGCGGAAGCCTCTGTGACGGAACCGCGTACGGCCGCGCCGCGGGGTGCGGGGCGGGGCGACTCGTAAGACCGACCCGTAAGGGCAGCCCTGAGTGGTGGCCCTCCCGGACCCGAGGCACTTCTCAGGCCCCTCCCCCGGCGCGCTCTCTTCCCGTAGGGCGCCTGCGCCGCTCACGGCCGCCAAGCGTGAGTGGTCACCCCTGGCGCTTGTGGTGCCGGGGCGACAACAGGCCCGCGTCGCGCGCCCCGGCGATCAGCCGCAGGGCGCGGCGCCGCCCGCGGCCGGTCGCGCTCATCACGGCTTCCACCGGGTCCCGCCCGTCTCGCTGCGCCGACCGGTACGCGTCCGCCACCGCCTTGCTCCGGTCGCCGCTGCGGCCCCGTAGCACCCGCCCTTCCGGCACGGTGGGCCGGTCGGCGGCCGGGGCGTCGGATGGGTCGGCGGACGTGCCGGTGGAGTCGGGGGCCGGGATGTCGGGGCCGGGGATGTCGGGGCCCGGCGCGGCGGATGGTTCCGGGGCCGGATCGGCGGTCGGGACGACGGTCGGGTCGGGGTGCAGGTCGGCGGTCCGGGCCGGAGCCGGAGCGGGAGCGGCTGGCGGTTCGGCGGTGGCGGTCGGTTCGAGGGTCGCGGCCGGTTCGGTGGCGGGGGCTGCCGTGAGGGTCGCCTCCGATTCCGCCGCCGGGGGCGTCGCCAGGTCGGTCGTCGGGTCGGTCATCGGGTCGGTTGTCGGACCGGCTGCCGGATCCGGCACCGTCTCCGCCGCTCGCTCCGCCGATTGCGCTGCCGCCGGCTCAGCGGTGGGATCCGGCACCGTCTCCGCCGCTCGTCCCGTGACGGCGGGATGCGCGTCGGGCCCGGTGGACGGCGCAGCGCCGCCCGTCTCCGGCTCACCCTCGGCGGAGGACGCGACACCGCACGCCCCGGCCCGGCCCGAACCGCCGCTCCCCCGCGCACCACCGCTTAGTGGTCCGGACACGGCCGACGGGTCGGCGGTGGGTGCCGGGACGGGGCGGGGTCTGCGGGTGCGGCCGGTGGCGATGCGGCAGGCGTCGTCGAGCGGGCCCTCGATCCAGTGGGCGAGGGTGGCGAGCCCGCTGAGCGGCAACGGCGGGTCGGCCCGCAGGTCCTCCACGGTGATGCCGTCGTCCTCCACGGTGACCAGCACATCGATCCGGGCGCCGTCGGGGAACGTCAGCCGCGCACTCACCCAGGGCTCCAGCGGGTCCGGCCGGGACGGCGCATCGGCCGTTTCCCGGGGGTGATCCCCCTCCGGGGGGTCGTCCGCGCCCCTGCGGGGCGGCGCGGCCGAGCCGTGTCCGCGCAGTTCCCAGGCGGGCCAGTCGGCCCTCGCATCCTGAGCTTCATATCGTTCACTAACGGTATAAAAGTCGCTTTCCGACACGGAGGAAACCTAGCGCCCGCCCCGCCCGGCCCAGCCCCGCGGCACGCTCATCGCACCGGGACTACACCGATAGCGCAGCTCACTTCACCGGCGGAGTACGACTCACCTGCCCGGAGGCCCGCCACCTGCCGCCTTCCCAGGGCCGGGCCGGGACGGTCACCACTCCTGCGGCGGTCCGCCCGGTCAGTCCTCGCCGAGCCGGTCGGCCTGGAGTGCGGCCGCGCGCAGCACGCCCTCGATCAGGCCGGGGAAGAGCGCGTCGAGGTCCTCCGTACGCAGGGCGTTCATCTTCGCCGTGCCCCGGTAGATCTGCTGGATGACGCCGTTCTCGCGCAGGACGCGGAAGTGGTGGGTGCAGGTGGAGCGGCTCACCGGCAGCTCGATGTCCGCGCAGTTCAGCTCGGTGCGGGCGGCCGCGAGACGGCAGACGATCCGCAGCCGCATCGGGTCGGCGAGGGCGTGCAGCACCTCGGCGAGGCGGATGTCCTCGCGGCGCGGATGCTCCAGTGCGCGCGTGCCGGTCGCGGTGCCGGCGGACGGCGTCTCGGTCGGCATGGCGGCTCCTGACATGCGGTGGCGGTGAACGGCGGGCCGGTGCCCCACCGGCCCTCATTGTACGAGGAGCATCGTAGTTCCAGGGTCGTCGCCCGGGGCCCAATTCCCCGGACCAGCCACTCCATAGCTCCCCGCGCGCCGTCCCGGCCACCCGTGAGACAACGGAGAGGGGCAGCCACCCGTGCACGCCGAGGGAACCGGAGGTGCAGGCATGAGCCGGAAGCGCGATCGGGACGTGGCCGGGGTCCTGCTGGACCGGCACGGTACGACCTATGCGGCGGAGGCGGGCATCCGGCTGCGGGACACCCCGCAACCGCTCTATCAGCTCCTGGTGCTGGCGTTGCTGCTCAGCGCCCGGATCCGGGCCTCGGTCGCGGTGGCGGCGGCCCGTGCGCTGTTCGCCGCCGGGATGCGGACGCCCCGGTCGATGGCCGAGGCCACCTGGCAGCAGCGCGTCGACGCCCTGGGCGAGGGCGGCTACCGGCGCTACGACGAGCGGACGGCCACCCAGCTCGGCTCCGGCGCGACGCTGCTGACCGACTCGTGCGGCGGCGACCTGCGGCGGATGCGGGACGCGGCCGGTGGCGACCGCTCCGCGCTGAGCGAGGCGTTGCAGGAGGTCCCCGGCATCGGTCCGGCCGGAGCTGCGATCTTCCTCCGCGAGGTCCAAGGGGTGTGGCCCGCCCTCGCGCCGTTCCTCGACGCCAAGGCCCTGCAGGGCGCCGAACGGCTCGGACTCCCCCAGGATCCCGACCGGCTGGCCGCGCTCGTCCCGGACGAGGACCTCGCCGCGTTCGCCGCCGCCCTCGTCCGGGCGGCCCTCGATGCCCATGTGGTCGATGACGTACGGGACGCCTGTGGCGGGTGAGCCGACGGCGCGGCCACCGGTACGGGGCGGTGCCCTCACGTGCCCTCCTCGTCCCAGGTCCAGTCGGCGACCTCCGGCAGATCCGTGCCGTGGCGGCGGGTCCAGGCATGGTGGCGGGTGCGGGCGTCGGCCATCGCCTGGCGTACCGCGACGGCGCGGACGCCGAGCCCTGGTACGCGGTCCACGACGTCCATGACCAGCCGGAACCGGTCGAGGTCGTTGCGGACCACCATGTCGAACGGTGTGGTCGTCGTGCCCTCCTCCTGATAGCCGCGCACATGAAGATGCTCGTGTCCGGTCCGCCGGTACGTCAGCCGGTGGATCAGCCAGGGGTAGCCGTGGTACGCGAAGATCACCGGTCGGTCGCGGGTGAAGACCGCGTCGTACTCGGCGTCCGGCATCCCGTGCGGATGCGCGTCGCGCGGCAGCAGCCGTGCCGGATCGACGACATTGACGACACGGACCGCCAGGTCGGGCAGGTGGCGGCGGAGCAGCCAGGCCGCGGCCAGGGTCTCCTGGGTGGGCACATCGCCCGCGCAGGCCAGCACCACATCGGGCTCGCGGCTGCCGTCCTCCGTCCCGGCCCACTCCCAGACGCCGACGCCCCGCGCGCAGTGCGCCCGGGCCTCCTCCAGCGTCAGCCAGTCGAACGTCGGCTGCTTGCCCGCCACGATCACATTGACGTAGTCGCGGGAGCGCAGGGCGTGGTCCGCGACCGAGAGGAGTGTGTTGGCGTCCGGCGGGAGATACACCCGGACGACCTCGGGGCTCTTGTTCAGCACATGGTCGACGAAACCGGGGTCCTGGTGGGAGAAACCGTTGTGGTCCTGACGCCAGACATGCGAGCTGAGCAGGTAGTTCAGCGAGGCGACGGGGCGGCGCCAGGGCAGCCGGCGGGCGGTGCGCAGCCATTTGATGTGCTGGTTGACCATCGAGTCCACGATGTGCGCGAACGCCTCGTAGCTCGCGAACAGTCCGTGCCTGCCGGTCAGCAGATAGCCCTCCAGCCATCCCTGGCACAGATGCTCCGACAGCACCTCCATGACCCGGCCGTCGCGCGCCAAATGCTCATCGGTCGGCAGCGTTTGTGCCTGCCACGCCTTGGCGGTCGCGCCGTAGAGCGCCTGGAGACGGTTGGACGCGGTCTCGCCCGGGCCGACGACGCGGAAGTCGCGGCGCACGGCCGTCGCCGCCATCACGCCTTCGAGGAGTTCGCCGAGGACGCGCGTCGGCTCGTGCGTCCGCCGTCCCGGGGCCTCGACGTCGACGGCGTACTCCTCCAGCGGCGGAATCGGCAGGTCACGCAGGAGAAGTCCACCGTTGGCGTGCGGGGAGGCGCCGAGGCGGCGGTCGCCCTCCGGGACGTGCGCCAGCACCTCCGGACGCGGGCGCCCGTCCTCGTCGAACAGCTCGCCGGGACGGTAGGACCGGAGCCAGGACTCCAGTTGGCGCAGGTGGGCGGGGTTCTCGCGGACGGCGGGGAGCGGCACCTGATGGGCGCGCCAGGTGCCCTCGACCGGCGCTCCGTCGACGTCCCGCGGGCCGGTCCACCCCTTGGGCGTACGGAGCACGATCATCGGCCAGCGGGGCCGGTCTCCGCCGCCGTCCGCACGGGCCGCGTGCTGGATCGCGGTGATGCGGTCGAGGGCGTGGTCCATGGCGGCGGCCAACGCGTGGTGGACCGGGCCGGGTTCGTCGCCCTCGACGTACAACGGCTCGTGGCCGTAGCCGCGCAGCAACGCGTCCAGCTCCGCCTCGGGGATGCGGGCGAGGACGGCCGGATTGGCGATCTTGTAGCCGTTGAGGTGCAGGATCGGCAGGACGGCGCCGTCGTGCACCGGGTCGAGAAACTTGTTGGCGTGCCAGGACGCGGCGAGCGGCCCTGTCTCCGCCTCGCCGTCACCGATGACGCAGGCGACGACCAGCCCCGGATTGTCGAACGCCGCCCCGTAAGCGTGCGTCAGCGCATATCCCAGCTCACCGCCCTCGTGCAGCGAACCGGGCGTCTCCGGCGCGACGTGGCTGGGCACGCCCCCGGGGAAGGAGAACTGCCGGAACAGCTCCGCCATCCCCGCAGCGTCCCGGCTCACGTCCGGATAGATCTCGGAGTACGAACCGTCCAGCCAGGACTGCGCCAACACGGCCGGACCACCGTGGCCCGGCCCCCAGATGCAGACGGCGTCCAGCTCCCGGGCCTTGATCACGCGGTTGAGGTGCGTGTGGACGAGGGTGAGGCCCGGCGAGGTGCCCCAGTGCCCGAGCAGCCGGGGCTTGATGTGCTCGGGCCGCAACGGCTCGGTGAGCAGCGGATTCCCCTGAAGGTAGATCTGCCCGGCCGCGAGGTAGTTGGCGGCCCGCCACTGCGCGTCCACCTGCGCCAGGTCGGTGGGTGAGAGAGGGGCGGGGGCGGTCGGGACGAGGTCGCTGCGGGTGGAGGTGGCAGCGGACGGCGGATCTGGAGCGCCGGAGGTTCTGGTGGGGTCCGTGCGCTGCGCGGTGCCGGTGGAGCCCTCGGGCGTCGTGGAGCTGGAGTCGGTGGGACGGGCAGGGTCGATGGGGTGGGGCATCCGGGCCTCCTGGGTCGGTCGGGGGTGGGGCCGGGGAATTGCGGGCGACAGTTGGTAACGGGGTGAGTGCGGTCCGTGGCGGCCGCCGGGCGTGCGGGCACGTGGCCTCGCGGGGTGGGTACCGCCGCGTCGGATGGGGGCGTCCGGTCCAAGCGCCTTCGTCTCACGGACCGGCCGGCGCATCCGCGTCCGTCCGATCAGGGCGGCAGACCTCTCCTCCACGGTGGTGCGCACGCGTCCACCCCGGAATGGGCCGTACACGTCCGCCTCGACCCGGCAGGTCCGCGAACGTCTCTGCCCGGTCGTTGCAGGTCCAGCCCGTTCCTACCGGCCCGAGGCCGTGTCAATCCGGCGGCTCGGGCACCTGCGGTTCGGCGTCGGGATCGACGTCCGGCCGGGGTTCCGGACCGGGCTCGTCCTCCGGCTCGGGTTCCTGCGGTATCGGTCCTTGTGGCTCAGGGTCCCTGGGCACCGGGCCCGGCTTGTCGGGCGTGGGCCCGGATCGTTCGGAGGCTGATTCGGTCGTCATCGTCGCTCCTTCCTCCCTGGAGCCTCATCGGAACCACCGTGCAGAGGCGCCTTCTGACGGGTACCACGGCGCGTGCCCCGCCGCTCGGCGTGGCCACCCGGCTGCCTGTCTCACCGCCGCGATGCGGGACATGGCCCGCGCCCCGGGGGTGACGCGTCCGCGGGCTGCCAGAACCCGCTTCCGGGCCGATGCGCAGCGGCCACGAGGCGGAGCGACGGGCGCCCGCGTTCCGGGTACCCGGCTCCGAGGGAATCAGTCGGCCTCGGTCTCGGCCGAGCGCGCCCGGCCTGTGCTCCGGCCGTCGGTGTGTCTGCTGGGTGCCGGGGCGGCCGGCAGACCTATCGGGTTGGGGAACGGCAGCAGCTTGGCGGCGAGGACACGGTGGGTGACGGGCTTCAGGTCCCGGAGGAGCTGTTCGGTCCCTGCGGCGGTGAGGGGTCTGAGCAGGCGGGCCGCGAGGGCGTCGGTGCGGTGCTCGATGTCGGTCCGTTCCGCCGCGCCGCGGGCGGTCGCCGCGCCCTCGCTGTCGACCAGGCCCCGCGCGCACAGGCGGGCCGTCGCGGCGGCCCACTCCTCCTCGGTCCAGCCCCGGTCCTGGCGCATCGTCTCCGCGGGGACGAGGCCGCAGGCGACCGCCAGGACCAGGGGCTCGCAGCCGGTGAGTCCGTGCTCGGCGAGGACGGCGAGGTGGGCGTCGCCGCGGAATTCGCGGAGGGCGGTGGCCAGTTGCCAGAGGTCTTCGACCGGGTCGGCGCGGTCGCAGAGCGCCTGGTTCGCGGCGAACAGCGGCCGGGCGGTTCTCGGTGCGTCGTCGACCATGGCTCTGAGCGCGGGGGCCACCTTCGCGACGGACGCTTCGATCGCCGGATCGGCGGCCCGCAGGGCGTCGGCGGCGCAGCGGGCGCGGGCGTCGAGAACCCGCTCCGGGCCGACGATGCCCCAGGCGGCCGGGAGGGCACGGGCCGTCATTGCAGGAGCGAACAGGCCCAGCAGCTCGGTGGCCACTGAGGCGGACACGGCGCCCGCGGGTGCGGTGCGGGCGGCGAAGTAGCCCATCCAGAAGCCCTTGAGGCCGAGGGCCTTGCCGAGGCCGCGGCAGGTCGCGTCGAAGTAGGTGACGGCGTGCAGCGGTTCGGTCAGGTGCCAGAGCGTCCGGGCGGCGCCCGCCTCCGCTCCGGCGTCCGGCCGGGACCGTTCCTGCGTCCGGTCCGCCGCTCGGTCGTGCTGTGCGTCTCTTTCCTGTCCCGCGCTCCGGTCGTGCTGTCGACCGCGGTCCTGCACCTGCCCCTGCACTTCTCCCCCCGCCCTTCTTCGTTGCTGCGATGTGTGTGCTGCGCATTGCTGCCGCGGCGTGACGCATTGCGGCGTCGATGAGGCGAACGCTACCGCCGCGTAGCGCGTGTGGGCAGGGTGTTCGAGCAAGGTCAGGGGCTGATCGGGGAGATCCCGGAGCCATCACGGATAGTCACCCTCCGTAATCCCAGGGGGAATTCGGGGGCACGGCGGGAACTCACCGTGACAGCCGGACGCGGAACGTCGCCGGCCCTCGGGGCCGGGCCCCGATCCAGGCACGGCGGTCGCTCACGGACGCCGGTCACGGGGCCGCGGCGAGGGCCTTCTCCCGTACGTAGGCGCAGGAGCGGCGGAGCAGCCGGGAGACATGCATCTGGGAGACGCCCACCCGGTCGGCGATCTCGCCCTGTGTCAGGCCCAGGTAGAACCGCAGGTAGAGGATGTGGCGCTCGCGTTCGGGCAGGGTGCGCAGGCCGGTGGCGGCGGCTTCCCGGTCGTCGACCAGGCCGAGCGCCGGGTCCTCCTGGCCGAGCAGGTCGCCAAGGGTCTGCTGGGTGTCCTCGCCGCCGAGGGGGCGTTCCAGGGAGAGCACGGTGAAGGTCTTCTGGGCGTCGAGGCCGATGAGGACGTCCTCGTAGGGCATCCCGGTGTGGGCGGCGACGTCCTGGACGGTGATGGTGGCATGGCCGGGCCGGACGGAGAGTTCCTGGCGCGCCCGGTGGACCTGGGCGCGGAGTTCCTGGGCGCGACGGGGGACGTGGACGGCCCAGAGTTCGTCGCGGAAGTGGCGTTTGATCTCGCCGATGATGGTGGGGACGGCGAAGGCGCCGAAGGCGGTGCCGACACCGGGGTCGAAGCGGTCGATGGCCTTGAGCAGGCCGAGCGCCGCGACCTGGCGGAGGTCCTCGTCGCTCTCGCCACGGCCGCTGTAGCGGCGGGCGAGGCGGTGGGCCATGGGGAGCCACGCGCAGACGATCTCCTCGCGCAGCCGGGTGCGGGCGGGGCCGTCCGGGAGGGTGGCGAGCTGGTGCAGGGCGGCGCGGGTGTCCGGGTCGAGCTGCGGCTTCCGGCGTCCGGTGGGCGCCTGGTGGGCGACGCGTCCGGTGTGGATTGTCATTCCCCTCACGCCTTCCGTTCCGTGGTCCGCCCGGTGGCCGCGGGGTGCGGGTCCGTGGCGAGATGTTCCGGTCGGTGGCTGGTGTCCGCGGGGCCGTGGTGCGGCCGTGGGCTCCCGTTGCCCGGGGCCGCGCGTTCGGGGCGGTTCGGCCCGAACGCTCGGGTCGCGGAGTGTCTCCGCCCGTCAGCGCGGCGCTTCTTCACTCGTCCGTGTGATGTCCCTTCCACTGTGCAGCAGGCGGGGGCGGTACGCGACGACAGCGTTCCGGCCGCAGGTGGCAGGCGGTGTGCGGCGGTGGGACGGCGCCGCGGGGCGGCTCGGTGACCGTGGGTGATTCTTCAAGGTGCCGATGGGGGCGGGCGCTGATTCGCTGGGGGTGAAGGTTGCCGACCCGTGTGTTCGCGCGGACGGACCGTTCGAGGAGTGATCATGAGCGCAGACGAAGTGCGTGGCCGGCTCCGGCAGATGCGCGAGAAGGCGCAGCAGTTGGAGGACCGGGCCCAGCACACCCGCGACCCCGCCGAACGCGACCGGCTCAAGGAGAAGGCCCGGAAGCTGCAGAGCCGCAGTGAGCAGGAGAGCGGCATGCGGAGCGGGGACATCCATCCGTCCCTGTGAGGCTGCCGGAGCGCGGGAGCCGACCCCGCCATATCCCTGAGGGAAGCCAGGTGTTCGCCCTCGGGAGGAGACCCACCGTGCGGCTGTGCCCGCCCCCTGCGGAGGGGCGGGCACAGCCGTCCGCCGGTACAGGTGCGTCTCCGGGTCGGTCGTTCCCGCAGACGCTCTGCCCGTAAGGAAGGCGACGGTCCCCTACGGGATCCGGCTCCGGAAAATCAGTCGTTCTCCGGGGTGTCCGTGACCGTGAAGAGGGCGCCGTGCGGGTCGCAGATCATGGAGCGTCCGCCGGGGCGGCCGGTCTGCGGCGCCGGTGACATGACCGTTCCGCCGGCGGCGACGGCCGCGGAGATGACGGACTGCAGGTCGCGTACCTGGAAGTGGACGTGCCACCGGGGGCGCAGATGCGGGTCGGGGGCCTCCTCCACACCGCCGCCCCGGAGCGTGGCGACGATGTGCCGGTCCTGGCGGACGATGACCTGCTCGTCCTCGTAGGTGACGTCGCAGCCGCCGGGGCGCTGGGTGGCCCAGTCGAAGATCTCGGCGTAGAAGATGGCGGCGGCGAAGGCGTCGCGGGTGCGGAGTTCCAGGCAGGCGGGGGCGTTGGCGCGGCCGACCGCCCAGCGCAGGGCCTGGCCCTCCCAGAAGCCGAAGACGGCGCCGTCGCGGTCGGAGGCGAGGGCGGCGCGTCCGGTGCCGAATTCGAGGGGGCCGACGGCGACGGTGGCGCCGCGTTCGCGGACGCGGGCGGCGACGTCGTCGGCGCTGTCGACGGCGAAGTACGGGGTCCAGGCCGTGGTGGCGCGCAGGCGCTGGGTGAGTTGGGCGATTCCGGCGACGGGGCGGCCGTCGTCCAGCGCCACGCAGAACTCGTCGCCGAGGCTGCCCTGCCGGAACTTCCAGCCGAGGACCTCCGTGTAGAAGTCCTGGGTGGAGCGCAGGTCGCGGGTCATCAGGTTGACCCAGCAGGGCGCGCCGTGCGCGGGGACGGTGGGGGCGGTGGCGGATGCGCGGTGCTCAGCGGCCGACATGGTGGACATCTCCCTTTCGCAGGCCACGCGGTGAGCACTCCGCCGGGTCGGCGTGGTGCACTCGGAAACGGTGCGGCGGGCGGGTGGCCGAGGCCCGGGCGCGTGGCCGGGCGGCCGTGTTCACTCCAGGGCGAGGCGGCCCCTCTCCGACGGTACGCCTGCGCCGGGTGCCCGGCGCGCTCGCGCGGGCCGGGCGGGGCATCGGCCCTGTACGGGCCGGGGAGTCCGTCGCCGGGATGCGATCTCGTCGTATCGGGAGTGCGATGGAGGAGTCCGGGGAGCGTACGGGTGACGGGGGGGGCGCGCGATCCCGGCGCGGGCGCCCGGTGTGGCGGGGCCCGTAGCGCGGCGCCGCCTCCCCTTCCGGGATTTCGGCGGGCAGCCGCCTCCCGATTTCCGGAACGCCGTGCGGTGCACCGCGCACACAACGCACCCGGAAAGGGGGAGGAATCTCGTCCATGCACGTTCGGGAGAGATGTGCATTCGGGACTCGGAAGAAAAGCGGGGGATCACGGAGAGGGGATCCGAGGCGGGACAGCGCACGTCAGGAATTTCATGGAACCAGGCATTCGACAGATCCGGCGACATCGCGACGAGAGGGCGGACGACATGCAGATCGCGTTTCTGGTGGCCTCCGAGGGCGTGGAGCAGGTTGAGTTGACGGAGCCGTGGCAGGCGGTGGTGGATGCCGGCGCGGTGCCGCATCTGGTGTCGCCGTCGGGCGGATCGGTACAGGCTTTCCATCATTTGGACAAGGCCGACACGTTCACCGTGAATCGCACCCTGGACGAGGCGCAGGTGACGGATTACGGCGCGCTGGTGTTGCCGGGCGGGGTGGCGAATCCGGACGCGTTGCGGCTCGACCGGCGGGCGGTCGACTTCACCCGTGGGTTCTTCGACGCCGGAAAGCCGGTGGCGGCGATCTGCCATGCGCCGTGGATGCTGATCGAGGCGGATGTGGTGCGGGGGCGCACGCTCACGTCCTGGCCGAGTCTGGCGACGGACATCCGTAATGCGGGCGGGTCCTGGGTCGATGAGCGGGTGAAGATCTGTACCAGTGGCAAGAATACGTTGGTCACCAGCCGTAAACCGGATGATTTGAAAGCGTTCTGCGCGACTCTGGTCAATGAATTGGATGACGGCGGGCGGTGAATTTCCCGGGAGGAAGCACGGGACGCGGTTTCCGTCCGCAGCCGTGAAAGGCGAGCGGATGGTCGGAGCGGATCGCCGTTCAGGGGGCGGGTCCGGCGGGGCGGCGTGCCCCGCCGTCCGCCCCCTGTACGGCGTCACCTGGAGGAAGACATGGTCATGGAGCACGGTGCGGACAAGATCGGGCCCGCTCGGGACGAGATGATGAAAAAGGAACTGCGGGCGGAGATGACGGCCGACCGGTCGCTGCGCGCCGCGGAGGACCGGGAACTCCAGCCCGCGGGTGAGGATCAGCCGGAGGTGGCGCAGGCACCCGACAGCGCATTCCGCGGGGGTACGCCGCGGGGAATGACCGAGGAGGACGTCGGTATCCGTTCCGACATCGCACGCCATCTCGGTCGGAGCATTTATCCGGCGGACAAGCCGTCGGTGGTCGACAAGCTGCGCCGGGACCATGCTCCGGACCGTCTGGTGTCCCTCGCCGAAAAACTGCCGTCCGAGGGCACGTATCCGAATGTGCAGAGCATCGCGCAATCCCTCGGCCTCGGCACGGAAAAGCGGCGGGGCTGAGCGTGACCGGATCGGATGAGGCGCCGGGCGCATGGGGAGGGCAGGGTATGCGGTATTTCGACCGTCGGCATGCCGGGGAGGCGTTGGCGACCCGCTGTCTGGAGCTGGTGCGCACCGGCGCCCTCACCGCCCCGCTGGTGGTGGCGCTGCCGCGGGGCGGTGTCCCGGTGGCGGCGGTGGTGGCGCGAGCGCTGGGGGCGCCGCTGGAGGTGCTGGTGGCGCGGAAGATCGGGGTGCCGGGGCGACCCGAGGTCGGGGTGGGGGCGCTGGTCGGCGAGGATCCCCCGGTGTTCGACGAGGGCGCGCTGGCGGCGCTCGGGCTGACCGCCGAGCAGTTGGCCGGGGACGTGGAACGGGAGCGCGCGGAGCTGCGCCGCCGGGAGGAGATGTACCGGGCGGGCCGTCCGCCGCTCGGGGCGGCCGAAGTGGCGGGCCGGGCGGTGCTGCTGGTCGACGACGGGCTGGCGACGGGCGGGACGGCGCGCGCCGCGCTGCGGTATCTGCGGCGGCTGGAGCCGGCGCGGCTGGTGCTGGCGGTGCCGGTCGGTGACGCCGCTGCGGCTGCGGCGCTGCGCGAGGAGGCGGACGATGTGGAGTGTGTCCATCAGCCGCGGAATTTCCACGCTGTGGGCGAGTGGTATCTCGATTTCGACCAGGTGCAGGACGCGGAAGTCATCAGTATTCTGCGGGGTTCCGGCACCGCAGCATGAGAAAGCAGGGTGAGAAACCCTCGCATCCGGAGAAGGAGAGCGGACATGCCCGACAACACGATGGGGGACGAGGTCTATCAGCCGTCCGCTTCCGATCCGCAGGACAATCCCGATGACCTGGATATGGAGGACGCTCTCGGTGAGCCGGATCTCGACCAGATCCTGGACGAGGGATATTCACCGCCCGAGCGTCCGCTCGCGGTGAATCGCGGCACCACGGCGCGGGAGCAGTTCGACGGCGAATCCCTGGAGCAGCGGCTTTCGGAAGAGGTCCCGGAGGTGTGGGAGCCGGACGGGGACGGCATCGGGGACAAGGTGGACGGCGACGGGGAGCCGGTGGACGACCAGGTCGGCGAGGAGCGCGCCGGGCGGCTGATGACCGCCGAGGAGGGGTTCCCGCGCCACCGCAACGACGTCGTCGCGCACGATGTCGGGATCGACGGCGGGGCGGCGTCCGCCGAGGAGGCGGCGGTGCACCTGTGCCCGGAGAGCGGCGAGGAGGCCACGACGGGCTGAGGGGCGGACCGCTGCGCACGGGGGCGCCACCGTGAGCGCTTCAGGCCGGCGGGCCGCGGGAACCCCGGCCGGATAACCGTCCCGGCGGCCGTTCAGGAATCCTGCGGCGGTGCGTCCCGGGCGTCCGCGGCCACCTGTCCGAGGGTGCGGCCGCTGCGTACGGAACGGGCGCGCAGCGGGTCGGGGGCGCCGTGGGCGGCCGCGCGGGTGTCGTTCTCCTTGACCAGCAGCCAGGACTCGCGGTCGCCCGCTTCTTCCCCGGTGCGGAAGCGGGTGAGGGCGTAGCCACCGTGCAGTTTGGCGCCGTCGAGCCAGAAGGAGGCGTGGCCCCGCGCCAGCGCCTCGGCGAAGCTGACCTCGTGATCGCGGCGCTTGCCGGGGAGCGGGCGGTAGGTGCCCTGGTCCCAGACGATGACGGTACCCGCGCCGTACTCGCCGCGGGCGATGACGCCCTCGAACTCCCGGTACTCCAGCGGATGGTCCTCGGTGGGGACCGCGAGACGCTTGTCGCGCGGGTCGGCGGACGGCCCCTTGGGCACGGACCACGATTTCAGTACGCCGTCGACCTCCAGCCGGAAGTCGAAGTGCATCCGGCGGGCGTCGTGGATCTGGACGACGAAGCAGGGCGCGTCCCCCGGGGCGCCCGGTTCGCCGCGTGGTTCCCCGGTGCGGTCGAAGTGCCGTTTGCCCCGGTAGACGGCGAGCCGGTCACGCTCCCCCAGGCCGCCACCCGCCTCGGAGGGGGCGTTCCGGCCGCCCGCGTCGTGCGTCGCGTCCTCGCCGTTCATGTCCGTCCCTCCGCCCCTGTGCCACACCGGCGCGTTCGCGGGGCCGCGCGCCCCGCACGCCCATGTTTGCGCCCTGTGGACGGCGCGGCCACCGCAGCGCGGTGCGGGCCCTTGGGCGCCGGAGGCCACGCGGGCGGTGCCGGAGGTCTCCCCGGGCTCAGACCGGACGGGTGCCCGGCGGCAGCGTCCCGGCGCGGGCCGCCTGTGCCAGGTACTCCGTCAGGACGCTCCGCAGCTCCCGCGCGGCCCGGGGCGGCTGGACGTCCTTGCGGTGCGCGAGGCCGATCGTGCGGCGCAGGCCCGGTGGGGCGAAGGGGGTGACCCGCAGCGGTCGTCGGCCGGCGACCATGGCGGGCAGCACGGCCGCGCCCAGTCCGGCCTCCACCATGCCGAGCACGGCGTCCATCTCACCGCCCTCCACCACGAAGTGCGGCTCGAAGCCCTCGGCGCGGCAGGCGGCCATGGTCATCTCGCGCAGGTCGTAGCCGTGCCGGAACATCACCAGCGGCCGGTCGCGCAGGTCCGCGACCTCGATCCACGGTGTGCCCGGCGGCGGGGCGTTCAGCGCGGAGGCCACCACCAGCTCCTCGCCGAGGAGTTCGGTGGTGGCCAGGGCGGGGTCGTGGTCCTGGAGCGGCAGGATGATCAGGGCCAGGTCCAGGCTGCCGGTGGCGAGGTGGCCGACCAGGTCGCGGGAGCCGCCCTCCTCGATCTGGAGGCTGATCCCCGGATGCCGTTGGTGGTAGGCACGCAGGACCTGCGGCAGCAGCCCGGTGCACAGGCTGGGCGTGGCGCCGAGGCGGACCCGGCCGCGCCGCAGCCCCGCGACGTCCTGGACCTCGGCCCGGGCACGTTCGGTGTCGGCGAGGATGCGCCGGGCCAGCGGGAGCAGCGCCTCACCGGCGTCGGTGAGGGTGATGTTGCCGCGCGCCCGGTGGAAGAGGTCGGCGCCCAGCTCCCGCTCCAGCGCCCGGATCTGCTGGGAGAGCGAGGGCTGTGCGACGTGCACCTGCTGGGCGGCGCGGGTGAAGTGGCGGGTCTCGGCGACCGCGAGGAAGTAGCTGAGCTGCTGGAACTGCACGGTCTCCGACCTTAAGGGCTGTCTCGTAGCCGATCGATAGGATTGGGCTATCGAAACGACCAAGTTTATGTCTTTTACCTGTCGCGGTCGCCGCCTCTACGTTCTCTCGCGTGACAGTCGCGACTCCGACGGCCCGGCCGTCGACCCTCCGCACGCTGTGGTCCTCCACCCTCGGCAAGAAGGCCGTGATGGCGGTGACCGGCGTGATCATGCTGGTGTTCCTCGTCGCCCACATGCTGGGCAATCTGAAGATCTTCTTCGGCGCCACGGAGTTCAACTCCTACGCGGCGTGGCTGCGCACGATCGGTGAGCCCGTCCTGCACCGCACGTGGTACCTGTGGCTCCAGCGCACCGCCCTGGCCGCGTGTCTCGTGCTGCACGCGGTCTCCGCGTACCAGCTCAGCCGCCGGGCCGCCACGGCACGCGGCCGGGGCCACGCCCACCGCCCGCCGCCCGGCCCCGCCTTCGCGACCCGCACGATGCGCTGGGGCGGCGTCATCCTCGGGCTGTTCGTCCTGTGGCACCTCCTCGACCTCACCACCGGGACGGTGAACCCGCTCGGCGATCCGGACCGCCCGTACGAGAACGTCGTGGCCGACTTCCGGAACTGGTGGGCGAACGTGATCTACCTCGTGGCGATGGCGGCGCTGGGCCTGCACATCCGCCACGGCCTGTGGAGCGCCGCACAGAGCCTCGGCGCCAACGGCCCCCGCAGCGGCCCGGTCCTCAAGGCCGCCAGCTGGGTGCTGGCTTCCGTCCTCTTCGCGGGCTTCGTCACCGTGCCCGTCGCCGTCATGACCGGAGCAGTGAGCTGATGGCCGACCGTACCGACCCCGCCGCGCAGAGCGCCGGCGGCTACACCGACTACACCGTCGGCGCCCCCTTGTCCGACACCGGGGAGCCCGAGGGCCCGATCGCCGAGCGCTGGAGCACCAGGCAGTTCCGGGCGAAGCTGGTCAACCCCGCCAACCGCCGCAGGCACACCGTGATCGTGGTCGGCACCGGTCTGGCCGGTGGCTCCGCCGGGGCCACCCTCGCCGAACAGGGCTACCACGTCATCCAGTTCTGCTACCAGGACTCCCCGCGCCGCGCCCACTCCATCGCCGCGCAGGGCGGGATCAACGCGGCGAAGAACTACCGCAACGACGGCGACAGCGTGTACCGGCTCTTCCACGACACCGTGAAGGGCGGCGACTTCCGCGCCCGCGAGTCCAACGTCCACCGCCTCGCCGAGATCTCCGTGCAGATCATCGACCAGTGCGTGGCCCAGGGCGTCCCCTTCGCCCGCGAGTACGGCGGGCTGCTCGACACCCGCTCCTTCGGCGGCGTCCAGGTACAGCGCACCTTCTACGCCCGCGGGCAGACCGGCCAGCAACTCCTCCTCGGCGCCTACCAGGCACTGTCCCGGCAGATCGCCGCCGGCAACGTCGAGATGCACGCCCGTACCGAGATGCTCGACCTGATCGTGATCGGCGGACGCGCCCGCGGCATCGTCGCCCGCGATCTGCTCACCGGCGAGATCTCCGCGCATGTCGCCGACGCGGTGGTCCTCGCCACCGGCGGCTACGGCAACGTCTTCCACCTCTCCACCAACGCGAAGAACTCCAACGCGACGGCCATCTGGTGCGCCCACCGCCGCGGCGCCTACTTCGCCAACCCCTGCTTCACCCAGATCCATCCGACCTGTATCCCGCGCTCCGGCGACCACCAGTCCAAGCTCACCCTGATGAGCGAGTCGCTGCGCAACGACGGCCGGATCTGGGTGCCGAAAGCCGCGGGCGACACCCGCCGCCCCGAGCTGATCCCCGAGGACGAGCGGGACCACTACCTGGAGCGCAACTACCCGTCCTTCGGCAACCTCGTACCGCGCGACATCGCCTCCCGCGCCGCCAAGAACGTCTGCGACGAGGGCCGTGGCGTCGGCCCCGGCGGACGCGGCGTCCACCTCGACTTCGCCGACGCGATCCGGCGCATGGGCAGACAGGCCGTCGCCGAGCGGTACGGCAACCTCTTCGAGATGTACGAGCGGATCACCGGCGAGGACCCGTACCGGGTGCCGATGCGGATCTACCCGGCGATCCACTACACCATGGGCGGCCTGTGGGTGGACTACGACCTGCAGACCACCGTCCCGGGGCTGTTCGCCATCGGGGAGGCCAACTTCTCCGACCACGGCGCCAACCGTCTGGGCGCCTCCGCCCTGATGCAGGGCCTGGCCGACGGCTACTTCGTCCTCCCCGCGACGCTGGGCGACTACCTCGCCCGTACCCCGGGCCGGCCGCCCGTCGCCGCCGACCACCCGGAGGTCGCGGCCGTGGTGGCGGAGACCTCCGACCGGCTGCGGCGGCTCCTCGCCACGGACGGGGACCGCAGCCCGGACTCGTTCCACCAGGAGCTCGGCGCGCTGCTGTGGGAGCACTGCGGAATGGCCCGCAGCGACGCCGGACTGCGTACGGCGCTCGCCCGTATCCCCGAGATCCGCGAGGAGTTCCGGCGGCGCGTCCGGATCCCCGGCAGCGGTGACGCACTCAACCAGACCCTCGAAAAGGCCCACCGCGTCGCCGATTACCTGGAACTCGCCGAGCTGATCTGCCTGGACGCGCTGCACCGCACCGAGTCCTGCGGCGGGCACTTCCGCGTGGAGTCCCAGACCCCCGACGGCGAGGCCGCCCGCAACGACGAGGCGTTCTCGTACGCCGCCGCCTGGGAGTACACCGGCGCCGGCACCGCCCCCGTCCTGCACCGGGAGGACCTCACCTTCCGGTACGTGCACCCCACTCAGCGGAGCTACACATGAACCTCACCCTGCGGATCTGGCGCCAGCGCCGTGCCGACGCCCCCGGCGCCATGGTCACCTACCAGGTGCGGGACGTCTCGCCCGCCATGTCCTTCCTGGAGATGCTCGACGTCCTCAACGAGGATCTGCTCGGCCGCGGCGAGGAGCCGGTCGCCTTCGACCACGACTGCCGAGAAGGCATCTGCGGCATGTGCGCGCTGGTCATCAACGGCCGGGCGCACGGCCCGGAGCGCACCACCACCTGCCAGCTGCACCTGCGGCATTTCACCGACGGCCAGGTGATCGACGTCGAGCCCTGGCGAGCCGCCGCGTTCCCGGTCGTCAAGGATCTGGTCGTGGACCGCTCCGCGCTCGACCGCGTCATCCAGGCGGGCGGCTACATCACCGCGCCGACCGGCTCCGCCCCCGAGGCCCACGCCGTCCCCGTCCCGAAGCCGGACGCCGACCTGGCGTTCGCGCACGCCGAGTGCATCGGCTGCGGCGCCTGCGTGGCCGCCTGCCCCAACGGCTCGGCGTCGCTGTTCACCAGCGCCAAGATCACCCACCTGAACACGCTTCCCCAGGGGGCACCGGAGCGGGCGAGCCGGGTGCTGGGCATGGTCGCCGCGATGGACGCCGAGGGCTTCGGCGGCTGCACCCACACCGGCGCCTGCGCCACGGTCTGCCCCAAGGGCATCCCGCTGAACAGCATCGCCGTCATGAACCGCGAGTTCCTCCGCGCCGCCCGCAAGGAGCCCGGAGCCGGGCGCCGCGGCTGACGCCCGGCACCCGGCCGCCGGACCGTTTCCCCCACGTGTCCGGCGGGCTCCCGGCCGTCAGACGGCCCGGTGGTACTGCACCGGCGCGGCCACCTCGCCGCCGAGTTCGCGCGCCGCACGGCGTGCGAAGTACGGGTCGCGCAGCAGCTCACGGCCGATGAACACGGCGTCCGCCTGCTGGTTCTCGATGATCTTCGCGGCCTGGTCCGCTCCGGTGATCTCCCCGACGGCAGCCACGGCGAGACCGGCCTCGGCCCGGACCCGCTCGGCGAACGGCACCTGGTACCCGGGGCCGGTGGGGATGCGGACCTTGGGGACGTTGCCGCCGGTGGACACGTCGAGCAGGTCGACGCCGTGCTCCTTCAGGACGGCGGCGAACCGCACGGTGTCGTCGGCGGTCCAGCCCTCGCGGGCGTCCTCCGGGTTCTCGGTCAGCCAGTCGGTCGCGGAGATGCGGAAGAGGAGCGGCAGTTCCTCGGGCCAGACCTCCCGTACCGCGTCGACGACTTCCACCGCGAAGCGCGTGCGGTTCTCGAAGGAGCCGCCGTACGCATCGGTGCGGTGGTTGGTGTGCGGGGAGAGGAACTCGCCGATCAGATAGCCGTGGGCGCCGTGGATCTCCACCACCTCGAATCCGGCCTCCCGGGCCCGCGTGGCGGCCGCGGCGAAGTCCCGGACCACCTGCTGGATCCCTTCGGCCGTCAGCTCGTCCGGCACCGGGTGCCCCTCGTCGAACGGCAGCGGGCTGGGCGCGACCGTCCGCCAGCCGAGGGCGTCCGGACCGAGGGGCGCGCCGCCGCGCCGCGGTGCGTCCGTCGACGCCTTCCGGCCGGCGTGCGCGAGCTGCACACCGGGCACCGTGCCCTGCGTCGTGAGGAAGGAGGCGATCCGCCGGAAGGCCGCCGTCTGCCGGTCGTTCCAGAGGCCCAGGTCCCCGGGGCTGATCCGGCCTTCCGGGGAGACGGCGGTGGCCTCGACCAGGATCAGGCCGGTGCCGCCGGTGGCGCGGGCACCGTAGTGGGCGAGGTGCCAGTCCCCCGGAACGCCGGTCTCCGGGCCCGAACCCTCGGCGCTGTACTGGCACATCGGGGGCATCCAGATCCGGTTGGGGACGGTCACCGACCGAAGCCGGTAGGGCTCGAAGAGGGCACTCACAGAGGACTCCGTTCACGCGGGCAGCCGTCTCGGCCACCCCCAGTACGACGACAATCACCGTACTACGAAGCTTCTCGAATTACGACAGCTCTCGTATGAACTCCGATCCGCCCGCCGACCGGCGCTCCGCCCCGCCATCGCGCCGGGGCCCAGCGGCGCTCCCCGCCCCTCCCGCCGGGCCGTCCGGCCAGCTCACGACGGTCGTACGGCGGCGCGGAAGTCGTCGCTCCGCACGCCGTCCCCACGTGATCACTGTCACCCCGATGACGTAATCTGACGCTCGATCGCGGGCGTTCGGCCCGCCATGAACGTCGGGGTACGCCATGCGTCCATCCATCCGTGTCGCCACGCTCCTCGCGGGCGCCCTCCTCACCGCCGGTCTGACGACAGGCTGCTCGCCCTCGGGCGACGACGCCAAGAAGCCCGCCGATTCCGGCAGTTCACAGGAGGCGCCGAGCGGCGACGCCACCGGGAAGTCCGGGAAGACCCCGATCACCATCGGCGACTTCGGGACGTATCAGGCCGTCGACGGCGCCTCGGGCGCACGGACGCGGATGTCGGTCACGTTCAAGGACCTCCGGGCGGTCCAGGCGTCGGAGATCAAGGCCACCAAGCCGCCGCAGCACCAGTACGTCGTCCTCACCTTCACCGTGAAGAACACCGGCGACAAGGACGGCACCTTCCACCCGCAGCAGCTGAAGTGGACCGACGGCGAGAGCCCCGAGCGGGCCGTCGCCACCACCGAGAAGTCCGGCTCCGGACAGAACCTCGACACGGCACTCCACGCGGGACAGAGCGCCACCGGCGATGTCGTCCTGGACATCCCCGGCGCGGGCGGCACCCTCCGCTACTACGACGGCTCCGGCCCCGTCTCCCTCTCGTTCGAGCTCCCGGCGGACTGACCGCGGACCGCTCAGGGCCCGCGCGGCCCGGCCGACGGCGGGGCGCACCAGAGCCCGGGGGGGGGGGGCGTCGCGGGAGGAGGTAACCGGGAGTCCGGCGGAGGGGGCGTGTGACCTGGGGGGTTGGGGAGCCGGAACAGCGTTGTTTGTGGTCGGGTGTAGA
>NZ_JBVHWT010000006.1:343772-370063 GCF_055564055.1 Streptomyces sp. NPDC029159
TTCCCCCCCCCCCCACCCCCCCCCATCCCCCCCCCCCCCCCCCCCCCCCCCCCACCCTCCCCCCCCCCCCCCCCCCCCCTCCCCCCCGCCGTCGCGTGCGGCGGCACCGGCCGTTCCGCCCGATGGGCCGTGTGACCTGGGGTGTTGGCGCGCCGGACCGGCGTTGTCAGTGGTCGGGTGCAGACTGACGGCAGCTGAGACAACGGCGTCGCGGAGGTGTTCCGGTCATGACCGATGTGCTGCTCGCGGTGGGCACACGCAAAGGGCTTTTCGTCGGCCGCAGGAGGCACGGCGAGTGGGAGCTGAGCGGCCCCCACTTCCCCGCGCAGGCGGTGTACTCCCTCGGCATCGACACCCGCCGGGAGACCCCGCGGCTGCTGGCCGGCGCCGACAGCGCGCACTGGGGCCCGTCCGTCTTCCACTCCGACGACCTCGGCCGGAGCTGGCGCGAGCCGGCCAGACCCGCGGTCACGTACCCGGAGTACACCGGCACTTCGCTGGAGCGGGTGTGGCAGCTGCATCCGGCCGGGCCCGCCGCACCCGATGTGGTCTACGCCGGTACGGAGCCGGGCGGGCTGTTCCGTTCCGAGGACCGCGGCGAGTCGTTCGAGATGGTCAGAGCGTTGTGGGAGCACCCGAGCCGGGAGCGGTGGATGCCCGGCGGCGGCGGTCTCGCGGTGCACACCGTGGTCACCGACCCGCGCGACGCGGATGCGGTGACGGTCGCGGTATCGGCCGCCGGGGTCTTCCGCAGCTCCGACGGCGGCGCGCACTGGGAGCCGTCGAACACCGGCGTCAGGGTGTCGTTCCTGCCCGAGGAGTACCCCGAGTTCGGCCAGTGCGTCCACAAGATCGCGCAGGACGCCGTCGACCGCGACCGGCTCTACCTCCAGAACCACTGGGGCGTCTACCGCAGCGATGACGCCGGCGCCCGCTGGACGGACATCGGCGCCGGGCTCCCCACCGACTTCGGCTTCGCGGTGGCCGCCCACCCGCACCGCGCCGACACCGTCTATCTCTTTCCCATCACCGCCGACGTGGACCGCGTTCCGGCCGACCACCGGTGCCGGGTCTTCCGGACCTCCGACGCCGGTGCGTCCTGGGAACCGCTCTCCCACGGCCTGCCGGAGGAGGACCACTACGGCACGGTGCTCCGCGACGCCCTCTGTGTGGACGACAGCGACCCCGCGGGCGTCTACTTCGGCAACCGCAACGGCGAGCTCTACGCCAGCGCCGACGACGGCGAGAGCTGGCAGCAGCTCGCCTCCCATCTCCCGGATGTGCTGTGCGTACGGGCGTCGGCGGTGGCCTGAAGGCCCGGGCGCCCCGCCGCCGGGTGCGCCCGGGTCCGGCGCCGCGCACGGCGGGGCCCCGGGCGGGGTCAGCGCGCCGTGGGCTCCTGCACCGGTGCGCCGTCGGGCGCCGCGCTAGGTTCCTCGCCCGTCACCACCGGCAGCGCCGAGGGCAGCCCCCATTCGCTCCACGAACCGTCGTACACGGCCAGGTCCCGGTGGCCCGCCAGGTGTGCGCCCAGCGCCAGCACACAGGCGGTGACGCCGGATCCGCAGCTGAAGTACAGCCGCTGTCCCCGGTCCGCCGCTGCGCGGAACGCCTCCTCCAGCTCGTTCGCCGGGCGCATCAGGCCATCACGCAGAAGGTCGCCGAAGGGCAGGTTCACAGCGCCCGGCATATGGCCGCCGCGCAGGCCCGGACGGGGCTCGGGGGCGGTCCCGGCGTACCGTCCGCGGGTGCGGGCGTCGAGCACCACCGCCGCCGGGTCCGACAGGGCGCCCAGCACCTCGGCGCTGCCGACGAACAGGCCCGCCCGGGGCCGTGCGGTGAAGGAGCCGCGGGGGCCGTCGTAGGCGGCGGGCCGCGGCTCCACCGGCAGGCCCGCGGCGCGCCAGGCGGGCAGCCCGCCGTCCAGCACGGCGGCCCGGTCGAAGCCCATGGCGCGCAGCATCCACCAGGCGCGGGCCGCGGAGTAGATCCCGGCGGCGTCGTAGACGACCACGGTGTCCTCGTCGTCGAGGCCGAGGCCGCGTACGGCGGCGGTGAACGCGTCCGCGCCGGGCAGGGTGTGGGGCACCCGGGCGGCAGGGTCGGACAGCGCGCCGTCGAGGTCGAACGGCCGGGCCCCGGGGAGGCGTTCGGCCGCACCCCGGTGGGCGCCGACGGACGCGTCCAGCAGTACCAGGCGCTCCGCCCCGAGCCGCGGTGCGAGCCAGTCGACGTCCACCAGCGGGCCGGGCGGGCACGCCGCGGTCGGCCCGGAGGGCCGCTCCTGCGGATGCCCGGGAGCCGGGCCCGGAACGGATCGCGAACTCATGCGGTGCCTCCCTGCGCCGGCAGACCGCCTCCGGGCCTGCGTACGGGCGCCAGTCTGCCGCCCGCAGCGCACGCGCGGCCACGGAGGGGTCCGCGTGGTGCCGCCCGGCCGCTCAGCTCACGGAAGCCGCCAGTCCACCGGCTCGGCGCCCTGGCGGATGAGGAGTTCGTTGGTACGGCTGAAGGGACGCGAGCCGAAGAAGCCGCGGTCGGCGGACATCGGGGAGGGATGGGCCGACTCGACCGCCGGGTACGCGTCGAGGAAGGGGCGGAGGTTGCGGGCGTCGCGGCCCCACAACACGGGCACCAGCGGCTTGCCGCGGGCGGCGAGGGCGCGGATGGCCTGTTCGGTGACCTCCTCCCAGCCCTTGCCGCGGTGTGCGCCGGGCTTGCGGGGCGCGGTGGTCAGGGCCCTGTTGAGCAGCAGGACACCCTGGCGGGTCCACGGGGTCAGATCGCCGTTGGAGGGGCGGGGCAGGCCGAGGTCGGTGTGGAGTTCACGGAAGATGTTCTCCAGGCTCCCCGGCAGCCGCTGCACCTCGGGCGCGACCGCGAAGCTCAGCCCGATGGCCATGCCCGGCGTCGGATAGGGGTCCTGACCGACGATCAGCACCCGTACGTCGTCGAAGGGCTGCTGGAAAGCGCGCAGGACGTTGGCGCCCGCGGGCACATAGGTCCGGCCGGCGGCGATCTCCTGACGGAGGAAGTCGCCCATCTCGGCGATCCGTCCGGCGACGGGGCGCAGCGCCTCCGCCCACCCGGGTTCCACAAGTTCGTTCAAGGGTCGTGCTGCCACAATGCCTCACCCTACCGGCCCAACACCCGGGCTCCGTTCCGTCCGGAGCGGGCGGACGCCGTCGGCAGGGCCCGGGAGGCGCGATCCGGCTGCCTGAGGTGCCCCTCCAAGGCGCCGAGCCGGGCCGCTTCGCCGTCGGTCCGGCGGGGTCCGTACCGGTCCGGCCGGGTGGTGCGCCGGGCCCGCGGTCGGCGCCCGGCGGTGTGGCGGCGGCCGGTACTGTGCCGCCATGACACATGCGAACATCCCTGCGGGCTGGTATGCGGACCCGCAGGGGACTCCCCACCAACTGCGCTGGTGGGATGGCGCCCGTTGGACCGAGCACACACACGCCGCCCCGCAGCAGCCGCCGGCCCAGGCCCCGGCCGCGCAGGCCCCTCAGCAGCAGGTTCCGCAGCAGGCGCCGCCGCAGCAGCCGCAGACGGCTCCGGCCGGGGCCGGTGCGCCCCAGCAGATGCCCGCCGGGCCCGGAGCGCCGTACGGGGCGCAGCAGGCCCCCTACGGGCAGCCCGGATTCCCCCCGGCGGGGGCGGCGCCCGGCAACCCCGGCGCGGCGCGTCAGGTCCAGCAGCAGGCGGGCATCGCCCCGACGGGCCCCGGTGGCGGCACGCTGTTCACCGAGCCGGTGCTGGTGGTGAACCAGAAGGCGAAGCTGATCGAGGTCACCAACGAGTACGGCGTCTTCGACCAGAACGGCAACACCCTCGGCACGGTCGTCCAGGTCGGGCAGAGCACCGCGAAGAAGGTGCTGCGGGTGATGTCCAGCCTGGACCAGTACATGACGCACAAGCTGGAGATCCGGGACGCGTACGGGCAGCCGCAGCTGGTGCTGACGCGGCCGGCGAAGTTCATCAAGTCGAAGGTGCAGGTGGCACGTCCGGACGGGCAGCCGGTCGGCGAGATCGTCCAGCAGAACGCCATCGGCAAGATCAACTTCGGGATGCTGGTCAACGGCCAGCAGATCGGCGCCATCAAGGCGGAGAACTGGCGGGCCTGGAACTTCGCCATCGTCGACCACACCGACACCGAGGTCGCCCGGATCACCAAGACGTGGGAGGGCCTGGCGAAGACGATGTTCACCACGGCCGACAACTACGTCCTCCAGATCCACCGGCAGCTGCCCGACCCGCTGCTGAGCCTCGTCGTCGCCACGGCACTGACCGTCGACACCGCGCTCAAGCAGGACTCCCGCGGCCTTGGCTGAGCCGTCGCGCACGGCGGGACCGGCCGTCCTGGGTGTCGACTCGGGCGGCTCGGGGCTGCGCCTCGCCCTCGCCCCGGTCACCGCGCCGCACGTCCGGCCGGAGTCCCTGTACGTGTCGGACACCCCGGTGCGCACCGGCGAGCGCGGTATCGACGCGCACCATCTGCTGGGTCAACTGCTGCCCGCCGCCGAGAAGCTGCGGCAGGAGGCGGGGGCGCCGGGCATCGCGGCGGTCTGTGTCGGCGCCGCCGGGATGGCGACGCTCGGGCAGGAGCTGCGGGCCGTCCTGCCGCAGGCCCTGGCCGACGCCTTCGGCGTGCGTGACCTGGCGCTGGCCGCTGACGCGGTGACCGGTTACGTGGGCGCGCTCGGGCAGCGGCCGGGCGCCGTCGTCGCGGCCGGTACGGGGCTGATCGCGCTCGGCGCGGACCCGGCGTCCGGGGAGGGCTGGCGGCGGACGGACGGCTGGGGCCATCTGCTCGGCGACTGCGGAAGCGGGGCGTGGATCGGCCGGGCCGGGCTGGAGGCCGCGCTGCGGGCGCACGACGGGCGGCCCGGCGGCTCCCCGGCGCTGCTGCGGGCCGCCGAGGAGCGGTTCGGGCCGGTCGGCGGGCTGCCCGGGCAGGTGTATCCGCAGACGGACCGGCCCGCGGTGCTGGCGTCGTTCGCACCGTGTGTGGCGCGCGAGGCGGCGATCGACCCGGTGGCGGCGGGCATCGTCCACCGGGCCGCGGAGCACATCGCGGACACCGCGGCGGCCGCCTGTCCGCCCGGGCCGGACCGGACCGTCGCGCTGACCGGCGGACTGTTCCGGCTGGGTGAGGTGTTGCGGGCGCCGGTACGGGCCGGGTTGGCGACGCGGTTGCCGGACGCGGTGTGCGCGGAGCCGGAGGGCGGCCCGCTCGACGGGGCGCTGCGCCTCGCCGCCGCGGTGGCCACCGACGCGGTGCGGCTTCCGGTGGACGGCGTACTGCTCCAGCTCGTCCGTCACCGGAGGTGAGCGGCGTACGCCGGCCGGAACGGGGGTGCGGCGCGGGCACCGTCCGGGGTGCGTCCGACACCCCGGCGGGCCACCGTGACGCGCGGGATAAATCGGGACGGATACCTCCTGACCGAACCCTCCCCCGGCAGCGTGCCGGTACGAGGCGTTAGCATGCGGCGCCATGAGTTCCCCCACTGGGCCCGCACCTGGCTCGCCCCGCTTTGACGACGATTCTCCGAGCTCGGCGCCCGGCCTGCCCGTACGAATGCCGCGTCCCCGGCAGTCCGGCCGACACCGCAAGCCGGAGCCGGTCGCCGCACCCGAGGGCGCACCCGCCCTGGTGCTGGCCGTGCCCGGCACCCCCACCCCCGCCGCGCGTTCCCTGGCGGAGGAGGTCTGCAGCATCGCCCGTTCCGAGCTGCCCGGCCTCGACGCCCGGATCGGTTACGTGGACGGTGACGGCGCGGACTTCCCGGCGCTGGACGCGGTGCTGGCGCACGCCGGTGCCGAGCACAAGGCACGTGCCGCGCAGGGCGACGGCGCCGCCGGTCCGGCCGCGGTGGTCGTGCCGCTGCTGGCCGGTCCCGACAGCTCGCTGCTGCGGCGGATACGCCAGGCGATGATGAACAGCGGTTCCGGCGCCGAGCTGACGGACGTTCTGGGCCCGCACCCGCTGCTCGCCGAGGCGCTGCACGTACGGCTGTCCGAGGCGGGCCTGGCCCGCGCCGACCGTGCCCGGCTGTTCACCGTCGCCACGGCTGCGGACGGCATCATCCTGGCCACGGTGGGCGGCGAGGAGGCCGTGCAGGCCGCGGGGATCACCGGCATGCTGCTGTCGGCCCGCCTGGCGGTGCCGGTGCTGGCCGCCGCGCTGGACGAGGACGGAGCGATCTCGCGCACCGCGGAGCAGCTGCGGACGTCCGGTTCACAGCAGCTGGCGCTCGCGCCGTACCTGATCGGCCCGGAGATCTCCGACGGGCTGCTGGGGGCGGCCGCGGCCGAGGCCGGTTGCGCGTCCGCGGAGGCGCTGGGCGCCTACGGGGCGGTCGGCCGTCTGGTGCTGTCGAACTACGCCGCCGCGGTGGGCATCACGCTGCGGCCCGCCGCCGGGGGCCCGCAGTACGCACCGGCACGCTGAAACACGTCGCCGGGCCTCGCCCGGTCCGCGCAAGGGCCGTTCCGCTTCGTGCGGGGCGGCCCTTCGCCCTGTCCGGGGCCGGACACGCCCCACGGCGGCAGCGGCCCGACGTGCTGGAAGGCGCAGGCCACCGACGCTACGGTCGCCGGTAAGGCACCGGCCCGCCGGCCGGCCCCGCACCGGAGGGAAGTCCCGATGTCCGCCGCCGAAGTGCCACCGCCCGCCGTCGAGGTCGTCCGTTCCCTGTACGCCGCCTACCTCGCCCAGGACCGCCCCGCCATGGAGCGGCTGCTCGCCGACGATTTCGTCTTCACCAGCCCGCACGACGACCACCTGGGCAAGGACGCCTTCCTCACCCGCTGCTTCCCGACCGCCCACCGGTTCCGTTCGTACGAACTCCTCGACACCGTGCCGGCGGGGGACGGGGAGGTGTTCGTCCGGTACGCGTACGAGTTGGTGGGCGGCGGGCACCACCGCAATGTCGAGGTGCTGACCGTGCGGGACGGGCGGATCGCCGAGACGCAGGTGTACTTCGGCGGCAGCTTCCCGCCGGGCTGAGCGGGCGCCCGGCGGGAAGACACCGCCTAAGGTCCTGTCGTCACACTCCCGCCTGCCTCGCGACGCCTGGCACGCCCTCCCCCAAGCTCTCGGCTCCGCTCGAGCAGGGAGGTGCCCCCTTGCCGCGTTGTCGGGATCATCCCGGTACACCCAAGTACCGGGACGACCCTCCGCCTTGCGATCGCACGCACCAGACGCCGCGAAGCCGCCCTTCGGGCGACGACGGGAGTGTGACGACAGGACCTAGGCGAAGACGACGCAGGAGGCCGCGGGGGCCGGCATCGAGCCGGTGGGGGTGGGGACGCCGGTGGAGTGGTCGACGGTGAACCAGGTGATGTCGCCGGAGCGTTCGTTGGCGGCGTAGAGGAACCGGCCGGTGGGGTGCATCGCCAGGTCGCGGGGCCAGCTGCCGCCGCAGGGCACGCTGGTGACGGGGGTCAGCTCCGCGCCGGAGGCGTCGAGGGCGTGGACGCAGATGCGGTCGCGGCCGCGGACCGCGGTCCACAGGAACCGGCCGTCCGGGGAGACGACCGCGGCGGACGGATGGCAGGGCTCGGCGCCCGGGTCCCCCGGCTGGTCGCCGTCGACGAACAGCGCGGTCTCCCCCAGCGGTGTCAGGGTGCCGTGTTCGGCGTCCCAGCGGCAGCGGGTGAGCGCCGGGGCGAGTTCGTTGACGACGTAGACGTGGCCGCCGCCCGGGTGGAAGGCGAGGTGGCGGGGGCCGCTGCCGGGGCGGAGGCGGACCTCGTCGCGGATCTGTGTCACGCCGGTGACGGGGTCGAGGCTGCAGCTGCGGACCGAGTCGGTGCCGAGGTCGGCGGTGAGCAGCCGGGTGCCGCCGGGCGCGGCGTACACGGAGTGGGCGTGCGGGGTCCTCTGGCGTTCCGGGTCCGGGCCGCTGCCGTGGTGGGCGAGGACGGCGGCGGGCCCGCCGAGGGTGCCGTCCGGCCCGACGGGGAGCGCGCTGATGCTGCCGGAGGTGTAGTTGGCGGTGACGAGATGGCCGGCGGCGAGGGTGAGGTGGGTGGGGCTCGCGCCGCCCACCGGGACGGGCGGGGCGAGCAGCTGCGGGCCGTCCGGGGTGAGGGTGAAGGCGGCGGCCGCGCCGTGCTCGACCTCGCTGACCGCGTAGAGGCGCCGGCGGCCGCGGCTCGGGGCGAGGAAGGAGGGGTTGGCGACCTCCGCGGTGGTGTGCAGCGGGGTGAGCGCGCCGGTCTCCGGGTCGAGGGCGGCGGTGGTGATGCCCGCGCCGCCCGCATGCGTGAACGATCCGATGTAGGCCCGCAGGCCCTGCTCCGTGGTCACCGCTGTGCCGCCTCTCGTCCGATCGCCCGCCGCCCCCGCGCGGGGCGGGGCACGGCGACGCTAACAGCCGGAGGCGGGGCGGGTGCGGGATTGCGGGCCGGGGGCGCGGACCGTACGGCCGGTGGGGTCAGGCCCCAGCGAGCGGGGCGCGCGGCGGGCTGGCCAGCGGGGCGGCGAGGGCGGCGAGTTTCTGCTCCAGGCCGTGCAGGTGGAGGAGCGGGCCGTCCCCGGCGGCCGGCGGGGCGGGCGCGGGCACCGGTGCGGCGTGGCGGGCGGTCAGGGCCGCGACGGCGGCCTCGACGCGGCGCCAGGCGTCGGCGAGGCGGGCGTCGTGCGCGTCGCCGGTCCGCCCGGCGGGGGCGAGCGCCGCGAGGGCGGCGACGTCGTGGGCGCAGGCGTCCAGCAGGGCGAGGACCTGGCGGGCGCGGGCCTTGCGGTGGCGGAGCGGGTTGAGGGGGTGCACCAGCGGCGCGAGGGAGAGGCGGACCCTGCCGAGGAGGGCCTCCAGCTCACCGGTCCGCGCGGCCGGGTCCGCGTCGTGGGCGCCGCCGAGGCGCGCGACGGCCTGCGCGGTGCACTCATGGACGCAGCGGACGGCGCGCCGGATCCAGGCGTCGGTGGTGGCGTGGGTGGTGACGGGCAGCACGAGGACGACGGCCACGGCGGTGGCGAGGGCGCCGACGCCGGTCTCGGCGAACCGCAGCGTGAGCAGCCCGGGGTGCAGGACGCCGAGGAGGCCGTAGAGCAGTCCGGCCAGGACGGTCACGAAGAACATCATGGACGTGTACGACAGCGGCGCCGTGTAGAAGAGGCCGAAGACGCAGCCGGCGACGAGGACGGCGGTGGGCACGGGGGCACCGTGCAGCGGGACGGCGAGGAGGAGGGCCGCGGCGATGCCGGTGACGGTGCCCAGGACCCGGCGGAAGCCGCGTACCAGGGTCTCGCCGCAGGACGCGGTGTTCACGAAGATCCACCAGACGGTGGCGACGGCCCAGTACCAGCGGTCGGCGGAGACGGCCTGACCGGCGGCGAGGGCGACGGCGCAGGCCACGGTCGCCTGGACGGCCTGCCGGGTGGTGGCGCGGGCCAGTCCGCGGCCGGGCGGCGGCGGGGCGGGCGCGGGGGCCGGCCGCAGCCGCCGTTCGTAGCACCAGGCGCCGAAGCGGACCGCGGCGGCCACGGCGACGGCGACGAGCACCGCGGCGGTGAGCCGCGGCAGCTGGTGCGGCTCGGTGTGCAGGAACTGCGCCATGAAGAACATCATGAACGCGAAGACGCCGAGGGCGTGGCCGCGCGGGCCCCAGCGGCGGGCGTAGACCCCGGCGCCGACGACGGCGAGGAAGGCGGCGTCGCGCACGAGGGGATGCCCGTGCAGCCCCGCCGCGAGGGCCAGGACGGGCAGGCCGACGGCGGGCAGCAGCGCGGTCGTCCCGGCCTGGCCGCGGACCGTGGGGTCGGCGACGGTGAAGAGCACCAGCAGCGCGGCGAGTCCCCCGGCGATGGCCCCGGTGAGGGTGTGGACGGCCAGGCCCGAGACGGCGGTGGCCAGGCCGATACCGAGCACGGCCCGGGTCGCGGCACGCAGCCGCAGCCGCCCCGGGTCCGGGACCCACACCTTCCTCATCAGCAGCGTCATCCTCTTCAGCACCGCTTCCTCTCCGTACGCCTCGGCTGCGCGGTGCGGCCGGGCGGCCGGGCGCGCATGAAAAAGGCGCCGCGGAGTTCCGCAGCGCCATCGACGGAGCCATCTCAGCATCTGATCACCCACTGGTTCAATAGATGCCGAATGCACTGGGCCATTGGTACAGCTAGAACAGGAATATTTGGTTCCGGAGGGTGCCAACGGCCGAGCCGGGAGGCCGGGGCGGGCCGGAGCCCGGAACGGGCGGAGAACGGGCTTCGCAGTCACCCGGACGGGCACGGCGGGCGATGCCCCGCCGTCGTCATCTCCTGAACACGGACCACCGGGACGCCGACCCGTCCGATCCCGCCGTGACGCCGCCTTCCCGCAGGCCAGTCGCGGGATGACCGGAATGGGAACACCGGTGCCGGGCAGGAGGGTTGACGGCCCGTTCCGCACACCGTGACCATGCTGCGGGCAGGAGAGCGCTCCCTCGCGCCTCATGCGTTCACTCCCTGAATCAGGAGGGCTTCATGCCCATTCCCCCCACGCCCGACCGGTCCTCCGGTCCCCCGCGCCGCGCCGTGCTGGCGACGATGGCCGCCGCACTGCCGCTGGTCGGCCTGGCGTCCACCGCCTGCGCCGCCGCGCCCCCGGCCGCCCCGCCCACCGCGGCCGGTCCGCTGCCCGGCGGCGGCGACCTCGGCGAGAACGTCCTCGTCTTCGACCCGGCGACGCCCGGTATCCAGGGCAGGCTCGACGAGATCTTCCGCAAGCAGGAGAAGGCGCAGTTCGGCACCGACCGCTATGCGCTCCTCTTCAAGCCGGGCACCTACGACGGGCTCAACGCCCAGCTCGGCTTCTACACCTCGATCGCGGGTCTGGGACTGTCGCCCGACGACACCACGATCAACGGCGATGTCACCGTCGACGCGGGCTGGTTCGACGGCAACGCCACCCAGAACTTCTGGCGTTCGGCGGAGAACCTCGCGCTGAAGCCGGTGAGCGGCACCAACCGGTGGGCGGTCGCGCAGGCGGCGCCGTTCCGGCGGATGCACGTCAAGGGCGGGCTGAACCTCGCGCCCGACGGGGACGGCTGGGCCAGCGGCGGCTACCTCGCCGACTGCCGCATCGACGGCACCGTCGAACCCCGCTCGCAGCAGCAGTGGTACACCCGCGACAGCACGCTCGGCGGCTGGCAGGGCGCCGTGTGGAACATGGTGTTCTCCGGCGTCGAGGGCGCTCCGGCGCAGAGCTTCCCCGACCCGCCGTTCACCACGCTCGACCACACCCCGATCTCCCGCGAGAAGCCGTTCCTGTACCTCGACGGCGACGCGTACAAGGTGTTCGTCCCCGAGAAGCGGACCGGTGCGCGCGGCACCAGCTGGGGCAACGGCACACCCCGGGGCACCTCGCTGCCGCTGGACCGGTTCTACGTGGCGAAGCCGGACGCGGACGCGGCGACCCTCAACGCCGCGCTCGACCAGGGGCTCCATCTGCTGCTGACGCCCGGCGTCTACCACCTCGACCGCACCGTCGAGGTCAAGCGCCCCGACACCGTCGTACTGGGCCTGGGCTACGCCACGTTGATCCCGCAGAAGGGCGTGACGGCGCTGAAGGTCGCCGACGTCGACGGGGTGCGGCTCGCCGGATTCCTCCTCGACGCCGGGCCGGAGAACTCCCCCACCCTGCTGGAGGTCGGCCCCGAGGGCGCGTCGAAGGACCATGCGGCGAACCCGACGACGGTGCAGGACGTGTTCGTCCGCGTCGGCGGCGCCGGACCGGGCAGGGTGACCTGCGCGATCGTGATCAACAGCAACGACACGATCATCGACCACACGTGGGTGTGGCGCGCCGACCACGGCGAGGGCGTGGGCTGGGACGTCAACCGCGCGGACTACGGCGTCCGCGTCAACGGTGACGGCGTGCTGGCCACCGGCCTGTTCGTCGAGCACTTCCACAAGTACGACGTGCACTGGCGCGGCGAGCGGGGCCGCACCGTCTTCTTCCAGAACGAGAAGGCGTACGACGCGCCGAACCAGGCGGCGGTCCAGGACGGCGACACCAAGGGCTTCGCCGCGTACCTCGTGGACGACAAGGTCACCGAGCACGAGGGCTGGGGCCTGGGCAGTTACTGCTTCTACCAGGTGGACCCGTCGATCCGGCAGGACCACGGGTTCGCCGTGCCGAAGGCGCCCGGTGTGAAGCTGCACGGGCTGCTGGTGGTGTCGCTGGGTGGCAAGGGCCAGTACGAGCATGTCGTCAACGGCACCGGTGCACCGACGTCGGGCGAGTCGACGGTGCCGTCCACGGTGGTCTCCTACCCCTGAGCCGGGCCGGACGCGCGGCGGGCGGCCCTCTGGACGGGTGGGGTGCGGTGCCTTAGCTTCCCGCCAGGAAGCACCAACTCCGTTCGGGAAACCCGAGGTTCCCCCTGTGACGACCGTTCCGCCGCCGCCCGACATCCTCTCGCCGGAGTTCGCGGCCGACCCGTATGCGGCCTACCGCGTCCTGCGGGACCACTATCCGCTCCACCACCATCCGGGCACCGGCAGCTATCTCCTCTCCCGGTACGAGGACGTGACGCGGGCGTTCAAGGACCCGGTGTTCACCAGCGACAACTACGGCTGGCAGCTGGAGCCGGTGCACGGCGGGCGCACCCTGCCGCAGATGAGCGGCGCCGAACACGCCGTGCACCGGGCCCTGGTGGCGCCGTCCTTCCGGGGGCGGGCGCTGCGGGAGCGGTTCCAGCCGGTGATCGAGCGGAACAGCCGGGAGCTGATCGACGCGTTCCGGGACGCCGGGGAGGCGGATCTGGTGGCGCAGTTCGCCACCCGGCTGCCGGTGAACGTCATCGTCGACATGCTGGGCCTGGACCGCGCCGACCACGACCTCTTCCACGGCTGGTACGTCGCGGTCGTCGGCTTCCTCGCCAACCTCGCGCAGGACCCGCAGGTCGCCGCCGCCGGGCTCGCCGCCCGCGACGGGCTCGCGGCGTATCTGCGGCCGATCATCCGGCAGCGGCGTACGTCACCGGGCGACGATCTGCTGTCGGAGCTGTGTGCGGCGGAGGTCGAGGGGGCCCGGATGAGCGACCGGGACATCACCGCGTTCGTCAGTCTGCTGCTGTCGGCGGGCGGCGAGACGACGGACAAGGCGATCGCCCTGGTCGTCCGCAATCTGCTGGCCCACCCGGCGCAGCTGGCGGCGGTCCGCGCCGACCGGAGCCTGGTGCCGCGGGCGTTCGTGGAGACGCTGCGGTACTCGCCGCCGGTCCAGATGCTGATGCGGCAGCCGTCGGCGGACGTCACGGTCGAGGGCGGGACGATCCCGGCGGGTGCGACCGTCACCTGCCTGATCGGCAGCGCCCACCGCGACGAACGGCACTACGCCGCCCCCGACGTCTTCGACCTCTTCCGCGACGACCTGTCGGCCACCACGGCGTTCACCGCCGCCGCCGACCATGTGGGCTTCGCGCTCGGACGGCACTTCTGTGTGGGGGCGCTGCTGGCGAAGGCGGAGGTGGAGACCGGCGTCAACCAACTCCTCGACTCCTTCACCGAGTTGAACTTCGCGGACGGCGCCGCGACACCGGAGGCCGGGATCTTCAGCCGCGGCCCGGCCGAGCTGCGGGTACGCCTCACGGCCGGGTGAGCCCACCGGCCCGGGGCCCCGGCTGCCACCAAACGTACAGGCAAAACTGTACAGCTGAGACTGTGGAGATTACCGTGGCGGCATGAGTGAGCACCCGAGCCCGTCGCCGTCGGCGGTCGAGGCGTCGCGCGAGGTCCGCGCGGCCATCAGCCGTCTGCGGCGCCGCATCCTGAAGGCATCCGAGGTCGAGGACCTCACCCTGGGGCAGGCGTCCGCCCTGGCCCGTCTCTCCCGCCGGAGCAGCGTCACGGCCAGCGAACTCGCCGCCGACGAAGGCGTGCGCCATCAGTCGATGACGGCGACGGTCACCTCGCTCGCCGCCCGCGGGCTGGTGGAGCGGAGCCCGGACCCGGACGACGGGCGGCGGCTGCTCCTCACGCTGACCGCCGAGGGCCGGCGGCGGGTGGCCGAGGGGCGGCAGGCCCGGACGGAGTGGCTCGCCGGGCGGCTCCAGGAGCGGTGCACGGAGGAGGAGCGCCGGACGGTGATCGCCGCCATGGCCGTCCTCGATCGGCTCACCCGTGACTGAGATACGCGAGGCCGGGGCGCGGACGGCGGAGCGGCCCGGGTTCGACCGGCGGTTGCTCCCGCCGATGCTGCTCGGCTCGGTCCTCAACCCGGTCAACTCGACGGTCATCTCCGTCGCGCTCGTCCCCATCGGCCGGGCCCTGGGCGCTCCGGCCACGCAGACCGCATGGCTGGTCTCCGCCCTGTACCTGGCCACCGCGCTGGGACAGCCGGTGGTGGGCCGGCTCATCGACCTCTTCGGGCCGCGCCGGCTCTTCCTCCTCAGCACCTCCCTCGTCGGCGTCGCCGGAGTCGTCGGCACCCTCGCGCCGAACCTGGGCGTACTGATCGCCGCGCGGGTCCTGCTCGGGTTCGGCACCTGCGCCGGGTATCCCGCCGCGATGGCCCTGGTGCGCGGCGAGGCCGGGCGGACCGGGCGGGACAGCCCCGGCGGGGTGCTGACGGCCCTGGCGGTGGCCAACCAGACCGTCGCGGTCATCGGCCCGCTGCTGGGTGGTCTGCTGATCGCGGCGGGCGGCTGGCGCGCCACCTTCGCGCTGAACGTACCGCTGGCCGTCGCGGCCGTCCTGCTGGGCCTGTGGCGGCTGCCGCGACCGGCCCCGGCGGGCGAGGGGCGGCGCCGCGACGGTCTCGTCGCCCGCCTCGACCTGCCCGGCATGGGCCTGTTCGCCGCGGTGCTCAGCTCGCTGCTGCTGTTCCTGATGAACCCGCACCTGCGGTTCTGGTACCTGCCGGTGCTCACCGCCGTGGCGGGCGCCGCGTTCACCCTCCGCGAGCTGCGGGCCGCCACCCCCTTCATCGACCTGCGGGTCCTCGGCGGCAACACCCCGCTGCTGGCCACCTATGCCCGCGCCCTCGTCGCCTACGTCGTCTCCTACGCCTTCCTCTACGGCTTCACCCAGTGGACCGAGGAGGGCTACGGGCTGACGCCGTTCCACGCCGGGCTGGTGCAGATCCCGATGTTCCTGCTGGCGATCGGCGTCTCGCTGGTCTCCGGGCGGCGGCCGGGCGTCCGGGGGAAGCTGCTGGTCGGCGCGGCCGGGCAGCTCGCCGCCTGCGCGGTGCTGGTGACGCTCGGCGGGACCAGCCCGCTGTGGATGCTGCTCCTCGTCGCCCTGGTCTTCGGCGTCCCGCAGGGGCTGAACGGTCTGGCCCTGCAGAACTCCGTGTACGTCCAGGCCGACCCGGAGCGCACCGCCTCCTCGGCCGGGCTGCTGCGTACCTTCGCCTACCTCGGCTCGATGGTCGCGTCGTCCGCGACCGCCACCTCCTTCGGACAGCGCGCCGACACCGCCGGAATGCACCACCTGGCCTGGCTGATGCTCGGCGCCGGCGCGCTCTTCGCGCTGCTGACCTGCTGCGACCGCTCGCTCGGCCGCACCACGACGGCGAGCGCCCCCGCGACGGCGTAGCCGCCACGGCCGCCCCATCCACCCGAAAGGCACCCCCATGTCCCGTACCGCACTGCTGCTGATGGACCTTCAGCTCCGCAATCTCGCCCATGCGCCGGACGGCTACCTGCCGCACGCCGTACAGGCCCTCGGTGCCGCGCGCGCCGCCGGTGTGCCGGTCATCCATGTGGCGCTCCAGCTGCGCGAGGGCCACACCGACGCCCACCCGCGCAACAAGATCTTCGGCGCCCTGCCGTCCGGCCTCTTCACGCCGGACGACCCCGAGGCGGCGATCCACCCCGACGTCGCCCCCGCCGACGGGGAGATCGTCGTCCACAAGAACCGCGTCAGCGCCTTCGCCGGCAACGACCTGCGGCAGCTCCTCGCCGTCCAGGACATCACCCATCTCGTCCTGGCCGGGATCGCCACCGGCGGCATCGTCCTGTCCACCGCCCTCCAGGCCGCCGACCTCGACCACCGGGTCACGGTCCTCTCCGACGCCTGCGCCGACCCCGACCCGGAGCTGCACGAGACCCTGCTGCGCTCGGTGCTCGCCCGGCGGGGAGAGGTCACCACCGTCGGTGCCTGGGCGCAGAGCCTGGGTGGCTGAGGGCGGGCCGGGAGAGCGGCCGTTGCTACAGTCCCGGGGACGGATCCCGCCCCTGGAAAGGCCCTCAAGCATGGCCGTGGACGCCTTGGACGCAAAGATTCTGGGGTTGCTGCTGGAGGCGCCGCGGACCAGTGTGCGGGAGTACGCCCGGCTGCTGGGCGTGGCCCGCGGGACCGTGCAGGCGCGGCTGGACCGGCTGGAGCGGGACGGCGTGATCACCGCCTACGCGCCGCGCCTCTCCCCCGCCGCGCTGGACCATCCGATGCTGGCGTTCGTCCACATCGAGGTGGAGCAGGGGCATCTGGAGGAGGTCGCCGACGCGCTGGCGGAGGTGCCGCAGATCATCGAGGCGTTCTCGACGACCGGCGGCGGCGATCTGCTGGCCCGGGTGGTGGCACGCGACGCGGAGCATCTGGAGGACGTCATCCAGCGGCTGATCAGCCAGCCTGGCGTGGTCCGCACCCGCACCGAGGTGGCGCTGCGGGAGCGGGTGCCGCACCGGATGCTGCCGCTGGTCCAGGACGTCGGCGGGGCGGACCGGGGGCGCTGAGTCCGGGCGCGGCCACGGATGCGCCAAAGGGCCGAGGCCGGGACGAGGCGCCGGACGGCCGGGCCGGGCGGGAGCGCACCGCCCGGTCGGCCCGTCCCCGGATCCGGCCGCCCCGTCCGCCATCCGCGGAAACCCGGTTGCCGCCGCCCCGCCCCGGCGGAAGACTTCCCGGCATGACCGACCACGATCCGCGCAGCTCCGCCGCCGTCTCCGCACTGTTCTCCGGCGGACGGCTGACCGCGATCCCCCGGAAGACCGCGCGCCGCGAGCAGTTGCTCACCCACCTCGCCACGACGCTCTTCGAGACGGACCGCTCGTACACCGAACGCGAGGTCAACGAGGCGCTGTTGACCGTGCACGACGACTGCTCGGCGCTGCGCCGCTACCTCGTCACTGGCGGACTGCTCTCCCGCACCCGGGACGGCAGCAGCTACCGGCGCGTCGCGCACTGACAGCCGTCACTTCCGCGCCCGGCTCGGCTGGACGCGCTTGGGTTCGCCCTTCATCTTCGGGTGCTCGGGCGGGTAGGGCAGGTCGCCGAGGCCGTGGTCGCGCTCGTCGCGGGCGGCCAGCTCCAGCGCCTCGTCCAGCCGGAACGCCTCGTCGTCCATGGCGGCGTGCAGATCGCTGCGTTCGGCGAACCGGTCCGGCATGGTGGCGAGGTCGAAGTCCTCCGGGACGGCGTCGGGGACCTCTTCCCAGGTCAGCGGCGCGGAGACCGGGGCGCGGGCGGAGGGGCGCACGGAGTAGGCGCTGGCGATGGTGCGGTCGCGGGCGGTCTGGTTGTAGTCGACGAAGATCTTCGCGCCGCGCTCCTCCTTCCACCATGCGGTGGTGATGCGGTCGGGGGCGCGGCGCTCCAGCTCCCGGGCGATGGCGATGGCCGCGCGCCGTACGTGCGTGAAGTCCCACTCGGGGGCGATCGGCACGAAGACGTGCATCCCGCGGCCGCCGGAGGTCTTGGGCCAGCCGGTCAGGCCCAGTCCGGCGAGGACGTCACGGAGTTCGAGGGCGGCGCGTACCGCGTCGGCGTAGTCGGTGCCGGGCTGCGGGTCGAGGTCGATGCGGAGTTCGTCGGGGTGTTCGGTGTCGGCGCGCCGCACCGGCCAGGGGTGGAAGGTGAGACAGCCGAGGTTGGCGGCCCACAGGACGGCGGCGGGTTCGGTCGGGCAGATCTCGTCGGCGTAGCGGCCGCTGGGGAAGGCGATGCGGCCGGTGGGGATCCAGTCGGGGAGGTTCTTCGGGGCGCGTTTTTGGAAGAAGGACTCGCCGGTCACGCCGTCCGGGTGGCGTTGCAGGGTGGTCGGGCGGTCGCGCAGGGCGCGCAGGATGCCGTCGGCGACGGCGAGGTAGTAGCGGGCGACGTCGCCCTTGGTGAAGCCGCGCTCGGGGAAGTAGACCTTGTCCGGGTGGGTCACCCGGACCGTCCGTCCGCCCGCCGTCAGCTCCAGTGCGTCTGCCATGGGGCCACGCTAAGGGCGTCGTGGCGGGGCCGCCCGGCGGGCGGCCTGCGGCCCGGCGCCGGAGAATCCGGTGCATGGACCTTCCGGTGATGCCACCCGTGACACCGATGCTCGCCAAGAGCGCCGCGACCATCCCGCCGGGCCTCCTCTACGAGGCGAAGTGGGACGGCTTCCGGGCGATCGTCTTCCGCGACGGCGACGAGATCGAGCTGGGCAGCCGCTCCGGCAAGCCGCTGACCCGCTACTTCCCCGAGGTCGTCGAGGCGCTGCGGGCCCAGGTGCCGCGGCGGTGCGTGCTGGACGGGGAGATCGTCATCGCACGCGAGGGGCGGCTGGACTTCGACGCGCTGCTGGAGCGGATCCACCCCGCGGACTCCCGGGTGCGCCACCTCGCCGAGGTGACCCCGGCGAGCTTCGTCGCGTTCGACCTGCTGGCGCTCGGCGACGTCTCGCTGATGCCCGAGCCGCAGCAGGCGCGGCGGACCGCGCTGGTCACGGCGTTGCGGGAGGCGGCGGCGCCGGTCTTCACGGCGCCCGCGACCGACGACACGGAACTGGCGCGGGAGTGGTTCGAACGGTTCGAGGGCGCCGGTCTCGACGGCATCGTCGCCAAGCCGCCGCGGTCGCCGTACCGGCCCGGTGAACGCGTGATGACCAAGGTCAAGCACGAGCGGACCGCCGACTGTGTGGTGGCCGGCGTCCGGCACCACAAGAGCGGCCCGGTGGTCGGCTCGCTGCTGCTGGGCCTGTACGACGGTGCCGGGCGGCTCCAGCACGTCGGGGTGTGCGCGTCGTTCCCGATGCGGCGGCGCCAGGAGCTGATGACGGAGCTGGCACCGCTGCTGATGGAGTCGGTGGCCGGGCATCCGTGGGAGGCGTGGACCAGCGAGGAGGCGCAGGCGTCCGGGCGGCTGCCGGGCGGCCCGAGCCGGTGGACCGGCGGCAAGGACCTGTCGTGGCTGCCGCTCCGCCCCGAGCGGGTCCTGGAGGTGGCCTACGACCACATGCAGGGCGACCGCTTCCGGCACACCGCGCAGTTCCGCCGCTGGCGCCCGGACCGCGCACCGGAGAGCTGCACCTACGCGCAGTTGGCGGAACCGGTGCGGTACGACCTCGGGGAGGTACTGGGGGAAACGCCCCGCGCCTGAGCCCACGATCCACTTTGGTCCAGACCTCTTGACGAGAGGTCTGGACCAACTTACTTTGTTGGCCGCTGCGCAGCCGCACATGCCGCCCGGACCGCACCGCCGGTCCGCCACCGCGAGTCATCGCTCGCACGGACGAGGAGCCGCCATGTCCGGTCGTCGCACATCACGCCTTCTGGGGGCCGGTCTGGCGCTGGCCGCCGCCGCCCCGCTGCTGGTCGCCGCCGCCCCCGCCGCCCCTTCCGCCGCGTCCGCCCCCGCCGCGCCGCGGGCCGCCGCCGACTGCGGGGTGAAGTCCAAGCCCGCCGGGAAGGTCGTCCAGGGCTACTGGGAGAACTGGGACGGCGCGGCCAACGGTGTGCACCCGCCGCTCGGCTGGATCCCGATCACCGACTCCCGGATCGCCGCACACGGCTACAACGTTCTCAACGCCGCCTTCCCCGTGGTCCTTTCGGACGGCACCGCGCAGTGGGAGGACGGGATGGACGCGACGGTGAAGGTGCCGACGCCGGAGGAGATGTGCCAGGCGAAGGCCGACGGCATGACGGTACTGATGTCGATCGGCGGGGCGACCGCGGGCATCGACCTCAGCTCGGCGGCGGTCGCCGACAAGTTCGTCGACACCGTCGTCCCGATCCTGCAGAAGTACCACTTCGACGGCATCGACATCGACATCGAGACGGGCCTGTCGGGCAGCGGCGACATCAACAAGCTCTCGCCCTCGCAGTCCAACCTGATCCGCATCATCGACGGCATCCTCGCCAAGATGCCCGACGGCTTCGGCCTGACCATGGCGCCGGAGACCGCCTATGTCACCGGCGGCAGCGTCACCTACGGCTCGATCTGGGGCGCGTACCTGCCGATCGTGAAGAAGTACGCGGACAACGGCCGGCTGTGGTGGCTGAACATGCAGTACTACAACGGCAGCATGTACGGCTGCTCCGGCGACTCGTACGAGGCGGGCACCGTCGAGGGCTTCACCGCGCAGACCGACTGCCTGAACAAGGGGCTGGTGGTGCAGGGCACGACGATCAAGGTGCCCTACGACAAGCAGGTCCCGGGACTGCCGGCCCAACCGGGCGCCGGTGGTGGCTACATGGCGCCCGGTCAGGTGTCCCAGGCCTGGCAGCACTACGACAACGGCCTCAAGGGCCTGATGACCTGGTCGGTCAACTGGGACGGCTCCAAGGGCTGGACCTTCGGCGACAACGCGAAGTCACTCCAGGGGCGCTGAGCCGGGGCCCGGCCGGCGGGGCAGTTGCTCAGGGGGTCGGCTTCGTGGCCGCCCAGGCGGTCACGTTGAGCTTGTGGTTGTCGACGGCGTCGTCGAGGGATATGACGCTGTGGGAGTTGCTGCCGGTCGGGGAGACCTGAAGGTACTTGGCCTTCGCGGCGTTCGCACCGCTGTGGGTCCACTCGATGTTGGCATAGGCGGCCTTGCCCGGCTTGAGGGTGATCTTGTGGACACCCGGGTTCTTGGCGTAGTAGGTGTTGCCGTGGTGCACGACGGTCTTGAGCGCCGTGTGGCCCTTGCCCTCCAGGGCAAGGCCCGGGTAGCCCTGGAAGGTGCAGGTGGTCTTGCCGGTGTTCTTGGCGACCAGGTAGAACCCCGCGTGCATCATTCCGCCGGAGCCCTCGGGCAGGGGCGCCTGGGAGACCTTGAGGGTGCCCGGGGCGCAGGCGGCGGTGGCGGTCGCGTCGACCGGGGACGCCGAGGCGACGCCCGCACCCGTGACGGCGGCCACGGCGACGGCGGCCGAGGCGAAGGCCGCGATACGCAGACCACGCATGTACATCATCTCCTGTTGTTTCGTGGGTGGTTCAAGGGAGGCGGGCGGGGCGGGTGATGACATCCGGTGAACCGGTGCCCCGCACATCTGCCCTGCAGCGTGAGTCTGCCGGTGCTTTCTAAAGATCGGCTAACACTCCGCTAACGCCGCCGCGTTAATCCTCCACATCCGCCAACGCGAAGGGCCCGCCCGCGACTTGACGTCACGGGCGGGCCCTTGCTCCGTCCGGTCACCCACCCCGGACGGCACCCGCTACTTCTTGAAGCCGTAGTCCATCAGCTTCTTGGCGTCCGCCGTGCGGTTGGCGACCGACGAGGAGGTCAGGACGGTGCCGACGACGGTCTTGCCCCCACGGGTGGCGGCGAAGACGAGGCAGTACTTGGCCTGCGGACCCGAGCCGGTCTTGACACCGATGGCGCCCGAGTAGCTGCTCAGCAGGTTGTTGGTGTTCTGCCACGACATGTAGCGGTAGCCACCGCTCTTGGTGGTGACCGTCTGCTTCGTCGCCTTGGTCTTCACGACCGTACGGAACGTGGAGTACTTCAGCGCGTTGCCGGCCAGCTTCGACAGATCGCGGGGCGTCGAGTAGTTGCCGCCGTTGCTTATGCCGTCGAAGGAGTCGAAGTGGGTGTTCTTCATCCCCAGGCTCTTGGCCGTGGCATTCATCTTGCCGATGAACGACTTCACCCGGGCCGCCCGGGTGGAGCCGCTGCCGAACTTGTCGGCGAGGGCGTACGCCGCGTCGCAGCCGGACGGCAGCAGCAGGCCGTACAGCAGCTGGCGGACGGTGACCTTGTCGCCGACGATCAGACGGGCCGAGGAGGCGCTGTTGCGGACGATGTAGTCGCTGTACGCCTTCTGGATCGTGACCTTGGAGTCGAGGTTCAGGCCCTTCTGGGCCAGCACCACCCGGGCGGTCATGATCTTGGTGGTGGAACCGGTGGAACGACGGGTGTCGGCGGCCTTGGTGTAGAGCGCCTTGCCCGTCGCGTTGTTCATCACGAAGCCGCCCTTGGCGACGATCGACGGCGCCTTGGGGGCGGCCGCCTGCGCCGGCGCGGCGAGCACACCGGCGGACAGGACGGCACCGGCGGTCACGACTGCCGCACCGGACCGCCGCATACCTTTGATACCAATTTTCAAGGTTTTGTACTCCAAATACCCTTGCAGTGCGGCCACATGGGAGGACCGCTCACTCACAGGACATACGACGCGACTGTACGGATGCATGTCCTGACGCATTTTTTACCATCCATGAATTCCCGGGAGGCACGGAAGGGCAACGGAATTCCCCGGCAGGGACACCGAAAAGGGGCGCCGAAGTCCGTTATGCGGGAAAAGTGACCACGGGCTTGACGACCGCGCCGTGGTGGGCCGCGTCGATCGCCTCGTTGATCTTCTCGACCGGGAAGGTGGTGATCAGCCGGTCGAACGGAAAACGCCCTTCGCGGTGGAGCGCGATCAGCCGCGGAATGAATTCCCGCGCATCCGCATCGCCCTCGATCACGCCGACCAGGGAGCGCCCGAACAGCAGGTGCCCCTGGTCGATGGTGAGCTCGTTGCCGACCCCCTGGAAGCCGACGGTGGCGCAGACGCCCGGCGAGGCCAGACACTCCAGGGCCTGGCGCAGCGTGTCGGCCAGCCCGACGCAGTCGACGGAGTGGTTCGCCCCGCCACCGGTGAGCCGCACGATCTCCGCGGCGGCGTCGGTCGCGGCGGGGTCGAGGGCATGGGTGGCGCCCAGCTCCAGGGCGAGGGCGCGCCGTTCGGCGCGGGGTTCGACGGCGACGACGGTGGCGCATCCGGCGACCTTCGCGGCCATCACCGCGGAGAGGCCGACGGAGCCGGCGCCGAACACCGCGAGGGAGCTGCCGGGCGCCGGATCGAGGCTGTTCAGCACCGCGCCCGCACCGGTCTGCACCCCGCAGCCCAGCGGGGCCAGCACCTCCATCGGCAGGTCGTCGTCGACCCGGACGAGGTTGCGCGGCGAGGTGACGATCTGACCGGAAAAGGACGACTGCCCGAAGAAGTGGCCCTGGAGCGGGGCGCCCTGGGAGCTGTAGGCGGTGGTGCCGTCGCCGCGGGCGCCGCTGAAGTTCAGCGCCATCAGCTTGCGGCAGTGGACGTACAGCCCGGCGTCGCAGCGGGCGCACTCCCCGCAGTAGGCGTAGCTGAGGACGACGCGGTCGCCGACCGCCACACCCGTGACGTCCGGGCCGACCTCCTCGACCACGCCCGCACCCTCGTGCCCGAGGACGAACGGCAGCTGCCCCTCCTCGGCGGGGCCATCACCCCCACATCGGTGTGGCAGATGCCGGAGGCGGCGACCTTCACCCGCACCTCGTCCGCCCGGGGTGGCGCCACGTCGATGGTCTCGACGGAGAGCGGCGCGCCGGTGGCGCGCAGGACGGCAGCGATGGACTGGGGCATCGGACAGCTCCTCTGATCGGGCAGGCGGGGACGGCCGGGGATACCGCACGGGGAATGCGGGGCGGGTTTCGCCGCCCAGGACCGCGGAGCGGGGGTGGTGCGCGGACGCGCACCCTCACGCGCGGGCGACGTGGACACCGTGCGCCCACCGGCCGTCACCATGGGTAACACGTCAACTCCGGCCGGTCCAGGTGGTGTTCGGCCGATGATCCACCGCCGGGGGCCGATTCCGTGCGCCGGGGCCGCCCCGCGCCGCGCCGTCGGCCGGTCCGTGCGCCCCGGGCCTGCCCCGTGTGCCCTGGCCCACCGGCTCTGTGCGGCGGACGGACCGCATGCCATGCTGAGGCATCCGCAGGTCAGGGCAGAGGTGGGGAGAGTTCAGCAGCGTGAGCGCAGGTATACGGCGGGGCGCGACCGGCGTCTGGGACCGATTCGCGGCATCCGACCCCGGGTTGCTGCGGCTGATGGCGGGGCTGCGCACGGTCGCGGCCATCGCGCTGACCCTGGCGGTGCTGACGGCGTTCGGCACCGACATGACGCACACCGTCGCGGGGGCGATGACCGCGATGGTCGCCACCTTCGCCATCAAGGAGAAGCAGGTCCGCGACCAGGCGGTGACGCTGGCGCTGGGCCTGCCGGTGGCGCTGGCGGCGGTGGCGCTGAGCGCGCTGCTCAACTCCCGCATCGTCACGGGTGACGCCTTCTTCATCCTGCTGATCTTCGCCGCGGTCTACTGCCGCCGCTTCGGCGACCGCGGCACCGCGCTGGGGCTCATCGGCTTCCAGATCTACTTCGTGTCGCTCTTCGTCGGCTCGTCCCTGGACGGGCTGCCGACGCTCTGTCCGACGCTGGTCCTCGCCTTCGCGTGCAGCGCCGTGGTGCGGTTCGCCGTCGTACCGGAGACGCCGCAGCGCATCCTGCGGCGGCTGCGGGACGCGTTCCGGGCCCGGCTGGCGCAGTTGGTGGCCAGTCAGCTGGAGCTGCTGGACGCCGGTCCCGAGGAGCTGGACGGGGTCGTCGCCGATCTGCGCGAGCGCACCGCCCGGCTGCACGAGGCCGCCCTGCTGATCCAGGACCGGCTGGAGGAGGGCACCCGGGACACCGCGACCGCGGCGCTGCTGGAGCGGCGCATCGCGGACGCCGAGATCGCCACCGAGCGGCTGGGCGTGCTGCTGCTCAACGCGCGCAGCGCGGAGCGTGCCAACACCCTGACGCTGCATCTGCCGGATGCGACGGTGGCGACGTCGGGCCCGAATCTCATCGCCGCGGACGGCAAGGTCACCGCCACTCTCCGCCGTGACCTCAACGCCCTGCACCATCTCGTCTCGCACCCGGCCACCGCCGACCGCGGCACCGCCGTCGCCCATGTCCGCAACCGGCTGCTGGGCTACCGCGACGAGGAGAAGCTGCCGCGCGCCTCCACCGCGGTCCAGGACGTCTTCCGCGGTCTCGGTGAGGTCGCCCGCGCCGTGCTGGGTCTGCGCCTCGCGCTCGACGGGCCGCAGGACGAGTCCAACGACTCCCCCGCGACGACCCGCTCCCGTGAGGAGTTCGACGCGGAGGACGTGGCGCTCGCCGGTGCCGAGGAGGAGCCGGCGGAGGAGCGTACGGGGCTGCAGCGGCCCACCACCCGCGCCGCGTGCCAGGTGGCGGTCGGCTCGGTGCTGGCGATGGTCGGCGGGGAGTTCCTCTCCTCCCAGCGCTGGTACTGGGCGGTCCTCACCTGCTGGGTGGTCTTCCTCAACACCGCCTCCACCGGCGAGATCCTGGTGAAGGGCTACCGCCGGGTGGTCGGCACGGTCCTCGGCGTCATCGCCGGTGTGGCGCTGGCCGGTCTGGTCGGCGGCCACACCTGGATCGCGTTCGCGCTGGTCCTGCTCTTCATCTTCGCGATGTTCTTCACCGCTCCCCTGTCGTACGCGCTGATGTCGTTCTTCGTCACGGCGATGCTGGGGATGCTCTACACCCTGCTGCACACCTACAGCCTCGATGTGCTGGTGCTGCGGATCGAGGAGACGGCGCTGGGGGCGGTCTGCGGCATCATCGCCGCGATGGTGGTGCTGCCGGTGCACACCGACAGCCGCACCGACGAGCTGCTGGGCACCGTCCTGGACCGGCTCGGCGACGTGGTGTCCGCGGCGGTGGAACAGCTCTGCGGCGGCCCCGCCTCGGACCTGCTGGGCCGGGCGCGGGACCTGGACACCGCGCTGGACGAGCTGCGGGCGTCCACCAAGCCGCTGACCCATCCGATCACCCCGCTGCGCGGGCGGCGCCGGACCGCGCGCTATCTGGTGGCGCTGCTGGAGACCTCCGCGTTCCACGCCCGGTCGCTGGCGGCCACCGCGGAGCTGGTGCCGGACAGCCGGAACGTCGCCGCCGACCCGCGGCTGGGCCGCGCCGGGCAGCGGATCGCCCGCAACATCGAGGTGGTCGCCGCCCATGTCCGCGACGAGCCGACCGGCGCGAAGGTCGGCGCCGGCGCCAGCATCGCCGCGATCTTGAAGGAGGAGGGCAGCCGCACCCCGCCGACCGGTTCGGTCGCCTCCCGCGTGCTGCGCCACCTCCAGCGCGTCGACGAGGGCGTGGTGGGTCTCGCCCGTCCCCTGGGCGTGCCGGTGGACGATGGTACGGAGCCGCAGCCGGGCGGCCTGCGGGAGTGAGGCGGCGCGCGGGGAAAGGGAAGCGGGGGGGGGGGGGGGGGACCCCCCCCCCTCCCCCTTCCCCTCCCGACACAAAATGAGGGGGGGTGCCACACTATAGGTTCTCTTTGGTCCCCCTGAGACAGGTGGGAGGGATCT
>NZ_JBVHWT010000007.1:0-361090 GCF_055564055.1 Streptomyces sp. NPDC029159
GACAAACACGGCAACGTCGTGGTCGTCTCCACCCGCGACTGCTCCCTCCAGCGCCGCCACCAGAAGCTGGTCGAGGAAGCCCCCGCACCGTTCCTCAGCGACGAGCAGAACGCCGAGCTCTACCGCGCCTCCAAGGCCATCCTCAAGGAGGCCGGCTACGAAGGCGCGGGCACCTGCGAGTTCCTCGTCGGCCAGGACGGCACCATCTCCTTCCTCGAGGTCAACACCCGCCTCCAGGTCGAACACCCGGTCACCGAAGAGGTCAGCGGCCTCGACCTGGTCCGCGAGATGTTCCGCATCGCCGACGGCGAGGAACTCGGCTACGACGACCCGGCGGTGCGCGGCCACTCCTTCGAGTTCCGCATCAACGGCGAGGACCCCGGCCGCGGCTTCCTGCCCGCACCCGGCACCGTCACCACCTTCGAAGCCCCCTCCGGCCCCGGCGTCCGCCTCGACGCGGGTGTGGAGTCCGGCAGCGTCATCGGCCCGGCCTGGGACTCCCTGCTGGCCAAGCTGATCGTCACCGGCGCCACCCGCGAGCAGGCCCTCCAGCGCGCCGCCCGCGCACTGGACGAGTTCACCGTCGAGGGCATGGCCACCGCCCTCACCTTCCACCGCGTGGTCGTCAAGGACCCGGCGTTCGCCCCCGAACTGACCGGCTCCACCGACCCGTTCACCGTCCACACCCGGTGGATCGAGACGGAGTTCGTCAACGACATCCCGCCGTTCGCCGCCACCGGCACCGACGAGGCCGAAGCCGACGCCCGCGAAACCGTCGTGGTCGAGGTCGGCGGCAAGCGCCTGGAGGTCTCACTGCCCTCCTCGCTCGGCATGCCGCTGGCCCGCGCCGCGGTCGCCGGAGGCGCCAAGCCCAAGCGCAAGGCGGGCAAGAAGTCCGGCTCCGCCGCCTCCGGCGACACCCTCGCCTCCCCCATGCAGGGCACCATCGTCAAGGTCGCCGTCGAAGAAGGCCAGACCGTCGCCGAAGGCGAACTCGTCGTCGTCCTCGAAGCGATGAAGATGGAACAGCCCATCAACGCCCACCGCGCAGGCACCATCAAGGGCCTCGCCGCCGAAGTCGGCGCCGCCCTCACCTCCGGCGCCGCCATCTGCGAAATCAAGGACTGACGTCCTTCACCCAACGGTTCCCGGGCACCACCGCCTGCGCGAACCGCCCTTTACTGCGCGCCGAAGCGCAGCCCGCCAATGCCCGAGGAGTGACATGGACGCCGATGTGATTGTCGTGGGCGCCGGCCCCGCCGGGATGATGCTCGCCGGTGAGTTACGGCTCACCGGGGTCGACGTCATCGTCCTGGAACGTCTGGAGAAACGTACCGGTGAATCCCGAGGCCTGGGGTTCACCGCACGCACCATGGAGATTTTCGACCAGCGCGGACTGCTCTCCCGGTTCGGGGAGGTCGAGATCAGCAACGAGGGCCACTTCGGCGGTCTGCCCGTTGATTTCGGCGTGCTGGACGGCGCCCACCAAGCCGCCAAAACCGTGCCGCAGTCCCACACGGAGACCGTATTGGAGGAGTGGGTAACCGAACTGGGCGGTGACATCCGGCGCGGCCATCGGGCCCTCACCGTCAAGGACAACGGCAGCGCGGTCGAGGTCGAAGTCGACGGGCCGGACGGAGCACACCAGCTGACCGCCCCGTACCTGGTCGGATGCGACGGCGGGCGCAGCATGATCCGCAAGGCAGCCGGCTTCGACTTCCCCGGTACACCGGCGACGATGGAGATGTTCCTCGCTGATGTGAAGGGACTCGACCTCCCGCCGCGCATGATCGGCGAGACCCTGCCCGGCGGCATGGTCATGGTCGGCCCGCTGCCCGGCGGAATCACCCGGCTGATCGTCTGCGAGCGGGGCACGCCTCCGCGGCGTCGGGACATACCGCCTGAGTACGACGAGGTGGTATCGGCCTGGAAGCGGCTCACCGGGGACGACATCTCGCACGGGGAGCCCATGTGGGTGAGTTCCTTCGGGGACGCCACCCGCCAGGTGTCCCGGTACCAGCAGGGGCGGGTCTTCCTGGCGGGCGACTCCGCACACATTCACCTCCCGGCCGGTGGCCAAGGCATGAACACCAGCATCCAGGACGCGGTGAACCTGGGCTGGAAGCTGGCCGCCGTGGTACGCGGCCGGGCACCCGAGACACTGCTGGACACGTACCATGACGAGCGACACCCAGTGGGCAAGCGGCTACTGATGAACACGCAGGCCCAGGGACTGCTGTTCCTCAGCGGGGCCGAGATGCAGCCGCTGCGGGATGTGATGACCGAGCTCATCACGCACGATGTGGTCAGCCGCCATCTGGCCGGTATGGTCAGCGGCCTGGAGATCCACTATCCCCTCGACTCCGGCCCCCACCCGCTGCTCGGCCGGCGCATGCCGCACCTGGCACTGTCCGGCAGCTCCGGCGCGGGCAGCAGTACCGAGGCACTGCACGCGGGCCGCGGCGTACTACTCGATCTGGCCGACAACGCGGAACTGCGCCGCAGGGCGGCGGGCTGGACCGACCGCGTGGACATCGTGACGGCGAAGCCCGCAGACGATGTGCCGGACCCGCTGGCGCACACCACCGCCACCCTGATCCGCCCCGACGGCTATGTGGCCTGGGCCGCCCCCGGCAGCCACGGCGACCTGCCGATGGCCCTGACTCGCTGGTTCGGCCCCGCCCACTGAGGCGTCCTTTCGACGCGGACACGCCCTCCCCCCTCGTCAACACCTCCCCCAGGCCCATCCGGCCGGGGCATCTGAAGCGACTGAAGGAGAGAGCCATGCACAGCACTTTGATCGTGGCCAGGATGGAGCCCGGTTCACACACCGACGTGGCGCGCCTGTTCGGCGCGTTCGATGAGACGGAGATGCCCCACCGCATGGGGACACAGCGCCGTCAGCTGTTCTCGTACCGGGGTCTCTACTTCCACCTGCAGGACTTCGACTCCGACAACGGTGGTCAGCTCATCGAAGAAGCGAAGACGGACCCGCGGTTCATCGGGATCAGCGAGGACCTGAAGCCCTTCATCGAGGCGTACGACCCGGCGACCTGGCGTTCCCCCGCCGACGCGATGGCGCGGCGCTTCTACCACTGGGAGGCGTCCTCATGACGCGCCGCCGAGTGGTGATCACGGGCATCGGGGTCGTGGCACCGGGAGGCATCGGTGTCAAGAACTTCTGGTCCCTGCTGAGCGGCGGCCGGACGGCGACGCGGGGCATCACCTTCTTCGACCCCGTGCAGTTCCGTTCCAGGGTCGCGGCCGAAATCGACTTCGACGCGGAGGCGAACGGGCTGAGCCCGCAGGAGATCCGGCGGATGGACCGGGCCGCGCAACTCGCCGTCGTGGCCGCCCGCGAGGCGGTGGAGGACAGCGGCCTCGCATTCGGCAACCTCGACCCGCACCGCATCGGGACCACCATCGGCAGCGCGGTCGGCGCGACCACCGGCCTCGACCAGGAGTACCGGGTGGTGAGCAACGGCGGCCTGCTGGAACTGGTCGACCACACCTATGCGGTCCCGCATCTGTACAACTACCTCGTCCCCAGCTCCTTCGCCGCCGAAGTTGCCTGGGCGGTGGGCGCAGAGGGTCCGAGCACGGTGGTGTCCACAGGCTGCACGTCGGGGCTGGATTCGGTCGGCCACGCCGTGGAGCTGATCCGCGAGGGCTCCGCCGACGTCATGATCGCCGGTGCGTCGGACGCGCCGATCTCGCCGATCACGATGGCCTGCTTCGACGCGATCAAGGCGACCACGCCGCGCAACGACGACCCTGAGCACGCCTCACGGCCGTTCGACGGCACCCGCAACGGCTTCGTCCTCGGGGAGGGCTCCGCGGTGTTCGTTCTGGAGGAGCTGGCGGGCGCGCGGCGGCGTGGCGCGCACACCTACGCGGAGATCGCCGGTTACGCCTCCCGCTGCAACGCCTTCCACATGACGGGGCTGCGTCCCGACGGCGCAGAGATGGCCGAGGCCATCGATGTCGCGCTGGCCGAGGCGCGGATGAACGGCGACGAGATCGACTACATCAACGCGCACGGGTCCGGCACCAAGCAGAACGACCGGCACGAGACGGCGGCGTTCAAGAAGAGCCTGGGCGACCACGCCTACCGGACCCCGGTCAGCTCCATCAAGTCGATGGTCGGGCACTCCCTGGGCGCCATCGGCTCGATCGAGATCGCCGCGTCCGCCCTCGCCATGGAACACCACGTCGTGCCGCCCACGGCGAATCTGCACACCCCGGACCCCCAATGCGACCTGGACTACGTACCACTCACCGCCCGGGAGTGGGCGACGGACGCGGTACTGACGGTGGGCAGCGGCTTCGGCGGCTTTCAGAGCGCCATGGTGCTGGCCCGGCCGGAGAGGGGTGTGCGATGACCCGCTCGGTGGTGGTCACCGGCCTGGGAGTCGTCTCCCCCAACGGGCTCGGCGCGAAGGAGTTCTGGACGGCCACGCTGGCCGGGCAGAGCGGCATCAGGCCCGTCACCCGCTTCGATGCGTCTCCGTACCCGGTCCGGCTGGCCGGTGAGGTCCCCGGGTTCAGGGCCCACGAGCATGTACCGAGCCGGCTGATTCCGCAGACCGACCGGATGACCCAGCTGGCGCTCACCGCCACCGACTGGGCGCTGGCCGACGCCGGGGTCGAGCCCGAGGAACTCCCCGGGTTCGACATGGGCGTCGTCACGGCCAGCTCCTCCGGCGGCTTCGAGTTCGGCCAGGACGAACTGCGGAAACTGTGGAGCCAGGGCAGCCACTACGTCAGCGCGTACCAGTCCTTCGCCTGGTTCTACGCCGTCAACAGCGGTCAGATCTCCATCCGCAACGGCATGAAGGGGCCCAGCGGGGTCGTCGTGAGCGACCAGGCGGGCGGTCTCGACGCGCTCGCGCACGCCCGCCGCCAGATCCGCAAGGGCACCCGCCTCATCGTCTCCGGCGGCGTCGATGCATCGATCTGCCCGTGGGGCTGGGTGGCCCAGTTGGCCGGCGGGCGGCTGAGCACCAGCGACGACCCGGAACGCGCTTTCCTGCCCTTCGACACCGGGGCCCGGGGCCATGTGCCGGGCGAAGGCGGTGCGATCTTGATCCTGGAGGCGGCCGAGGCTGCCCGGCAGCGAGGCGCCCGGATCTACGGCGAGATAGCGGGCTACGGCGCCACCTTCGATCCCGCCCCCGGCAGCGGCCGCGAACCGGGGCTGCGCAGGGCCGTCGAGCTGGCGCTGGCCGATGCCGGGGCCGAGCCCGCCGATGTCGACGTGGTCTTCGCGGACGCGGCGGCCGTACCGGAGCTGGACCGCAGCGAGGCGGCCGCGATCACCGCGGTCTTCGGCCCTCGGGGCGTCCTGGTCACTGCGCCCAAGACCATGACCGGCCGCCTCTACTCGGGCGCCGCCCCGCTGGACGTCGCCGCTGCCCTGTTCTCCATCGAGGACGGGCTGATCCCGCCGACCACCCATGTCACGGCGCGGCCGGACTACCGGCTGGACCTGGTGACCGGCGCCCCCCGCACCGCCCGCCTCCGCACCGCGCTGGTCCTGGCCCGGGGCTACGGCGGCTTCAACTCCGCGGTCCTGGTCCGGGCCTGAACCAGCCCGAAATTTCCTACTGAAGTGAAGGAAAACACCATGAGCAAGCAGTTCACCTTCGACGATCTCAAGCGCATTCTCCTGGAGGGCGCCGGCGCCGACGAAAGCGTCGACCTGGACGCCGACATCCTCGACCTCGGCCTTGAGGAGCTGGGCTACGAGTCGCTGGCGCTGCTGGAGACGGCCAGCCGGATCGAGCGCGAGTACGGCATCAGCCTCGACGAGGTCGAGCTGACCAACGCCCTGACGCCCCGGGAGCTCATCGACGCCGTCAACGCGTGCCTGACCGCGTCGGCCGCGGCCTGACCACGGAACCCCGCACGTCCACGAAGCGGCAGAAGCACACGGCAACAGAAGGAGAGAGCATGTCGGAGCAGCACGCCAGGGTCGCCCTCGTCTCCGGTGCGACCAGCGGCATCGGCCTGTCCGTGGCCCGTCTGCTGGCCGGTCAGGGCCACCGGGTGTTCATCGGCGCCCGCAGCGGCGACAACGTCGCCACCACCGTCAAGGAGCTGCGCGGGGAGGACCTGGACGTCGACGGCACCACCCTCGACGTCCGTTCCGCGGACGGCGTACGAGCCTTCGTCCAGGCCGCGGTCGACCGTTTCGGGACGGTCGACGTACTGGTCAACAATGCGGGCCGCAGCGGTGGCGGAGTCACCGCCGACATCGAGTACGAGCTGTGGCAGGACGTCATCGACACCAATCTCAACAGCGTCTTCCGGATGAGCCACGAGGTCCTCAACACCGGCAGGATGCGGCACAAGGACCGCGGACGCATCATCAACATCGCCTCGACGGCAGGAAAGCAGGGCGTGGTGCTCGGCGCGCCCTACTCGGCCTCGAAGCACGGTGTCGTCGGCTTCACCAAGGCGCTGGGCAACGAGCTCGCGCCGACCGGCATCACTGTCAACGCGGTGTGCCCCGGATATGTCGAGACGCCCATGGCCCAGCGGGTGCGCCAGGGATACGCAGCCGCCTACGGCACCACCGAGGACGCCATCATGGAGAAGTTCTCCGCGAAGATCCCGCTCGGCCGCTACTCCACCCCCGACGAGGTCGCCGGCCTGGTCGGTTATCTGGCCTCCGACGTCGCGGCCTCCATCACCGCACAGGCACTCAACGTCTGCGGTGGCCTCGGCAACTTCTGAGCGCCCTTTCCCCCTCCCGGAAACGAAGAGGAGAACAGCATGGCTCACCAGGAACTTCGCGAGGTCGAGCACGAGATCACCGTCGAAGCCCCCGCCGCCGCCGTCTACCGGCTGCTCGCCGAGGTGGAGAACTGGCCGCGGATCTTTCCTCCCACCATCCATGTCGACCACGTCGAGCGCGGCGCGGACGAGGAGCGCATACGGATCTGGGCCACCGCGGGTGGCGAGGCGAAGAGCTGGACCTCACGCCGGACCCTGGACCCCGAGAAGCTGCGGATCACCTTCCGTCAGGAGGTCTCCGCTCCGCCGGTCGCCGAGATGGGCGGCACCTGGATCATCGAACCGCTCTCCGATACCGCATCCCGGATCCGGCTGCTGCACGACTACCGGGCGATCGACGACGCCCCGAAAGGGCTGAAGTGGATCGACGAGGCCGTCGACCGCAATTCACGCGCCGAACTGGCCGCACTGAAGACCAACATCGAACTGGGCCACGCCGCCGAGGAACTGACCTTCTCCTTCGAGGACAGCGTGCGGATCGAGGGGGCCGCCAAGGACGCCTTCCACTTCATCAACGAGGCCGGGCGGTGGGCAGAGCGGCTGCCGCACGTGGCGTCCGTGCGTTTCACCGAGGACACCCCCGGGCTCCAGGCCCTGGAGATGGACACCCGGGCGAAGGACGGCTCGGTGCACACCACGAAGTCCTACCGGGTGGCCTTCCCGCACCAGAAGATCGTGTACAAGCAGATCACGCTGCCCGCGCTGATGGTCCTGCACACCGGCTACTGGACCTTCACGGAGGACGAGGGCGGCGTCACCGCCTCCTCGCAGCACACCGTGGTCCTCAACACCGCCAACATCGCCCGGGTCCTGGGCCCCGGGGCAAGCGTCGCGGACGCCCGGGAATACGTACGCGGCGCGCTGAGCACCAACAGCCGCGCCACCCTGGGCCACGCCAAGCACTACGCCGAGAGCATGCGCTGACCGTGGCCACCGTGGACAGCGACGTCATCGTCGTCGGCGCGGGCCCCGTCGGACTGATGCTCGCCGGTGAGCTGCGGCTCGGCGGGGCGGATGTGGTGGTGCTGGAGCGCCGGGCCGAACCGACCACCGAGTCACGGGCCTCGACCCTCCATGCCCGCACCATGGAGATCTTCGACAGCCGCGCGTTCCTGGACCGCTTCGGAGAGCTGCCGGGCGACGTCATGGGGCACTTCGGCGGCATCCCCCTGGATCTGACCCTGCCCGGCCCGTACCCCGGCCAGTGGAAGGCGCCCCAGGTACGCACCGAGGCAGTCCTCCAGGAGTGGGCCCTGTCCCTGGGCGCCCGGCTGCGGCGCGGTCACGAACTGACCGGCCTGCGGGTCCACCCGGATCACGTCGAGGCAGAGGTGTCGGGCCCCAGCGGTCCGGTCCGGATCGGAGCCCGGTACCTCGTCGGCTGCGACGGCGAACACAGCACCGTACGCCGCCTGATCGGCGCCGCATTCCCCGGACGGGAGGCGGAACGGGAGCTGATCCGGGCGGATGTCGACGGCATCGAGATCCCGGCACGGCGCTTCCAGCGCCTGGAGCGGGGGCTCGCCATCGCGGCCCGCAATCCGCAGGGCATCACCCGGGTGATGGTGCACGAGTTCGGCAGCGCCGCCGGACAGCACACCGGCGATCCCGGATTCGCCGACATCTGTGACACCTGGCGGCGCGTCACCGGGGAGGACATCGCACACGGCACCCCGCTGTGGGTGAACTCCTTCCACGACGCCGCCCGTCAGCTGACCGACTACCGCCACGGCCGGGTGCTGTTCGCCGGCGACGCCGCGCACCAGCAGATGCCCATCGGTGGCCAGGCCCTCAACCTGGGCCTCCAGGACGCCGTCAACCTGGGCTGGAAGCTGGCCCTGAGGGTCACCGGGCGGGCTTCCGACGCGCTGCTCGACAGCTACCACGCCGAGCGGCACGCTGTCGGCGCACGGGTCCTGGGCAACATCGGGGCCCAGGCGACGCTGCTGCTCGGCGGCCCGGAGGTGGAGCCGCTGCGGGCCGTCATCGGCGAGCTCGTCCGGTACGAGCCCGTCCGCCGCCGCCTGGCCGGGATGATCTCCGGCCTGGACATCCGCCACGACGTCAGCGCGGGCGCTCATCCGCTGCTGGGCGCCCGCCTGATCCACAGGTATCCGCCGTCCCCCGGGCGCGGCATCCTGATCGATCTCTACGGCGACGAGGAGCACCACGCGCGGCTGCGCCGGGCCGCCGCGCCCTGGGCGGACCGCGTGGACACGGTGGCGGGCACGCCGGAGCCCGGCGGTGAACTGCCCGTGGCCGACGCCGTGCTGGTGCGCCCCGACGGTCACGTCGTCTGGATCGCCTCGGCGGGCCCCGCTGGTCCGGAACCACTGGTCACGGCCCTACGGCGCTGGTTCGGCGAGCCCGCCTCGCCGGACACCGTACGCACCACCGTCCCGGGCAGGGCCCACAGCGCCCTGCCGACCACAGCCGATCGGAGAGACCACATGAGCAGGCTCGCAGGTAAGACGGCGCTCGTCACCGGATCCAGCCGGGGCATCGGCCGGGCGGTCGCGGTACGGCTGGCACGGGAGGGAGCCCTCGTCGCCGTGCACTGCGCCACCGGCCGTGAGGCGGCCCAGGAGGTCGTCGCCTCGATCGAGAAGGACGGCGGACGGGCCTTCGCGGTCCAGGCCGAACTGGGCGTGCCCGGCGATGTCCACCAGCTGTTCCTGGGGGTGGACGAGGGCCTCAAGGAGCGCACCGGTTCGGCCTCGCTGGACATCCTGGTCAACAACGCCGGGGTGATGGGCGGGGTCTCGCCCGAGGACACGACGCCCGAGACGTTCGACCGGTTGTTCGCGATCAACGCCCGGGCACCGTTCTTCATCATCCAGAGGGCTCTCGCCGGGCTCGCCCCGGGCGGCCGGGTGATCAACATCTCCTCCGGACTGACCCGCTTCGCCAACCCTGAGGAGATCGCCTACGCGATGACCAAGGGTGCCGTCGAGCAGCTGTCGATGCACTTTGCCAAACACCTGGCCCCGCGAGGCATCACCGTCAACAGCGTCGCCCCCGGCATCACCCGCAACGGCAACCCCGTCTTCGACATCCCCGAGGCCGTCGAGCAGATGGCTCAGCTGTCGGCGTTCGGCCGGGTCGGCGAACCGCAGGATGTCGCCGATGTGGTCGCCTTCCTCGCCACCGACGACGCCCGCTGGATCACCGGCGCCTTCATCGACGCGACCGGCGGCACGCTGCTGGGGTAACGGGCCATCGATGCCGTCCTCTCAGCCCCGTCCTCCCCACCGAACCGGAAGCAGGATGATGGAGTCCTCGCCCCCAACGCATGCGCCCGCCCGGTCGGCCGCCCGCCCCGCCGGGCACTGGAGCCCCCGGATGTGGGGACTGTTGCTGGTACTGGCCGGCAACATGCTCATCGACGCCCTGGAAGTGTCCGCGGTGATCGTGGCGCTGCCGTCGATCGGCCGCGAGCTGCACCTCTCTCTGACCGTATCGCAGTGGCTGATCAGCGGTTTCGCCCTCGGCTTCGGCGGTTTGATGCTGTTCGGTGGACGCGTCGTGGAGCTGCTGGGCCGCCGGCAGGTGTACCTGACCGCGATGACCGGCTTCGCCGTGGCCTCGGTGGTCGGCGGACTGACCGGCGACCCCTCGGTGCTGATCGCCACCCGGTTCGTCAAGGGATTCTGCGCCGCCCTCACCGCACCGACCGGGCTCGCCATCATCGCTTCCGCCTTCCGTGCGGGCCGTGACCGCGACCGCGCCGTGTCGGTGTACGCCCTCTTCGGAGCCTGCGGGTTCACCACCGGGCTCCTGCTGTCCGGCTTCCTGACCGAGATCAGCTGGCGCTGGACCCTGCTCTTCCCAGCCCCGGTGGTCCTCGTACTCGCCGTATTCGGCCTGCGTCTCATCCCCGGTGCGCCGCCCGCGAACGCCACCCGGCACTTCGACGTCATGGGCGCGGGCACCTTCGTCGGCGCTGTGCTGGCCCTGGTGTACGGGATCGGCGAAGTCCCGGCGCACGGCTGGCTCGGCCTCCGTACGCTGGGTGCCTTCGTCGTGGCCGCGCTCCTCACGGCGGCCTTTTACGGCGTCGAACGGGCCTCGCCCCGGCCGCTGTTCGGCGTCGCGGCCCTGCGCAGCGGCCCACTCGTCCGCTCGATGCTCGGCGCCGCCGCTCTCAACGGCTCATACCTCGGGCTGCTGCTGGTGGCCACCGTGCGGTTGCAGGACGGCCAGGGCTGGGCGCCGCTGCGGACCGCGCTCGCTTTTCTCCCGGCAAGCGCACCTCTGGCAGCGACCGCACTGTTCTCCGGACGCCTCGTCAACCGCTTCGGCACCGCCGGACCGATCGCCGTGGGCGCGCTCGGCCCGCTCGCCGGTTATCTGCTCTATCTGAGTGCTCCGGTGCAGGCGCCGTACGCCACCGGTGTCCTGCCGACGATGCTGCTCGTCGGCGCGGGCTTCGTCCTGGGGTTCGCCGCCTTGAACATGCAAGCCACCCAGGGCATCGCCGCGAGCGCCCGGGGCCAGGCGGTCGCGCTCTACCAGACCGCCGTCCAATTGTCGGCGGTCCTGGTCGTCGCGCTGACCGCCGCGCTCGTCGCCGGCGGCTCCGATGACGCCCCGGCCCTGTGGCTCATCACGGCCGTCGGCGCCGTGGGGGTGGCCGCCGGGCTCTGCGGTCTGCCCCGCGCGGCACGCCCCTCGTGATCCCGCGGCGCCGGACACCGCGCCGCCCCCGCCTTCAGGAAGTGAGGACAGACATGCCCACTGCTGATACGACACCGGCCCCACGCGTGGACTGGACCCTGCGCGAACGTGTGGCCGAGTTGAGCCTGATCAAGCACGAGGCCCGGCACGGAACCGACCCGGCCGCCACCGAACGCCAGCACAGCAAGGGCAAGCTGACCGCCCGCGAGCGGATCGAGCTGCTGCTGGACGAGGGTTCGTTCAACGAGGTGGAGCCGCTGCGCCGGCACCGGGCGACCGGTTTCGGCCTGGAGGCGAAGAAGCCGTACACCGATGGTGTGATCACGGGCTGGGGCACGGTCCACGGCCGGACGGTCTTCGTCTACGCGCACGACTTCCGGATCTTCGGCGGCGCCCTCGGTGAGGCGCACGCCACCAAGATCCACAAGATCATGGACATGGCGATCCAGGCGGGCGCGCCGCTGGTCTCGCTGAACGACGGCGCCGGCGCCCGTATCCAGGAGGGCGTCTCCGCGCTCGCCGGTTACGGCGGCATCTTCCAGCGCAACACCAAGGCATCCGGTGTCATCCCGCAGATCTCCGTGATGCTCGGCCCCTGCGCCGGCGGCGCGGCCTACAGCCCCGCCCTGACGGACTTCGTCTTCATGGTCCGCGACACCTCCCAGATGTTCATCACCGGACCGGACGTCGTCCGCGCGGTGACCGGCGAGGAGATCACCCAGAACGGTCTGGGCGGCGCCGACGTCCACGCCGAGACCTCCGGTGTGTGCCACGGCTCGTACGACGACGAGGAGAGCTGTCTGGAGGACGTGCGCTATCTGCTTTCCCTGCTGCCGTCCCACAATCGCGAACTGCCGCCGTCCGTACCGACCCAGGACCCTCCGGACCGGGGCAACGAACCGCTGCTCGACCTCATCCCCGGGGAACCCGGCCACAGCTACGACATCCGCACCGTCATCGAGGAGATCGTCGACAGCGGCGAGTACTTCGAGGTCCACGCCGCGTGGGCGGCCAACGTCGTCTGCACACTGGCCCGGCTGGGCGGCGAGGTCGTCGGCGTCGTCGCCAACCAGCCGGCCTCCTACGCGGGCGTCCTGGACATCCAGGCCAGCGAGAAGGCCGCCCGCTTCGTGCAGTTCTGCGACGCCTTCAACATCCCGCTGGTCACCCTGGTCGACGTGCCCGGCTTTCTGCCCGGTATCGACCAGGAGCACGAGGGCATCATCCGGCGCGGCGCCAAGCTGCTGTACGCCTACTGCAACGCCACCGTGCCGCGGGTCTCGCTGGTCCTGCGCAAGGCGTACGGCGGGGCCTACATCGTGATGGACTCCCGCTCCATCGGGGCCGATCTGGCCTTCGCCTGGCCCGGAAACGAGATCGCGGTCATGGGCGCCGAGGGTGCCGCCAATGTCATCTTCCGTCGGGAGATCAGCAACGCCGATGAGCCCGAAACGGTCCGCAGCCAGAAGATCGAGGAGTACCGGACCCAGCTGATGCACCCGTACTACGCGGCGGAGCGCGGCCTGGTCGACGACATCATCGACCCCGTCGAGACCCGCCGGGTCCTGATCGCCTCGCTCGCCATGCTGCGCGACAAACACGCCGACCTGCCCTCCCGCAAGCACGGCAATCCCCCGCAGTGACGGAGAGAGACATGCCAACGACCGGCACCGGTTCCCTCCTCCATGTGACCAGAGGGAGCGCCACCCCCGAGGAGCTGGCGGCTCTCGTCGTGGTGCTGCTCGCCCGGACCCGCGCCACAGCCCGCCCCCGCAACGACCGCCGCCGCCATCCCACCTGGCGCCGCCTGGAACGGGCTCTGGGGCACCGGGGTCCGCGCAGCTGGCGCAGCGAGACGCGCCCCACCGCGCGGCACACCGGCTGAGAAACGGGCTTGACTTGAACCCCACTTCAAGTCTGATCGTTTGAACATTCCGCGAAACGGGGCCTGCCCCCACGCACAAGGAGACCCATGTCCACCACACCACTGCGCCTTGCCCTGATCAACAGCAGCGTCCGGGAGGGCCGTTTCGGTCCGACCGTCGCCAACTGGATCACCTCGCTCGCCAAGGAGCGCGACGACCTTCAGGTCGATCTGATCGACCTCGCCGACCACACGCTGCCGTACGAACTGTCCGCCCAACCCGACGAGGAGGTGGCCCGGACCCTGTCGAAGGTGTCGCCGCGGCTGGCCGACGCGGACGTCTTCATCGTGGTGACCCCGGAGTACAACCACAGCTTCCCCGCCTCGCTCAAGAGCCTGATCGACTGGCACCGCACGGAGTGGGGTGCCAAGCCGGTCGGCTTCGTCTCCTACGGTGGTCTGGCCGGCGGTCTGCGTTCGGTGGAACAACTGCGCACCATCTTCGCCGAGTTGCACGCGGTGACCGTCCGGGACGTGGTCAGCTTCCACAACTGCTGGGGACAGTTCGACGAGACCGGCGCGCTGAAGGAACCGGCCGCCGCGACCGCTGCCGCCACCACCCTCTTCGACCAGCTCGTCTGGTGGGGCCTGGCCCTGCGCGAGGCCCGTGAGGTGCGGCCGTACAACGTCTGACACGGGGCGCCGGGCCGCAGTACAGGTGCGGCGCGCCAGTTGGTTCCTGCCGTCACACTCCCGTACGCCTCGCTACGGAGCGTATGACGACAGGTCCTAGAACTGGAGCCCTTTGGCGCCCGGCCCCACTTCCCCGAGAACGTCACAGGGGTTCACGAGGGCACACTTCTCCAGCGAGAGGCAGCCGCAGCCGATGCAGTCGGTGAGCTTGCTCTGCAGAAGCATCAACAGCTTGATACGACGGGCGAGTTCGGAGCGCCACCGCTCGGAGACCTGGACCCAGTCCTCCTCGGTAGGGGTGCGGCCCTCGGGGAGGAGGCTCAGGGCCTCCCGGATGTCGGCGAGCGGGATCCCGACGCGCTGCGAGGCGCGGATGAAGGCGACACGGCGGAGCGTGTCGCGGGCGTAGCGCCGCTGATTACCGCTGGTGCGGCGGCTGTGTATCAGCCCCTCGCGGTCGTAATAGCGCAGCGTGGAGGCGGGCACACCGCTGCGGTCCGACACCTCTCCGACCGTCAGCTCCTTCGCCGGCGCCGCCGAGTTCGACATGCCCTCATCCTAAAGCGCCTTCCTCCCGACCCGGCCCGGCGCCACCCCACACGATCACCGACCGCCGCGCCGAGCCCCTCCGCTGCCACGCCCTTCCGGCCTCGTCCTCCCCCGCTCGCCGCCGAGGACGAGGAAGCGGACCACGCCACACCCCACCCGCCGCGGCCCGGACCGAGCCGCCCTGGAAAGCCGAGGCCCGTATGACCGGCCCCCCGACAGCCACCCCGCCCGCACCTGACCACGCGACCACCGGCCCGGCGGCGCTCTCCGCGGCCCCGGATGTCCGCCGGATCACGCTGGACGGCGCGGGTATCCCCCTGTCCGCGCTGCTCGCCGAACCGTGCCACACCCCGCCACGCGCGGTGATCGTCGCCGTGCACGGCGGCGGGATGCGGGCCGGATACTTCCACGGCCGGGCGCACCCCGCCCTTTCCCTGCTCGACCTCGGCGCGCGGCTGGGCTACACCGTGCTGGCTCCCGATCGTCCCGGCTACGGTGCCTCCGCCGGGCAGCTGCCGCTCGGCCAGAGCCTGTCCGAGCAGTCCGCCACACTCGCCGCCGCACTCACAGCCTTCGCCGGCGGGCACCGGACGGGGGCGGGCTTCTTCGCCGTCGCCCACTCCTACGGCGGCAAGCTCGCCCTGCGCGCGGCCGCTGAGGGGGCGTTCGGCCCGGACCTCATCGGCGTGGACGTGTCCGGCATCGGCCATCGCCCCGCTGTGGACTTCAGCAGGCTGTCCGCCTCCGGCGGCCGTCCGAACGGTTCGCTGCACTGGGGACCGCTCAGCCTGTATCCGCCGGACACCTTCCGGCTGGCCGGGACGCTGGTCACCCCGATGCCCGAACGCGAAGTGCGGGAGATGGCCGACTGGCCCGGACAGTTCGCGGGCATCGCCGCGCGGATCCGGGTCCCGGTGCGTTTCACCTTCGCCGAGCACGAGCGCTGGTGGCAGCACGACGGGCCGACCGTGGCCGCCATGACCGAGCTGTTCACCGGCACAACGGTCACCGTCGACCGGCAACCGGCGGCGGGGCACAACATCAGCCTGGGCTGGGCCGCCAGGTCGTACCACCTGCGCGCCCTGGGGTTCCTGGAGGAATGCGCCACCGCACGACGGGCGCACCCTCGATGAGACGACCGGCAGGGCGGGCAGGCCGCTCAGTCGGCGTCCGCCACCAGACGGGCGAGGAGCCGGTGGAACCGGTCACGCTCCTCCTCGCTGAAGGACGCGAACATCGCCTCGTCCGCCCGGGCCACCGCCTCATCCATGCGGCGGTACAGCCGGCGCCCTTGCGGGGTGCACCGCACGAGGTTGCGGCGCCGGTTGGCCGGGTCGGGCTCACGCGTGACGGCGTGCACTTCCTCCAGGTCACCCAGCAACGCGACCAGGTTCCCGGCGTCCAGATCGAGCGCCCGGCCCAGCTCCGCCTGGGTGCACTCCCCAAGTTCGGTCAGCCCAGCCAGGACGCGGTAGTGCTGCATGCGCAGACCTGTCCGATCCAGCTGTGCACAGAGCAGGCGTTTCGCCTGATGGGCGGCGTTGGACAAGAGCCAGACATCCAGCTGTGCCAAGCGTCCCGACATCTTCATGAGGCAATCCTACGCCCCCTATATTGCACCGACCAACATAAAAGCCTATCGTTGAACCAACCAATATTGGAGCGACCAATATTGCAGCTCTCTTTCCGCGTTGCGCGACACCGGACCAGCCCCCTGACACGGGCCACGAAGGCGAAGGTCGTCACATGACTGCACATCCCTTACGCATGGGCGTCATCGGCTGCGCCGCGATTGCCGCGCGCCGCATGCTGCCCGCACTCGTGGCCCATCCCGCCATCGAGGTGGCCGCGATCGCCAGCAGGCGGGAGGCCAAGGCCCGCTCGTTCACCGACCGCTTCGGCGGCGAGCCGGTCGAGGGGTACGACCGGCTGCTCGAACGCCCCGACATCGACGCGGTGTACGTCCCGCTGCCCGCGCTCCTGCACACGGAGTGGATCGAGCGCGCCCTTCAGGCCGGCAAGCACGTCCTGTCGGAGAAACCGCTGGCCACGACCCGGCAGGACGCCGAGAAGCTCCTCACGCTCGCCACGGCACGCGATCTGGTGCTGCTGGAGAGCTTCATGTTCCTGACGCACAGTCAACATGCTGTCGTCCAGCGGAAGGTGGCCGAGGGGGCCATCGGGGATCTACGTCACCTCACCGCCGAATTCGCCTTCCCGGCCAAGGCCGCGGACGACATCCGCTACCGGCCGGACGTGGGCGGCGGTGCGCTGACCGACATCGGCGTCTATCCGATCCGTACGGCCCTGATGTACCTCGGCGGCGATCTCGACGTGCTCGGCGCATGGCTCCACGTCGACGAGGACCGCGGAGTCGACCTGGGCGGATCGGCGTTGCTCAGCTCGCCCGACGCGGTCGCCGCGCACCTCACCTTCGGCATGGAGCACTCCTACCGTTCCCAGTACGCGCTGTGGGGCAGTCACGGAAGGATCTCCGTCCGCTGGGCCTACACACCGCCGCCGACGCACTCCCCCCTCATCCGCATCGAGCAGCAGGACCGCGTCGAGGACATCACCCTGGCTCCCGAGGACCAGTTCGCCAACGTCGTCGCCGCCTTCGTGGCCCGGATACGACAGGGCACCCCGTCCGGTCTGGAGGGCGAGTCCGTCCTCACCCAGGCCGCCCTGGTCGACGCCGTCCGCGCCCGGGCCCAGGCGGTCCCGCGCAGCGGTGGCGCGGGCTCGCTCCTTCCCTGAAACACCGCCGTCTCCCCTGGACGGCACCGCACCGAAACGAACGAGAAAGAGGTACTACACCGTGGTCGCTCCACCCAAGGCAGGCCGGAGGGAATGGGCAGGACTCGCCATTCTGGCCCTGCCGACCCTGCTCGTCTCCATGGACCTGACGGTCCTGCACCTGACGGTCCCAGGGCTCACCGAGGACCTGCACCCGAGCGGTACCCAGCTGCTGTGGATCGTGGACATCTACGGCTTCCTGATCGCCGGCTGTCTCGTCACCGCCGGCTCCATCGGCGACCGCATCGGCCGGCGCCGTCTGATGCTGTACGGCGCCGCGGTCTTCGGCGCGGCCTCCGTACTGGCCGCGCTCTCCGACAGCGCGGCCATGCTGATCGTGACACGCGGGCTGCTGGGCGTCGCGGGAGCGACCTTGATGCCCTCCACGATGGCCCTCATCCGCACCATGTTCCATGACGACGTACAGCGTTCACGCGCCATCGGCATCTGGATGACCAGCTTCATGGCCGGAGCGGCACTCGGCCCGCTGGTCGGCGGGGCGCTGCTGAACTTCTTCTGGTGGGGCTCGGTCTTCCTCATGGGTGTACCGGTGATGCTGTTGCTGCTGGTGCTCGGCCCCAAGGTGCTGCCCGAGTACCGCGCCGATGTGACGGGCCCCGTGGACCTCGTCAGCGTGGTGCTGTCGCTGGTGAGCATGTTGTCCGTGGTCTACGGGGTCAAGCAGATCGCCGGACACGGGGTGACGCCGCTCTCCGTCGGCATCGCCGTCGCCGGTCTGCTCGTCGGCTGGGCCTTCCTCCACCGGCAGCGGAGCTCCGCCAACCCGCTGCTCGACCTGGGGCTGTTCGGCAACATCCGGTTCAACGTGGCCGTCGTCGCCCTGGTCGTGAACACCGGCGTCATGATGGGCCTCAACTTCTTCGCTGCCCAGTACCTTCAGCTCGTCCACGGCAGCTCCCCCCTGGAAGCGGGCCTGTGGACGCTACCGATGACCATCGCGGGCATCCCCGTCGCCCTCCTGATCCCCTCCGTGGCCCGGAAGGTCCGTCCGGCCTACGTCATGGCGCTGGGACTGGTGGTGGCAGCGGTCGGCTTCCTTCTCATCACGCAGGTACAGGTGTCCCATCTGACCCTGCTGGTGGCCGGCACCGTGGTGATGTTCGTCGGGCTGTCCGCCATGGGCGTGTTCGGTACCGACATGGCGGTCAGCGCCGCGCCGCCGGAGCGGGCCGGTGCGGCGTCCGCGGTCACCTCGACCGCCAACGAACTCGGCGGCGCCCTGGGGCTGGCCCTCCTCGGCAGTGTCGGGACCGCCGTCTACCGGTCGGGCATGGCGGACGGCGACCTCACCGGGGTCCCCGCCCGTGCCGCACAGGACGCCCATGAGTCTCTGGGCGGGGCGGTCGAGACCGCGGGCCGGCTGTCGGCCCAGGCCGGCGCCGACCTGCTGAGGGTCGCCCGAAGCGCGTTCCTCGACAGCCTCCACGCCGTCTCCCTCGTCTGCGCGGTCGCGGTGCTGGCGCTGGCGGTGGCGATCGCGGTCCTGCTCCGCGACACCGGCCGGCCCGGCGAGGACCAGGAGGCATCGCCGCCTCAGGCCGCTCCGGACGGCGTCGAGACCGCCTGAGGAATCCTGCCGTCGAACGGGCCGCGCGACCGGCGCCGCCTCCGCACACCGCTCGCCCGACCCGTCGGGCACTGTGAAGGAGTTACCGCATGCGCATCATGTTCACCGTCTTACCCGTCACCTCCCACGTGATGGCGCTGGCCCCCTTGGCCACTGCCCTGCAGAGCGCGGGACACCAGGTACGGGTGGTGACGCACGATCACCCGGAAACCGTCGCCGCCATCACGGGAGCGGGCCTGACCGCGGTACCGCTCGACGGCAGGATCGACCTGGCCGCCGCGGTCCAGGAGACCTTCGCCAACGAGACGTTGGAGGGGATCGCCCGGACCACGGGGGTGGACCCCGACGACGGCAACACCTGGCCCATGATCCGCAACTACGTCGTGGCCTCGTACGCGTTCTACTACCCGGCGACCACCGATTCCGCCGGGGTCACCGACGAGATGGTCCGCTTCGCGCAGGAGTGGCAGCCGGAACTCGTCATCTGGGACCCGCTGTTCTTCCCCTCGCCGATCGCCGCTCGGGCCTGCGGCGCCGCCCACGCACGGCTGCTGTGGGGCCTGGACCGCTTCGGCTGGCTGCGCGATCAGTACGTCCGGGGCCGGCACAGCCGTGACGCGTCGGCCCCGGACCTGATGGCCGAGCTGATGCGCCCCCAGCTCAGCCGGTACGGCATCGAATTCGGCGAGGACCTGATCGTGGGGCAGTGGAGCATCGACCCCTGGCCCGAGGTCATGCGGCTGCCCCTGGACCTGGACCACCTCGCGATGCGCCCGGTGCCGTTCAACGGCGCCACGGCCCTCCCCCGCTGGCTGCGCGAGGCCCCCGAGCGGCCCCGCGTCTGCCTGACGCTGGGCACCAGCGGCCGGGATCTGTTCGGGGACAACGGCATCTCCATCAGCGATGTGTTCACCATGGCCGCCCAGCTGGACATCGAGATGGTCGCCACCCTCAACGAGGCCCAGCTGGCGGGCGCCGGCACCGTCCCGGAGAACGTCCGCCTGACCGACTACACCCCGCTGAACCAGCTCCTGCCGACCTGTGACGCGGTCATCCACCTCGGCGGAACAGGTACCTGGGCGGCCGCCATCGTGCACGGCGTACCGCAGCTCCTCCTGCCCAAGACCGGTTCCGAGTACGTGGATTTCGCCCGCTACACCGCGGCCAAGGGCGCGGGGCTGGTCATCGAGGACGAGAAGCCCACTGTGGCAGCCCTGCGCGAGGGGCTGCTGCGGCTGCTCGGTGACCCCGCATTCAAGGAGGCCACCTCGGCACTGCACCAGGAATTCACCCGGCTTCCGAGCCCCGTCGAGATCATCCCGGAGCTGGAGAGCCGCACCCGCCGGCACCGGGGCCGGTGAGCGGCTCCCGCAGCGAGCACACCGCACCACCCGCACACGCACCCGAGAACAGAAGCAAGAGGAGAAAGCCGTGACCCCGCCCGCCTTCCCCACCGTCAACCGCCCGGACTCCGAACTGGTGCTGGTGACCCCTCTGTACGTGGGCACCGCCGATGCCCAGCGCACGGTGGCCGATGCCCTCCTCGCCGAATGGGAGGCGACGAGCCGACCGGAGGGGCTGCTCTCGCAGACCTGCTATGTGAGCACCGAGGGCGAGAACGTGTGGACCTACGAACAGTGGACCGGCCTGGCGGCCTACCGCGCATCCGGCCGCATGTACCTGCAGCCCCCGGCGCTGCGCGGCCGCGGCGTGGACGGGGCGGACGTCGAACGCTGCGCCCCCATAGCGTTCAAGCGCTACCGGAGCACCGTCTTCGACACCGTCAGCACCCCGACCCGTATCGTCGCGCCGATGTTCGACGTCGACGGCCGTGCCGCGCAGCGCGCCGTCATCGACCGGCTGCTCGACGGCCCGCTCACCGAGGCGACACCGGGCCTGCTCTCGGCGCACTTCCACTACAGCCTGGATGGCAGCCGGGTGCTGAACTACGCGGAATTCACCGAGGACGAGGCCCACTTGGACTTCCTGGCCAGCCCCATCGCCCAGGCGACCACCAAGCTCACCCAGGACACTCCGGGAGTCCGGGGAATCGGCGGCAAGCGGTACCTGCTGCACGGCAGCGTCGGCGCACCGCCGGCCGCGAGCTGATCGCTCCCGTTCTCCACCGATCACGCAAGGAGGATTCCGTGAAAGCCCTGGTGTTATCCGGTGGCTCAGGCACTCGCCTACGCCCCTTCAGTCACTCCATGCCCAAACAGCTCATTCCCATCGTCAACAAGCCGGTCCTTGAGCACGTGCTGGGAAACATCAGGGATCTCGGCGTCACCGAGGTCGGCATCGTCGTGGGCAGCTGGGCCGCGGAGATCGCCGAAGTCGTAGGGGACGGCGCACGGCTGGGCATCCGCGTGACGTACATACCCCAGGAACAGCCGCTCGGCCTGGCTCACTGTGTGGCGCTCGCCCGCACCTTTCTGGGCGACGACGACTTCGTGATGTACCTCGGGGACAACATGCTCCCCGAGGGCATCGCCCGGGCCGCGGAGGAGTTCCGGGCGCAGCGCCCGGCCGCGGCGGTCGTCGTCCACCAGGTGGCGGACCCACGGGCGTTCGGTGTCGTGGAGCTGGAGCCGGACGGCACCGTAGCCCGGCTCGTCGAGAAGCCCCTGCACCCCCGCAGCAACCTCGCGTTGATCGGCGTCTACTTCTTCACCCCGGCCATCCACGAGGCCGTGCGGTCGATCGAGCCCAGTGCCCGCGGCGAGCTGGAGATCACCGACGCGCTCCAGTGGCTGGTCGACAACGGCGCCCGCATCAAGGCCGACGAGTATCACGGCTACTGGAAGGACACCGGCCAGGCCGCGGACATCCTGGACTGCAACGAGAAGCTGCTGGCCGACCTGCGCCCGGGCAACCTGGGCAGCGTGGACACCGCCAGCCAACTCGGCGACCAGGTACGCATCGAGGCGGGCGCCCGCATCATCCGCTCACGCATCGACAGCCCGGCCGTCATCGGAGCCGGCACCATCGTCGAGGACTGCCACATCGGGCCGAATACCTCCATCGGCTCCAGCTGTACGCTGCGGGCGACCCGGGTCCGGGACTCCATCGTGATGGACGGCGCCGAGATCTCCCACGGGCCCGGCCTGCGGAATTCGCTGATCGGCCGCAACGCCGTCATCGGCGCGAGCCTGGCCGGTGCCGCCTGCCACACCCTGGTCGTCGGCGATCACACCCGGATCAAGGTGGCCGCCTGATGCCCGTGTCGCGTGGCACACCGACGAGGCTGCTGGTCACCGGTGGCGCCGGCTTCATAGGCTCCCACTTCGTCCGCACCCTCCTGCACGGCGGTTACCCAGGCCACGAGTCGACCCGGGTGACCGTGCTCGACAAACTGACCTACGCGGGCAACCGCGACAACCTCCCCGCTCACCACCCTCGTCTGGAGTTCGTGACGGGCGACGTCTGCGATGGCCCGCTGCTGCGCGAGCTGTTGCCCGGGCACGACGCGGTCGTCCACTTCGCGGCGGAGTCGCACGTCGACCGGTCCGTGGGCTCGGGGACTGCGTTCGTACGGACGAACGTGCAGGGCACGCAGACCCTGCTGGAGGCCTGTGTTCAAGCTGAGGTGGGCAGGGTCGTTCACATCTCCACGGACGAGGTGTACGGCTCCCTCGCGGAAGGAGCCTGGACCGAGGAGTGGCCGCTGGCACCCAACTCTCCCTACGCCGCTTCCAAGGCCGCGTCCGATCTGCTCGCCCGCGCCTACTGGCGTACGCACGGGCTGCATGTGTCGGTCACCCGCTGCTCGAACAATTACGGCCCCCACCAGCACCCCGAGAAGCTGATCCCGCTCTTCATCACCAACCTGCTCGAAGGGCTGCCCGTGCCGCTGTACGGCGACGGCCGCAACGTCCGCGAATGGCTGCACGTCGACGACCACTGTCGCGCGATCGCCCTTGTCCTGGACGGAGGCGGGCCCGGTGAGATCTACCACATCGGCGGCGGCGCAGAACGGACGAACCTGCACGTCACCCAGCGCCTGCTCGATCTGTGCGGTGCGGAGGCCGGCTGCATCCGTCGGGTGGCCGACCGCAAGGGGCACGATCTGCGCTACGCCCTCGACTCGACCAAGATCCGTGAACAGCTCGGCTACCGCCCCCGCATCTCCTTCGAGCAGGGGCTGGCCGACACCGTCGAGTGGTACCGCTCCAACCTGGCCTGGTGGAAGGCCATGAAGTACGCGACCGAGGACAACGGACAGCAGTACCGAGGGGACATCGCGTGAGGAACGCCCACAAGGAACTGATTCTCGACGAGACCGCGAAGTACCACATGGAAGCCCGAGCTGAGGAGCCCTTCGTTCCGGGCGTCACCGAGATCTGGCCCTCCGGCGCGGTCCTGGACGAACGGGACCGGGCCGCATTGGTCGAGGCTGCCCTGGAGATGCGAATAGCCGCCGGACCCAGCTCGCGCAAGTTCGAATCCCGGTTCGCCCGCAAACTGGGCCACCGCAAGGCTCATCTCACCAATTCCGGCTCCTCCGCGAATCTTCTGGCCATGACCGCATTCACCTCGCATCTGCTGGAAGAGCGGCGGCTGCGCCCGCAGGACGAGGTGATCACGGTCGCGGCGGGCTTTCCCACCACCGTCAACCCGATCCTGCAGAACGGACTCGTCCCGGTCTTCGTCGATGTCGAGCTGGGCACCTACAACACGACGGCCGCCCGCGTCGCCGAGGCGATCGGGCCGCGCACCCGAGCCATCATGATCGCCCACGCTCTCGGCAACCCGTTCGAGGTCGCCGAGATCGCCCAGCTCGCGGCGGATCACGATCTATTCCTGATCGAGGACAATTGCGACGCGGTCGGTTCTACCTACGACGGAAAGCTGACCGGCACCTTCGGCGACATCACGACCGTCAGCTTCTACCCGGCCCACCATCTGACGACAGGCGAGGGAGGCTGCGTACTGACCTCCAACCTGGCGCTCGCCCGGATCGTGGAGTCACTCCGTGACTGGGGCCGCGACTGTTGGTGCGAGCCCGGCGAAACCAACAAGTGCCTCAAGCGCTTCCAGTACCAGATGGGCACCCTGCCTGAGGGCTACGACCACAAATATATTTTTTCGCACGTTGGTTACAACCTGAAGGCGACCGATATCCAGGCCGCCCTGGGCCTGACCCAGCTGGACAAGCTCGACGCGTTCTGCGCGGCACGGCGCCGTAACTGGCAGCAACTGCGGGACGGCCTGGAGGGCACCCCGCACCTGCTGCTGCCCAGGGCGACAGAGCGTAGCGACCCGAGTTGGTTCGGGTTCGCGCTGACCGTGGATCCCGAGGCCCCCTTCAGCCGGGGCGCGTTGGTGGACTTTCTCGAATCCCGCAAGATCGGCACCCGACGTCTCTTCGCCGGCAACCTGACGCGACATCCGGCCTATACCGACCAGCGGCACCGTGTCGTAGGCGACCTGACCAACACTGACATCGTCACCGAGCAGACCTTCTGGATCGGGGTCTATCCGGCGCTGACCGAGGAGATGCTCGACTACGTCATCTCCTCGGTGACGGAGTTCGTGGAGAAGCACTCATGACTCCGCAGACCGCGCCCCTCACCACGGCTCCCGCCGACCGTGACCGAGGACTGAGACCACGGCACGACGAAGCGCTTCTCTCTCGCATCGCCCGGTCCGCGGCCACCCGCCAAGGCGTGGGGCCGCAAACCGCGGAAGTACACACCTGGCTCGACGAGCGCCGCCGGTCCCACCACTTCCATGTGGAGCGCATACCCTTCGCCCAGCTGGACAACTGGTCATTCGACGGGGATACGGGCAACCTCGTACATCGCAGCGGCCGGTTCTTCACCGTCGAGGGGCTACGCGTCACCGTGGACGAGGGCCCCTACCGGGAATGGCATCAGCCCATCATCCGACAGCCCGAAGTCGGCATCCTCGGCATCCTCGCCAAGGAGTTCGACGGGGTGCTCCACTTCCTGATGCAGGCCAAGATGGAGCCGGGCAACCCGAACCTCGTGCAGCTCTCCCCAACCGTCCAGGCCACCCGCAGCAACTACACCAAAGTGCACAAGGGCGCGGCCGTGAAGTACGTGGAACACTTCACCCGCCCCGCCCCCAACAGGATCATCGCCGACGTTCTCCAGTCCGAGCACGGCTCCTGGTTCTTCCGCAAGAGCAACCGGAACATGATCGTAGAGACCACGGAGCCGGTCCCTCTCGACGACGACTTCTGCTGGCTGACCCTCGGCCAGATCGGTGAGCTGCTGCACGGTGACAATGTCGTCAACATGGACGCACGCACCGTACTCTCCTGCGTTCCGTACCAGGACGACCAGCCCGGTGCCCTGCACTCGGATATCGAACTGCTGTCGTGGTTCACGGCCGAACGTTCCCGGCACGAGGTGCGCGCCGAGCCGCTGCCGCTGGCCGGGCTCCCCGGCTGGACCCGCGGCGAATCGAGCATCGACCACACGGAGGGCCGCTACTTCAGCGTCGTGGCGGTCCGTGTACAGGCCGACAGCAGAGAGGTCACGGGCTGGACCCAGCCACTGTTCGAACCGCGCGCGACCGGCATCACGGCCTTCCTCCTCCGGCGGTTCGGCGGCGTACCCCATGTCCTGGTCCAGGCGCGCGTCGAAGCGGGCTTTCTGGACACTGTGGAACTCGGCCCCACGGTCCAGTGCACCCCCGCCGCCCACGCACATCTGCCCGCCGAAGAACGGCCACCGTTCCTGGACCACGTGCTGAACGCGCACTCCTCATTCCCGTCGCGCATCAGCTACGAGGCTGTGCACTCGGAGGAGGGCGGCCGGTTCCGCAACGCGGAGAGCCGCCATCTCCTCGTCGAGGCCGACGAAGCAACGGCTCCGCTCGACCCACCCGCCGGATTCCGTTGGGTCACCCCAGGACAGCTCACCTCTCTGGTCCGCCACAACCACTATGTGAACGTCCAGGCCAGGACCCTGCTTGCTTGCCTCAACGCAACCAGCACACGGGCCTGACAGCGGGTCCACAGGGTGGGGGTGAGCGTCGTGCGCTCACCCCCACCAACTGCGTTCGCCCCGCGAGGTCACAGCTTCACGGGCGACGCGGTCAACACCTCGTCGCGTAGAAGGCCACGGCGGAGGCGGCGGCGACGTTGAGGGAGTCCACGCCGGCGGCCATCGGGATCCGCACCCATTCGTCGGCCGCGCGCAGGGCGTCGATCGACAGGCCGTCGCCCTCGGTGCCGAGCATCAGCGCCAGCTTGTCGTACCGGCGGGCGGCCAGTTCGTCGATGGCGATCGACTTCTCGTCCAGGCACAGGGCAGCCGTGACGAAGCCGTCCCGCCGGAAGAGTTCGATCTCCTCCGGCCAAGAGGTCAGCCGGGTCCAGGGGACGTGGAAGACCGCGCCCATCGACACCTTCACGGACCGCCGGTAGAGGGGGTCGGCGCAGCGGGGCGTGAGGAAGACGGCGTCCACGCCCAGTGCTGCCGCGTTGCGGAAGGCGGCGCCCAGGTTCGCGTGGTCGACGGTGTCCTCGAAGACGGCGACACGGCGCGCCGTGCTGAGCAGCGACGCCGGGTCCGGGAGGGGCTTGCGCTGCATGGAGGCGAGGGCGCCGCGGTGGACGTGGTAGCCGGTCACCCGCTCGGCGAGGTCGGGGGTCACCGCGTAGACCGGTGCCGGGACCTCGTCGATGACGTCGCGCATGACGTCGACCCACTTGGCCGAGAGCAGCATCGAGCGCATCTCGTAACCGGCGTGCCGGGCACGGCGGATGACCTTCTCGCCCTCGGCGATGAACAGGCCCTCGGCGGGCTCCCGGCGGCGGCGCAGCTCGACGTCGGTGAGGCCGGTGTAGTCGCGCAGCCGGGGATCGTCGGGGTCGTCGACGGTGATGATTTCTGCCACGGGGAGATAGTGCCTTGTCGGTGTCGGGGTGCCAATGCCGGGCGGGGAAGGGCTACTTGACGGAGCTGCCGGGGGTGACGGCGACCACGTCACCGATGACGAGGACCGCCGGGGGGCGTACGCCCTCGGCCCGGACGGTCTCGCCGAGGGTGGCGAGGGTGGCGTCGACGCGGCGCTGGGCGGCGGTGGTGCCCTCCTGGACGACGGCGGCGGGGGTGTCGCCGGAGCGGCCGTGGGCCATGAGGGTGGCGGCGATGGCGGCGCTGTTGCCGACGCCCATCAGGACGACGAGGGTGCCGCGCAGCCGGGCGAGGGCGGGCCAGTCGACGAGGGAGCGCTCGTCGTCGGGGGCGACATGGCCGCTGACGACGGTGAACTCGTGGGCGACGCCGCGGTGGGTGACGGGGATACCGGCGGCTCCGGGCACCGAGATGGTGCTGGAGATGCCGGGGACGACGGTGCAGGGGATGCCGGCCTCGGCGAGCGCCTGGGCCTCCTCCATGCCGCGGCCGAAGACGAAGGGGTCGCCGCCCTTGAGCCGGACCACGGCCTTACCGGCCTTGGCGTGGTCGATGAGGGCCTGGTTGATGGCCTCCTGCGCCATGAAGCGGCCGTAGGGGATCTTCGCCGCGTCGATGATCTCGACGTGCGGCGGGAGTTCGGCGAGGAGGTCGCGGGGGCCGAGGCGGTCGGCGATGACGACATCGGCCTCGGCGAGCAGACGGCGGCCGCGCACGGTGATGAGGTCGGGGTCGCCGGGGCCGCCGCCGACGAGGGCGACGCCCTTGGTGCGGGCGCGGTGGTGGGGGGCGGCGAGGGAGCCGTCGCGCAGGCCCTCGACGACGGCGTCGCGGACGGCGGCGGAGCGGCGGGGGTCGCGGCCGGTGAGCACGGCGACGGTGACGCCTTCACTGTGGCCGGTGGCCGGGGTCCAGGCGGTGGCGGCCTCGGCGTCGTCGGAGCGGACGGCCCAGACGCGGCGCTCCTCGGCCTCGCGGGAGGCGGCGGCGTTGGCCTCGGGGTCGTCGGTGGAGATCAGCGCGTACCAGGCGCCTTCGAGGTCGCCGGGGCGGTAGTGGCGGCGCTCCCAGCGGAGTTCGCCGGTGTCGGCCATCGCCTCGACGGAGGGGGTGGCGGACGGGGAGACGAGCAGGACGTCGGCGCCGGCGGCGAGGAGGGCGGGGAGCCGGCGCTGGGCGACCTGGCCGGCGCCGAGGACGACGACGCGGCGGCCCGACAGGCGCAGGCCGACGGGGTAGGCGGCGTGTTCAGCGGCGTACTCGGCCATGGGTGCGGCTCCTTGTGCAGGTGAGGCAGGGGGGGCGGCGGGACGCAGCCGCTGCGGCGGTGGAACGGCTGGGAGGCATCCACGGGGCGCCGCCGGGTCCGGCCCCGACGCGGGTGGCGGCCCGGCTCCCAGCCTATAGGGGGCGCCGGGCAGGGGGGCGGGGGCCTGGGGGTAGGAGGTGGGAGGGGCGGCGGACGGCGGGCGGCGGGGCGTTATGGACAGGAAGGGTTCCTGAAAGCTCCGAGCCGGGGCCTACCGGTAGGAAGGCTCCCGGGCCGGGTCCTTACGGACAGGAAGGCTCCCTGAAGGAACAGGCGGACCCGGACCCGGCTCGTTCATAGAGGGAAGCTCCCTGAAAGCTCGCCCCAACGCCCTCACGAACAGGCAGCCTCCCTGAAAGCTCGGGCCCGGTGTCCCCTCGGCGAGCAGGACACCGGGCCCGTAGGCGGACGGCTCTGGGCGGCCCCGTGGACGGGCGGCCCCGGACGGACGCCTCGGCTCAGCTTTTCTCCGTCACGCCCGCGGTGTCGAAGGTGGCGACCTCGTGCATGGCGCGGGCGGCGCTCTGGACCAGCGGCAGGGCGAGCAGGGCGCCGGTGCCCTCGCCGAGTCGGAGGTCGAGGTCGACCAGGGGGCGGAGGCCGAGCTTGGTCAGGGCGGCGACATGGCCCGGTTCGGCGCTGCGGTGGCCGGCGATGCAGGCGGCCAGCGCCTCGGGGGCGATGGCGTGCGCGACGAGGGCCGCGGCGCCGACGCTGACGCCGTCCAGGATCACCGGCGTCCGCAGGGACGCGCCGCCGAGGATCAGGCCGACGAGGGCGGCGTGCTCCAGGCCGCCGACCGCGGCGAGGACGCCGATGGGGTCGGCCGGGTCGGGGCGGTGCAGGTCCAGGGCGCGGCGCACCACGTCGACCTTGCGGGCGTGCGTCTCGTCGTTGATGCCGGTGCCCCGGCCGGTGATCTCGGCGGGGTCGGCGCCGGTGTAGACGCTGATCAGGGCGGCCGACGCGGTGGTGTTGGCGATGCCCATCTCGCCGGTGAGCAGCGCCTTGTTGCCGGCCGCGACGAGGTCGCGGGCGGTCTCGATGCCGGCCTCGATCGCCTTGAGCACGTCCTCCTGGGACATGGCGGGCCCGGCGGTGAAGTCGTCGGTACCGGCGCGGACCTTGCGGGGCAGCAGCCCCGGTGCGGCGGGGAGTTCGGTGGCGACGCCGACGTCGACGACGCAGACCTCGGCGCCGACCTGGGTGGCGAAGGCGTTGCACACCGCGCCGCCGCCCAGGAAGTTGGCGACCATCTGGCCGGTGACCTCCTGGGGCCAGGGGGTCACGCCCTGGGCGTGCACCCCGTGGTCGGCGGCGAAGATCGCGACCGCGGCGGGCTCGGGGATCGGCGGCGGGCACTTGCGGGAGAGGCCGCACAGCTGCGCGGAGATGATCTCCAGCATGCCCAGCGCCCCGGCGGGCTTGGTCATCCGCTTCTGCCGCTCCCACGCGTCCCCGAGCGCCTTGGCGTCGAGCGGGCGGATGCCGTGCAGGGTCTCCCGGAGGAGGTCGTGCGGGTCCTCGCCGGGCAGGGCGCGGCGGCCGTAGGTCTCCTCGTGGACGACCCAGGACAGCGGACGGCGCTCCGCCCAGCCGGCCTGCATCAGCTCCGGCTCCTCGGGGAACTCGTCGACGTAGCCGATGCAGAGGTAGGCGACGACCTCCAGGTGCTCGGGGAGGCCGAGTTCGGTGACCATCTGGCGCTCGTCGAAGAAGCTGACCCAGCCGACGCCGAGGCCCTCGGCGCGGGCGGCGAGCCAGAGGTTCTCGACAGCGAGCGCGGAGGAGTACGGCGCCATCTGCGGCTGGGTGTGCCGGCCGAGGGTGTGGCGGCCGCCGCGGGTGGGGTCGGCGGTGACGACGATGTTCACCGGGGTGTCGAGGATGGCCTCGATCTTCAGCTCACGGAACTGCTTGGCGCGGCCCTTGGGCAGCGAGGCGGCGTACGCCTTGCGCTGCTCGGTGGCGAGCTGGTGCATCCGCTCGCGGGTCTCGCCGGAGCGGATCACGACGAAGTCCCACGGCTGCGAATGCCCGACGCTCGGCGCGGTGTGCGCCGCCTCCAGGACGCGCAGGAGCACGTCGTTGGGAATCGGGTCGGAGCGGAAGCCGTTGCGGATGTCGCGGCGTTCGCGCATGACGCGGTGGACGGCGGCGCGCTCGGACTCGTCGTAGCCGGGGGCCGCGGGGGCGGCCTCGGGCTGCGCGGCGGCGGGGGCCTCGGCGACGTCGGCGGCGGGCGCCTCGGTGGCGGGCTCGGGCTCTGCCTGGCCTTCGGCGGGGGCCCCGGCCGGTGCGGTCGCCTCCGGCACCTCGGTGACCTCGGTGGCCTCGGCGGGCTGCGGCTGCTCCGGTGCGGGGACCTGGGCAGGCGTCGCCTCGGGTTGGGCCTCGGCCTGCGGGGCTTCCTGGGGCGCTTCGGATGCGCCGGGCGCGGTGGCGTCCTGCGGGTGGGGGACGGCTGCGGGGGCGGCCGGGGGCACGGTCTGCGGCCACCCCGCGATGGGGGTGCCGGCGGCCGGGGTCGCGGTGACGGGCAGCGGGGCGGGCACCGGGCCGCCGGGAGCGACCGCGGGGACGGCGTCGGGCCCGGTGGGCTGCGCCTCCTCGGTGGTGTCCGGGCCGTTCGGCTGCGGGGCGGGGGCCGCGGCGACGCCGTCGGCCGGTGCCGACGGGGCCTGGGCGGCCGGTTCCTGGGCGGGCTGATCCTGAACGGTGTGCTCCGGTGCGGGGTGGTTCCGGGAAGTGTCCTCGGGCGCGGCGGCCTCAAGGTGCGGCTCGGCGTCGGGGACGTCGGACGGCTGCGGGTCGGCCGCCTCGGGAGCGGCCGGATCGGCCGCCGCCGTGTCCACGACGGGTGCGGGCTGCGCGGGGGCCGGGCCTTCAGGGGCCTGGGGCTGAGCCTCGGGTTCGGGGACGGTGGCCTCCGGCACCTGGGGCAGAGCCCCGGGAGCCTGGGCCTCGCCCTCGGGGGCCTGCGGCTGGACGTCGGTCACGGCCTCGGGGGCCTGGGCCTCGTCGGGGGCCTGCGCCTGGGTGTCGGTCACGGCCTCGGGGGGCTGCACCTCTGCCAGGGCCTCCGGCTCCGGGGCTGCCGCGAGCTGGGCGTCCGACGTGGCCTGCGCGGCCGCCTCGGCCTCGGCATCGGGCACCGGCTGCGCGGGCACCGCACCCTCGACGGCCTCGGCTCCCTCGACGGCTTCGGCGCCCTCGGCGACGGGGACCTGCCCGGCCTCGGGCTGCGGCTCGGGCTGTACGGCCTCGGCCGGTTCCGCCACGGGCTGCTCCGCGGTTGCCTCGGCAGTCGCCTCGGCGGGCTGGGCCGCGACGCCCTCGGGCGCGGCGTCGCCGGTATCGGCGGCATGGGCTTCGGCAGGCGCATCCGCGACCGCCTCGGGGGTCTCGTCCGAGCCCTCCACAGCGGTGGGCTGCCCGGTCGGCTGCTCCACGGCGGCCGGCGCGGCCCCGTCCGCGGCCTCGGTGTCCGGTACGGGAGCCTCGGCACCGTCCGGTGCGTCGGCCTGGGGAGCGGTGGCGTCGGCGGTCTCACCGTTCGCAGCGTCGGCGTCCGGGACGTCCGCGCCGGGCGCCTCGGCGACAACGGCCGCCTCGGCGGGCTGCGGCGCCGCGTCGGGAGCCGCCGCGTCCGCCTCCGGCTGCGCGCCGGCGGCCGGGTCGGAACCCTCGGCGGCCTGCGGAGCGTTCGCTGCGGCGGCCTCCGGAGCGGAGGCGTCCTGCGATGCGACGGCCTCGGCCGGAGCGGCGTCCTCCGGGCCGGGCACCTGCTGCGGGGCGGAACCCTCCGCAGCCGCGAGGGCGTCCGCGGTCCCGCCGGACGGCTCGGGGTGCGCCTCGGCCGGGACGGCGCCCGGGGCCTGCGCGGCCGGAGCGGTGTCCGGCGTCGGCACGCCCTGGGCGGGCAGCGGCACGGCACCGGGCCGAGCGGCCTGCTGCGGGTCGGCGACCGGCGCGGCGGCGGCCTGCGCGGACGCCTCGCCCCACGGCATCACCTGCGGCGGGATCTCACCGAGCTGGGGACCGGGCAGCGTCGCGGCCTCGGGCGCGGCGTTCGCCACCGGAGCGGCGGGCGCGGCCGGTTCCTGCGCCTGCGGACCGGCCTCCGCGACGGGCGGCTGCGCCCCGGGTCCGGCCCCGGGCACCTGCGCACCCGGCGCCGCGACAGGCCCCTGCGCACCGGTCTCCACGGCGGGAGCCTGCGGCGCGCCCTCGGTCTGCGGAACGTCCGTCGCCGGTACGTCCGCCGCCGGAACGTCCAGGTATTCGGGGCCGACCGTGGGCGGACCGGGCTGCCGGACCGGCATGGGCTGGGGCGGGGTCGCCGGGCCGCGGTCGGCGAGGGAGCGGACCACGCCGCCGGTGGCGTCCGGTACGGGCGGGCCCATGTGCAGCGGGCGCCGGGCGGGCGGGGGCTGCGGGGCGGCGGGTCGGGGCTTGCGGTCCGGCTGCTCGGTCCAGGCGCCCTGGGCTGCCGGCATCAGCAGCAGATCGTCGTCGTCGACCACGACGCCGGACGGTTCGGGGTGGCCGTACGCGTCCGCCTGCGCGGCACCCGGCTGTTCGGCAGCCGCGGGCCCGGCAGGGGAGGCGGTCGCCGGCTGCCCGGCCTGCCCGCCCGCGTGCTCCGGCTGTCCCTCGCCCGGGACCTGGCCGGTGTCGGTCATGCGTACCCCTCGCCCATCGATAGTGCTCCTTACCGCCGCTCGTGCGCGCGCGTGGCGGAGGGCGTGCCCTCCGCCCGGTGGGGCGGAACGAACGGCACGCCTCGCGGCACGTCCACCCTCCGAGTGTCGTGGCCAGATATCCGGATGTGCAGCCAAAACCGCGGCGTTTCCCGGATATTGACGTACGAAGCCGAACGCGGAACGGCGGCGCAACGATCCGCCAGCCTACCCCGCGCCGGTGACCTTCCTGGTCACGGGTGAGGAACGCGGTATCCGCTCAGCAGGAACACCACGGAGCGCTCCCGCTCGACCCAGGCCGAGGTGTCCAGATCGACCGATTGGAGCAGTGCGCACTCGACGTCGTAGCCGCCGTCGGCCAGGGCGCGGCCGAGCTCCTCGGCCTCGTCGCGGGTCGAGGCGTGGGTGACGATCCGCTCCGGGCGGCGGGCCGCGCAGGCGGTGACGACCGCCGCTCCCCCGCCGCCGATGCGGATCACGTCCGGCTCCGGCAGGTCCTCCAGGATCTGCGGGGCGCGGCCGTGGACGACCTGGAGCTGGACCCCGTGGCGGCGGGCGACGGCGGCGGTGCGGCCGCAGGCGTCCGGGTCGGCGTCGACGGCGATGACGGCGGCGCCGAAGCGGGCCGCCTCCACCGCGGCGGCGCCGCTGCCGGAGCCGATGTCCCAGACCAGATCGCCCAGACGGGGGCCGAGCCGGGCGAGTTGGGCGGTGCGCAGCTGCACCGCCTCGCCCTCGCCGAAGACGCCGCCGTACGCACCGGACGGCAGCCCCCAGCCGCGCGGCCCGACCGGATGGCCGACGTCGTGGCCGGCGATCCAGCCACTGGCGCGGTCCCCGGTGTCGTCGGTGCGCTGGGCGGCGCCGACGACGATGACGACGTTGGGGTCGCGCCAGTCGTGGTCGGCGACCCGGTCGGAGGTGAGGACGGTGACCCGCTCGCGGTCGGTGCCCAGGGCCTCGCAGATGACGAACGTACGGAGCACACCGCCGAGCAGCAGGGCGAGTTCGGCAGGACCGGCGCCCGGGGCGGTGAGGACGGCGACCTTGGGGTGGGCGCGGCAGACGTTGACGGCGCGGCGCAGGTCGCGGCCGTGGGCGACGACGATCTGGGCGTCGTCCCAGGGCATCCCGGCGCGGGCGAACGCGGCGGCGACGGCGGAGACGGCCGGGACGACCTCGACCTCCAGGCCGTACTGGGGGGCGCGCAGGGTGCGGACGACGCCGAAGAAGCCGGGGTCGCCGTCGGCGAGGACGACGGCGGTGCCGCGGTGTTGCGCTATGCGGCGGGCGGCGAGCGGGACGCTGCCCAGGCGGATGCGCTCGGCGGCGGGCGGTACCTCGGGGAGGGCGAGATGGTGCGCCGCGCCGGCCACCAGGGTCGCGGCGCCCAGCGCGGAGCGGGCGGCGGCGGTGAGCGGCGAGCCGTCCCATCCGATGACCGTGACCCGGTCGGCCATGCTTCGTCAGTCTCCTGTCGCGGGTGAGGGGCGGGAGCCGCGTCGCAGGTCGGTGCGGGGGCGGCACCGCGAGACTACTCCTGGCGGGGCCGGGGCGCGGACCGGGTACGGCGGGGCTGCGCCATCCGGCCGCGGTCCGCGCCGGCGATGGGGCACCCGGCAAACGGCCGCGGGTGCCCCGTCAGTTCCACTCCGGGTAGGCGAAACCGTTGGCGTCGACCCGGCGGCCGGGTACGTCGAGGTCCTCGGGGAGCAGGCTCCAGACGATGAGGTCGGTGCGGATGTCCGCCAGGCCGCCGTCCTCGGTGCGGGAGCGGGCGAGGAAGGCGTTGCGGAGCACGCCCTCACTGATGCAGCCGATCTTCTGGGCGACCTGCTGGGAGGCGGTGTTCCCGGCCGCGGTGCGCAGCTCCAGGCGCTCGAACTTCTGGTCGCCGAAGAGCCAGCGGGCGACGCCGAGGGTGGCCTCGCAGGCGTAGCCCTCGCCGCGGGCCCAGGGGGCGATGACGTAGGAGATCTCGGAGGAGCGGACCCGCCAGTTGGTGTTGCCGAGCTGGACGATGCCGACCAGGCGCTGGGTGAGGAACTCGGTGACGGCGAGGTCGATACCGCGGCCGGCGGTGCGTTCGCCGGGTGCGTACCGGGTGACCCAGGTGCGGGCGCGGTCCTCGGTGTAGGGCTGCGGTATGGCGGTCCAGGCGGCGACGAGTTCGTCGTTCATCATCTCGGCGAGGGCGGGGATGTCGTCCTCGTCCAACGGGCGCAGCACCAACCGGTCCGTGCTGATGGAGATATCCGGAAAGGTGGGGTTCATGCCGCTGCTCCAACGCTGTCGACCGTAGGGCTCCGGGGAGTTACGGGTCGTTTTCGATCACTTGTCGACCATCGTGAGTGCACCAGCATGCAGCATTCCGGCGGGGATACGCCAAGCACGGCGGCCCGTGCGCAGCGCGGGGCTGTGCACGGGCCGCCGGTGGTGCCGGGCGCGGTCAGCTCTTGGGCTTGCCGAAGGAGGGCAGCGCGGAGCCGTCGGTGTAGGTCTTCTCGATGTACTTCTTCACCGCATCGGTGTTGAGGAGCGTGGCGAGCTTCTTGACGCGCGGATCGTCCTCGTCACCCTTCTTGACGGCGAGGAAGTTGGCGTACGGGTTGCCCTTGACCGGCTCGATGGCGAGCGCGTCCTCGGACGGCTTGAGCTTGGCGGGGATGGCGTAGTTGCCGTTGATCGCCGCGGCGTCGTAGTCAGGGAGGGAGGAGGGCAGCGTCTCGGCCTTGGCCTCCTGGAACTTCAGGCCCTTGGTGTCCTTGATGTCGTTGAGGCCGGGGTTGTCGGCCTTGGCGTCCTTGAGGGTTATCAGGCCCTTGGACGCGAGCAGCTTGAGGGCGCGGCCCTGGTTGCTGGGGTCGTTGGGGACGCCGATGACGCTGCCGGAGCCCAGCTCGGAGAGCTTGGTGTGCTTCTTGGAGTAGAGGCCCATCGGCTCCAGGTGGACGTTGACCACCGGAACGAGGTGGCCGCCCTCCTTCTTGTTGTACTCGTCCAGGTATTCCTTGTGCTGGAAGTAGTTGGCGTCCAGCTCCCCGTTGTCGGTGGCGGGGTCGATGAGCGTGTAGTCCTCGAAGGTGCGGACGTTGAGCTTCAGCCCTTCCTTCGACGCCAGGTTCTTCTTGACGAAGTCGAGGATCTGGGCCTGGGGGACGGAGGTGGCGCCGACGGTGAGCGGCGCGTTCGCGTCGTTCTTCTTGGTGGTCTCGGGGTCGGAGGGGGCGCTGCAGGCGCCGAGACCGAGGGTGAGGGCGGCGGCGGCCGCGACCGCCCCGGTGAGCTTGATGACGTTGCGCACGAAGAGTGCCTTTCTCACGGGTCCCGCGGCATACGCGGGACGTCTACCGTCCGGCAAAGGGTCCGGACCGGGGTTCACAGAAGATGAGCGTTGTCCCGCTGGATCTGCTCGCTCGCCTTGCGCGGGCGGGGCAGGCGCAGCAGACCGCGGGGGGCGTCGGCGCGCGAGGAGCGGCGGGAGAGGGCGCGTACCGCGAGGTCGCCGATGAGCTGGACGGCGGTGACGATCACGATGATCAGGACCACCGTGACGATCATGAAGCGGGTGTCGAAGCGCTGCTGGCCGTAGGTGATGGCCACGCTGCCCAGACCGCCCGCGCCGAGGGCGCCGGCCATCGCGGAGTAGCTGATGACGGTGATGACGGTGTTGGTCAGACCGGCCACGAGCGAGGGCATCGCCTGCGGCAGCAGGACCTTGAAGACGATGGTCCAGGTGCCGCCGCCCATCGACTGGGCGGCCTCGACCAGCCCGCCGTCCACCTCGCGCACCGCGGTCTCCACCAGACGGGCGAAGAACGGGATGGCGCCGATGGCGAGCGGGACGACCGCGGCGCTGGGGCCGATGGAGGTGCCGATCACGAAGCGGGTGAACGGGATCAGCGCGATCATCAGGATGATGAAGGGCAGCGACCGCCCGATGTTCACCACGACGCTGATGACCTTGTTGACGGCCGCGTTGCGGAGCTGGCCGCCGCGCTCGGTGAGGACCAGCAGCACACCGAGCGGCAGTCCGCCGATGACCGCCCAGACGGTCGCCCACCACACCATGAAGAAGGTGTCGAGGCAGGCGTTGTACAGCAGCGGCTGCATCTCGTTCCAGCTCACTTGGCAGCGTCCTTCCGGAGCGTGGGGGCGGGCGCGGTGGCTCCGGCGGGTGCGTCGGCGACGTCGACCTGGAGACCTTGTTCGCGGAGGAAGCCGATGGGGACGACGTTCTCCTCGAAGGGGCCGGGCAGTTCGATCCGCATCCGGCCGACCTGATTGCCGCCGACGGTGTCCATCGCGGCGCCGAGGATCGAGATGTCGACGTTGTAGGTGCGCGACAGCTCGGAGATGACCGGGCGGGTGGCGGCGGAGCCGTGGAAGGTGACGTCCACGACGGTGCGGCCGTCGCCGGAGGGCTCGCCGCCCACGGGGAAGAGTTCGCGGGCCAGCTCGGAGCCGGGGGTGGCCAGGAGCCCCGCGACGGTGCCGGACTCGACGACCCGGCCGCCCTTCATCAGTGCGGCGGAGTCGCAGATGGTCTTGACGACGTCCATCTCGTGGGTGATGAGGACGATGGTCAGGCCGAGCTGCCGGTTGAGGTCGCGCAGCAGCTGGAGGATGGAGCGGGTGGTCTCCGGGTCCAGGGCGCTGGTGGCCTCGTCGGAGAGGAGCACCTTGGGGTCGCCGGCCAGGGCGCGGGCGATGCCGACGCGCTGCTTCTGGCCTCCGGAGAGCTGCGCCGGGTACGCCTTGGCCTTGTCGGCGAGGCCCACCAGGTCGAGGAGTTCGAGCGCCTTACGGGCGCGTTCGCGGCGGTCGACCTTGAGGATTTCCAGCGGCAGTTCGACGTTGTCCTGGACGGTGCGCGAGGACAGCAGGTTGAAGTGCTGGAAGACCATGCCGATGTGGCTGCGGGCGGCGCGCAGCGCGGCATTGGCGCGCTCCTTGCGTCCGGCCAGTGCGGTCAGGTCGGTCCCGGCGACGGTGACCGTGCCGGAGGTGGGGCGCTCCAGGAGGTTGAGGCAGCGGATCAGGGTGGACTTGCCGGCGCCGCTCTGGCCGAGGACGCCGTAGACCTCACCCTCGCGGACGTGCAGGTCGACGCCGTCCAGCGCGGTGACTTCGCGGTCTCCTGAGCGGTAGACCTTGGTCAGGCCCGTTGTGGTGATCACAGGGAATTCCGTCACTGTCGAGTGCCCGGCGGCTCGCCCGCCGGACACGGGGCATTCTTTCGCGGCATGGGAAACCGGGGACCTGAAAGACGCCGAAGAGCGGGCTTCGGGTTCCGGTGACGCGGGGTGGCCGGGTCCGTGGGGGCGGACGCTCTCGGCTCATGGCAGCAGGTCTCGCTTCGGGGCGCGAGGCTCAGGCGGGGGCCCTCAGCGGTCACACATTCGACACATGCAACGAGCACCGGGCGTCGTCATCGCCTCGGTCGCAGGGGTGCGGCTGCTCGTCGTGGTCATGGCGGCAAGTAAACCAGACAAGCGTCCAGGACGAGCCAGCGCGTCCGAATAGCGGACGGCAGATGTCGGAGCGTGGACGGTTCGTCGGCCGGGGGCGCCCGCCCCGGCCGCCGCTCCCCGTCCGCGCGGCCTGCGCGAACGCGCGCGTACGAGGCCGGGCGCCCGCCCGGTGTGCCCGGCCCGGGTCCGGGGCGTGTGGCCAACGCCACGGCGGGCGGGGCGGTCGGGCGGCGGGGCACGGCCCGGAGGAGTGTGCGGCCGGACCCGCCGCGCCGCTCCCCCGCCGGGCCGGGCCCGCGCGCGAGCGTCCGGTACGGGCCGATTAGCATCGCCTCATGCCCCACAACCCCACGGTGTGCCGCCGTGCCGCGCGGAGGTCCCGGTGATCGACGCCCTGACGATCGCGGTCGGCGCGACCGCCCTCGCCCTGGCCGCCTGGTGCGGCTTCGCCGCGTACCGCGACGAGCCGACGAAGGACTGGCACTTCATCGGCATGGCCGTCGTCTCCCTCCTCGGGATCGTGCAACTCGTCGTCGGCATCGTGCAGTTGGCGGGCGGACACACCCCCGACAAGGGCACCGCGCTCTTCCTCGCCTATCTGATCGGCGCGGCGGCGTGCGTACCGGGCACCGGCTTCATGTCGCTGTCGGAGCGCACCCGCTGGGGCTCGGCCACCGTCGCGGCGGGCGCCGTGGTGCTGGCGGTGCTGGAAGTCAGGCTTTTCGACATCTGGGGAGGCGGCAATGGCTGAGACCGCGAAGACCGACGTACCGGGGACCGCCGCCGCGGACGGCCGCCGCTCGCTGGGCTCCGGCCCCGGACGGCTGCTGGTCGCGCTCTACGGCATCTTCACCGTCGCCGCCGCGTCCCGCTCGCTCTACCAGCTGCTCGCGCAGTTCCATGTGGCGCCGCTGGCCTACACGCTCTCCGCGGTCTCCGCGGTGGTCTACGGCTTCATCACCTTCTCGCTGGTGCGCGGCGGCGAGGGCGCCCGCCGGGCGGCGCTGGTCTGCTGTGCGCTGGAGCTGCTGGGCGTCTTCGGTATCGGCACCTGGACGCTGCTCGACCCGGCCGCCTTCCCCGACGCCACGGTCTGGTCGGACTACGGCATGGGCTACCTCTTCATCCCGGTGATCCTGCCGGTCACCGGTCTGCTCTGGCTGCGGCGGGCGCGTACCGCCTGACGCCCGCGGGCCCGGCCGTGCCGCGGGGCCCTGAGGGTGGCCCCGCGGCGCGCGGCTCAGGCTCCGGTGGCGTACGCCTGTGCCGTCGCCGGCTTCTCCAGCGTGATGCGGCCCAGGCGGCGGCCGGTCTCCTCGGCGGGGACGGGGGCGTAGCCGTGGCTGCGGTAGAGGCGCAGCCCGCCGTCGCCGCGGCGGGCGGCGAGGAGGCGGTAGCGGGTGGCGGCGCGTTCGGCGCTCAGCCGGGCCTCGACGGCGGCCAGCAACCGGCCGCCCAGACCGTGCCGTTGCAGCCGGGGGTGGACGATGAGCTTGCCGATGCGGGCGGTGCCGTCGGCGTCGACAGTGCCGCGGGCCGAGCCGACGATCTCGTCTCCGAGGCGGGCGACCACCACGCAGCCGGTGGCGAGTTCCTCGCGGAGCCCGGCCAGGCTCTGGGTGAGCGGTTCGATGCCGTAGTCGTCGTAGAGCGCCGCTTCGGGCTGGTAGCAGAGGTACTGGAGTTTGAGGATCTGCTCGGCGTCCTGGTCGGTCGCCGCCGAGATGGTCACGCTCGTGCCCATGCGCGTTGTCCTCCCCTTTTCGGTTCGCGGTGTCCGGGCGCCATGAGGGTGGTGGCGGCTCCCGGAACGATGGCCCTGACCGGCGGCGTCCGGCAGACACCGCCGCTCCCGGCGTGGCCGCCGCCGGTGCTCTCCAGGGCTCCCCGCAAAGCACCGGCGGCAATCGCGCCGCGAGCATTCTGCGGGCCCGGCGCCGCCACCGGAACGGACCGGCGGCCCGCTGTGACATTCCCGACGCCGCCCGCCCCGGGGAACGGGGCGGGCGGCGGCCGGAACGGTCCGGGGATCAGGCCCTGCGGAACTCCTCGGCCACCAGCAGCGCAGTGTCCGGGTTGTCGGAGAACATCCCGTCGAGGCCGGTCGCCAGGCAGGCGCGGAAGTAACCGCGGGCGTCGCCGTAGGCGTTCGGGTCGGTGCCGCGGCGGTAGTCGGTCGGCAGGAAGGTGTTCTCGTTGCGGCCGGTGTAGGGGTGCAGCACCAGACCGGCGGCGTGCGCGTCCTTGACCAGCGGGGTGGCCGGGCCGGACGTGCCGTCGGCGTCCCGGGGGATGATCTGGTCCAGCGCCGGGCCGATGCCCTGGGCGAAGTCCGCGATCCAGCGCAGGCCCTCGGGCTCGATCAGGTCGGCCACCGTCCGCGGGTCGCCGGCCTCGACGAAGTCCCACGGCCGGGTGTCGGGGGCGTCGAGCAGGACGACCTTGGGGCACTCCAGGCCCAGCTTGCCCAGCCGCTGGATGCTGCTCGGCTCGAACGACTGGAGGAAGTTCGGCGAGGTGCGGCGGTGGCGCCCGTAGGCGCGCAGCGCCTTCGCCAGCCGCTCCTCCAGGCCCAGGCCCAGCTTGCGGAAGTAGGTGGGGTGCTTGGTCTCGATGTGGAGCCAGACCCGGCGGCCACGGCGACGCCCCTCACGGTCGGCCCAGCGCAGCACCTCGTCGAAGGTGGGGACCTCCCACACGCCGTCGTAGAGCGTGTTGTGCTGACGGGTCTGCGGGATGCGCTCCTTGGCGCGGAGGGTCTTCAGCTCGGCGAGCGTGAAGTCCTCGGTGAACCAGCCGGTGAGCTTCACCCCGTCGACGGTCTTGGTGGTCTTGCGGTCCGCGAACTCGGGGTGCGCGGAGACGTCGGTGGTCGCCGTGATGTCGTTCTCGTGACGGCAGACCAGGTGGCCGTCCTTGGTGGGGACGAGGTCCTGCTCGATGACGTCGGCGCCCATGTCCAGGGCGAGTTGGTAGGAGCCGAGGGTGTGCTCGGGGCGGTAGCCGCTGGCGCCGCGGTGGCCGACGATCAGCGGGACGGGCAGCTCGCCGCCCACGCCGCCGTGGTCCGGGCGGCCGCTCGCCGCCGTGCCGGTACGGTCCGCCGCCGCGGCCTGCCCGGCGGCGCCGAACACCACCGCACCCGCGCCGAGGGCCGCGGCCCCCAGTATCTTGCGCCGTCCCGGCTGCTGGCCCTGGTGCATCCCCGCTCCTTGCTCTCTGGATCGTCCGTTCAGCCGCTCCGGCCGTGGGTACGGGCCGGAGGGCCGGTCGATCGTATGCACGAACGAAGGAGTTCGGGGAGACGGCAGGGGGATTTGTGGAGAACATGACACCAACGGGGGTCAACTCCGTGCAGCGACCGGATGAACCCGGTGTGCGACCGGAGGTGACCCGCGAGTATCGTCCTGAGCCGCAGCGTTCCGTCATCACCACCACCGCCGACCCGTCACGCCCGGAGGGCCCGTTGTCCCGCATTGTGCTGAAGGCGATTCTCGGATTCGTCATGCGCGTCCTGTACCGCCCCACGGTCGAGGGCGTGGAGCGCATCCCGGAGACCGGCCCGGTGATCCTGGCCGGCAACCACGTCACGTTCATCGACTCGCTGTTCCTGAGCCTGGTCGTCAAGCGGCCGGTCTACTTCATCGGCAAGGACTCCTACGTCACCGGCAAGGGCGTCAAGGGCCGGCTGATGGCGTGGTTCTTCCGCAGCTCCGGGATGATCCCGGTGGACCGCGACGGCGGGCGCGGCGGCGTCGCGGCGCTGATGACCGGCCGCCGGATCCTGGAGCAGGGCCACGCGTTCGGCATCTACCCGGAGGGCACCCGCTCCCCCGACGGCCGTCTCTACCGCGGCCGTACCGGTATCGCCCGGCTGACGCTGATGACCGGTGCGCCCGTCGTCCCGTTCGCGATGATCGGTACGGACAAGGTGCAGCCCGGCGGCAAGGGCGTGCCGCGCATCGCCAAGGTGACGGTCCGCTTCGGTGAGCCGCTGGAGTTCTCCCGCTACGACGGCATGGACCGCGACCGCTACGTCCTGCGGGCCGTCACCGACGAGGTGATGAGCGACGTGATGGAGCTGTCCGGCCAGGAGTACGTGGACGTCTACGCCACCCAGGCGCGCGCCGCCTGACCTGCCGCCGCGCGACGGGCCGCATCCCCTCGGGGGTGCGGCCCGTCGTCGTGTCCGCGCTCAGCAGGGGACGCGGAAGCCGCCGGCGGCGCGGCGGCTCCTGGCGCGGGCGGTGGTCACGGCCGCCTCGGGGCGGGGGATGGCGGTGCCGTCGTACTGGAGCGGGCGGGGGCGTTCGGTGATGGTGCCGGTGCGGGCGTGGGGTGCGGTGGCGTTCTTCACCCGGACCCGGTCGGTGGCCGCCGGGGTGAGCTTCCCCGTCTGCCGGACGTACGCGACGAAGCTCTCGAAGTCGCGGGTGTGGCGCACCGGTTCGGTGAAGCCGAGGAAGGCGCTGAAGCCGTCCTGGTTGATGAGGGTGTACGAGGGGGCGGCGAGGCGGTAGGTGCGCTTCTCGTCGAGGGGTTCGCCGTCGATGAACACCTCGGCGGGGTCGACGCGCTTGCCCGCCGGACCGGTGGCGTCGAAGGTGTAGCGGACGTTGCCGGAGACGGCAAGCGGGGCGTAGCCGAGGCCGCCGCCCGGGACCGGCGCCCACTGTTCCTCCAGGGCGTCGTGGAGTTGGCGCCCGGTGACGGTGACGGTCATGATCGGGTCGCCGAAGCCGACGGCGTTCCAGGCGGCGCCGAAGGTGACGGTGCCGCCGCTGTCGGCGTCGTGCACCAGATCGGCGGCGATGACCGACTGGCCCTGGCGCGGCGCGACGACGATCAGGGCGAGGTCGGCGGGGGTGTTGGCGGGCCCGCCCGGGTCGGCCATCGGGTCGAGCGGCTGCCGCCCGGCCCACAGCGCCCAGTCGGCCACGAGGTTGCCCATGGTGCTCTCGCCGGTGTCCTTACGGGTGCGGGTGAAGGACGCGGTCTGGGTGGCGATCGGGGTGGTGGCGCGGCGGGTGCCGTATCCGGCCCAGTAGTCGGCGATCTCGCGGAGGTCGGGATCAGGGGTGATGTCGCGGGTGTTGGGGTGGTTGGTCGTGGTGGTCAGCTCGCGGACGACCTCGCCGGTGGCCGGGTCGAGGCGGAGGGTGATCTCGTTGATCAGCTGGCCGTAGCAGCCCGCCTCGACGAAGGGGCGGGGTCTGCCCGAGGGGTCCGGCAGCATCATGGAGAAGGCGCAGTGCCAGTGGCCGGTGACGATGGCGTCGATGTCGGACGAGACGCGCAGGGCGAGTTCGTAGGCGGGGCCCGAGGGGTTGGTGCCGCTGTTGAAGTCGGAGCCGGCGACGGCGCCGTCGTGCATGCTCAGGACGATGGCGCGGACGCCCTTGGCCTTGAGTTCGGCGGCACAGCGGTTGGCGGTCTCCAACTCGTCGAGGGTGCGCAGTCCGGGCTGGTAGGAGCCGGGGAACGATTCGGTGCCGACGGCGGTGAGGTGGATGAAGCCGATCGGCAGGGTGCGGCCGCCGCCCGCGTCGACGTGCACGATGTTGTACGGCGGCAGCACGGTTTTCCCGTCGGCGACATACGTCATGTTGGCGCTGTAGTAGGCGAAGTCGGCGCCCTTGAAGCGGGTGCCGGTGGAGTCCTTGAAGGCGTCGTCGCGGTCGACGACGGGGAAGGGCTTGCCGCCCGTCATGTGGGTGGTGAGGTACCGCACCGACTTGTCGAACTCGTGGTTGCCGGCGGACGCGAAGTCCAGGCCCATGGCGTTGAGCGCCTCGATGGTGGGCTCGTCGGCGAGGGCGGCGGCGTCGAACTCCCAGCCGGAGAAGAGGTCCCCGGGGGCGAAGAAGACGGAGTTGGTGTGTCCGGCGCGCAGCGCCTTGAGGTGCGCGGCCATGTAGGCGACGCCGCCGACGGTGTATCTGCGGCCGCCCGCACCGGTGATGACGGAGTTTCCGCCGGGTGCGCCCTGGAGGTAGCCGTGCAGGTCGGTGATGTTGAGGAGTTGCACATCGACGTACTCGGTGGCGGTGGCCGCGTCGCGGGCGTGGCCGGTGGCGTAGGTGGGGGTGCCGAGGGCGCCGGTGGTGGCCAGCGCCCCGGCAGCGGTGAGGAAGGAACGGCGTCCGATCTCGCGCACTGCGTCACTCTCCTGGGAGGTCCCGGGCGGAAGGGAACGGACGGAGAGTCAAGCGTGCGGGGCGGGCGCGCCGATCTCCGCGACGCGACGCGGACGTGAACGGGCGGCGGACATCGGCCCGACGGCCACCGGTACGCCCGGCGCGCCGTGGCGATCATGGTTGCCACCCGGCCCACGCCCCGGCGCCGACACGCCCCCGCCCCGCCCCGCGTCCCCCATCCGCACCCAAACCGGACGGCCGGGTAAGTACGGGCGCGGGCGCGCGGCGGCAGTGACTCGGGTAGCCGTCAGCAAGCCTTCCTGATGGCTACCCGGGCGGAGGCCGGATCAGGCGGTTCAGGAAGCCTTCCTGAAAGATGGCCACGCCGAGGGACGAGCGGGCACGTTCAGGAAGCCTTCCTGACAGTTGCCCGGCCGTGAGACGGACCGTACGAGCAGCGAGTCCCGGAGGCGGCTCCCGCCCCCTAGGCCACGGCTCCCCGCTGTTCGTCGGTGGGCCGTTCCTCCGGGCCGTCGCCGAGTTCCTGGCCGCGCAGCAGGAACCAGGCGACGACCGCGGCGGTGAGCAGCAGCGCGGCGCCGATGCCCGCCGCGACGTCCAGGCCCTCGACGAAGGCGTTCTGTGCGGAGTGCAGCAGCGCCTCGGACTGTTCCGGCGGCAGCGTCCGCGCCGTGTCCACCGCGCCGCCCAGCGACTCATGGGCCGCGGCGGAGGCGTCGCCCGGTACGCCCGCCGGGTCGGGGAAGCCGCGGTAGATGCCGGTGACGATGGAGCCGAGCAGGGCGATGCCGAGCGCGGCGCCCAGTTCGTAGGCCGTCTCGGAGACCGCGGAGGCGGCGCCCGCCTCCTCCTTGGGGACGCTGGAGAGGATGACGTCGGCGGTGACGGTGAAGGCGAACCCGGCGCCGATGCCGACGACGAAGAGGATCACGGTCAGCGCGAGGGTGCTGGTGTCGGCGTGCAGCGCGACGCACCCGGCGAGCGCGAGACCGACGACGGCGAGACCGCCGGCCACCACGACCCGCACGGAGAGCCGCCGGGCGACGTACCCCGCGGCCAGGCCCGCGCCCACCGCGCCGACCGCCGCGGGCAGTTCCACCAGTCCGGCGTTGAGCGGCGGCCGCAACTGCACCATCTGGAGGAACTGCGAGAGGAAGAAGACCAGTCCGGACAGGCCGAGGATGGTCAGCAGATCGGCGAGGACCGCGCCGGAGAAGCCCCGGTGGTGGAAGAGCTTCATGTTCAGCAGCGGTGAGTCGAGCGCGTACTGGCGGCGGACGAAGACCACCAGCGCGGCGATGCCGACGACCGCGGCCACCGCGATGTCCCAGCGGAAGCCGTGCACCGCCGCCTCCTTGATCGCGTAGACCACGGCGACGATGCCGACGAGGGAGAGGGCGACGCTGGGCAGGTCCCACGGGCCCGGCTCGGGGTTGCGCGACTCGGGGATGACCCGGGCGCCGACGAGCACGAGCAGCGCCATCACCGGAAGGTTGATCAGGAAGACCGAGCCCCACCAGAAGTGGCCCAGCAGGAAGCCGCCGAGGACCGGTCCGACGGCGGTGCCCGCGGAGGCCATCGCGCCCCAGATGCCGACCGCGAGGCTGCGCTCGCGGGGGTCGTGGAAAAGATTGCGGATCAGGGCGAGGGTGGACGGCATCAGCGTCGCCCCGGCCACGCCGAGCAGCGCCCGCGCCGCGATCATCATCTCCGGGCTGGTCGCGTACGCGCACAGCGCCGACATCGCGCCGAACACCACGGAGCCGATGAGCAGCAGCTTCTTGCGGCCGATGCGGTCGCCGAGGCTGCCCATCGAGACCAGCAGACCGGCGATGACGAACGAGTAGATGTCGCCGATCCACAGCAGTTGGGTGCCGGACGGCTGAAGGTCCTCGCTGAGGTACGGGGTGGCCAGGCCGAGGACCGTGGCGTCGACGCCGACCAGCAGCACCGCGAGCACGAGGACGGCGAGCGCCAGCCAGCGTCCCGGGCGGGGGTGGTCCTCGTGGGCGGAGCCGGCGCGGGCCGGTGCGCTCCCGTTCATTTCTCCATGCTCCGTCGCGCTCCGCCGAGCAGCAGCTCGGCGATCGAATGGGTGAGGTCGTTACGGGCCACCCGGCCGTCGTGGACGGCCCAGGCGCCGGCGCCGATCAGGCCGTAGAGCGCCTCGGTCAGCCAGGCCGCGCCGAGGTCGATACGGAAGTCGCCCTCCTCCTGGCCGCGGCGGAAGAGCGCGTGGATGCGGGCGTCGAGGCGGGTCCAGCCCTCGTTGATCTCCTCGCCCTCGAAGAGCTGGTTCTCGGTGAAGAGGAAGGCGAGGACGCCGGCGACCGGTTCGGCCTCGGCGACGAGCCGCCGGAGCGCGTCCGGGGCGGAGTCCTCGTCGAGCCGGGCGGCGTCCATGGCACGGGTGAGCTGTTCGATGCCCAGCTGTTCCAGCGCGCGGATGAGGGCGTCGCGCCCGGCGAAGTGCCGGTGCAGGGTGGCCCGGCCGATCCCGGCGGCGCGGGCGATCTCGTCCATGGAGGACGTGGGCCGCCGGGCGAGCAGCGCCGCGGCGGCGGTGAGTACATGGGAACGGTCCACAGCCATGAGACACACCATAACTGAATGAGACACCTCCGTCTCATTCAGCTGTTCATCGTCTCGTACGACCTACGGAGGGCGGATACGGCGTCGGCGGCCCCTCCGCACGGGAGGGACCGCCGACGGTGCGTCGGGGGTCGGGTCAGCGCTTGGCCGCGGCCCACCGCTGCTGGACGACGAGGTCCGACTTGACCTCGGCGAGCTGGACGGCGACGGCGGACGGGGCGGTGCCGCCGCGGCCGTTGCGGGAGGCGAGCGCGCCGGGGACGTTGAGGACGGTGCGGACCTCGGGGGTCAGCTCGGCGGAGATCTTCGCGAACTGCTCGTCCGTCAGCTCGTCCAGCTCCTTGCCCTCGGCCTCGGCGACCTTCACGCACTCACCGGCGACCTCGTGCGCCACCCGGAACGGCACACCCTGCTTGACCAGCCACTCGGCGATGTCGGTGGCGAGCGAGAAGCCCGCCGGGGCCAGCTCCGCCATCCGCTCGCGGTTGACGGTGAGCGTCGCCATCATGCCGGTGAACGCCGGGAGCAGCACCTCCAGCTGGTCGCAGGAGTCGAAGACCGGCTCCTTGTCCTCCTGGAGGTCACGGTTGTACGCGAGCGGCAGCGCCTTGAGCGTGGCCAGCAGGCCGGTGAGGTTGCCGATCAGCCGGCCGGACTTGCCGCGCGCCAGCTCCGCGATGTCCGGGTTCTTCTTCTGCGGCATGATCGACGAGCCGGTGGAGAAGGCGTCGTGGAGGGTGACGAAGGAGAACTCCTTCGTGTTCCACAGGATGATCTCCTCGGCGATCCGGGAGAGGTTGACGCCGATCATCGCGGTGATGAACGCGAACTCCGCCACGAAGTCCCGCGCGGCGGTGCCGTCGATGGAGTTCCCGGCGCTGCCGCGCTCGAAGCCGAGGTCGGCGGCGACCGCCTCCGGGTCGAGCCCGAGCGAGGAGCCCGCCAGCGCGCCCGAGCCGTACGGCGAGACGGCGGTGCGCTCGTCCCACTGCCGCAGCCGCTCGGCGTCCCGCGACAGCGACTGGACGTGAGCCAGCACATGGTGGGCGAAGAGCACCGGCTGGGCGTGCTGGAGGTGGGTGCGGCCCGGCATGGCGACGTCCGGGTGTGCCTCGGCGAGGCCGACCAGCGCCTCCTGGAGGTCGGCGATCAGCCCGCCGATGATCCGGGCGTGGTCGCGCAGGTACATCCGGAAGAGCGTGGCGACCTGGTCGTTACGGGAGCGTCCGGCGCGCAGCTTGCCGCCGAGGTCCGGGCCGAGCCGCTCCAGGAGCCCGCGCTCCAGGGCGGTGTGGACGTCCTCGTCGGCGACGGTGCCGGTGAACGAGCCGTCGGCGACGTCCGCCTCCAGCTGGTCGAGACCGGCGATCATGCGCTCCAGCTCGTCGGCGGTGAGCAGCCCCGCCTTGTGCAGCACCCGGGCGTGGGCGCGCGAACCGGCGATGTCGTAGGGGGCCAGCCGCCAGTCGAAGTGGACGGACGCGGAAAGCTGGGCCAGCGCCTCGGCGGGACCGTCGGCGAACCGTCCGCCCCAGAGCCGGACGTCACCGCTGTTGCTGCTCACTGCTGCTCCTCGGAGGTGGTGAGGTACACCGCCGCCCGCGCGGGGCGGAACGGCGGCCGTCGTACGAAGGTCGATCAGGTAACGAGCCGGGCCGGGCGAAGTCGCGTCCGGCCGCATCCGCGACGGGCCGCCACAGCGGCGGGCACGAGGCGCGCGGCCCCGGAGCCCCTCTGCGATCCCTGCGCGATAGGCATAAGTATGCAGTGGGCTGCATGCTTCGTCAACGCGGGAAGGGGCGGACACCCGCCGCGGGTCCGGGGCGCGTCAGCCGGCGGTGCGCAGCTCCTCCAGCAGGATCTGCACATGCCCGTGCGGCAGGTCCTTCGTGGCGGTCAGCAGCGTCATGGGGCCGTCGTCGGCGAGTTCCCGCAGGTGGTGCAGGGCCTCGCCCGCGTCCGCGTCCCGCGCCAGCTCCTCGCGGTAGCGGTCGGCGAACTCCGCGAACCGCTCGGGGGCGTGCCCGTACCAGCGGCGCAGGTCCGTCGAGGGCGCGACCGCCTTGCACCACTCGGTCAGCTCGGCGTCCTCCTTGGAGAGCCCTCGCGGCCAGAGCCGGTCGACCAGGACCCGGGTGCCGTCGGACGGCTCCGGAGCCTCGTACACCCGGCGGATCCGCAGGCCGTCGGCGGACGCCTTTCCGGAAGATTTTGTGGCCATACCTCATCGAAACACGCCGCGCGCCGGTCCGCCGGTGTAGCCGCCCGGCCCTGGTCGGGGCGGTCCGCACCCGCCGCCGGGACCGGGCCGGGGACCGCTTCGGGACCCCGCTTTTGGTCTCCGGGCACCGGACAGGGTATTTTTCTTCTGCACGCCCCGACCGGAGCTCTTCCGGTCGGTCCATGCACCGGGACGTGGCGCAGCTTGGTAGCGCACTTGACTGGGGGTCAAGGGGTCGCAGGTTCAAATCCTGTCGTCCCGACTCTGCTTTTAGCAGGTCGGAGGCCGTTCTCTCATCACGGGAGGGCGGCCTTTCGTGTGCCTCGGAAACACCGCGGTCAGCCGGTCGGTGGCCTTCCTCCCCCACCGGGAGGAGCCGTTGTCAACGATCCAGAAGACGCGTCTGGCGCTGGCGCAGAATCGCCCGGGCGACCGCCTCGCGGGCCGGTTCCGGCCATGACCAGCGCAATAGCGTTACCGGCCTCGACGGACAACTGGCGGGCCAGGGCTCGCTCGACGAGTCGGCCCGGCTTGGTGCCCGACCTCGCTGGGTCGAAGATGTACGGGATGGATGCTGCTACGCGGCCTCAGTCCGCTCCTTCCGTGATGGCCCTCAGGGCGGCCAGGTGGCGCTCATAGGCCGCGCGCCCCTCGGTGGTCAGTGCGAGCCAGGTGCGGGGGCGACGGCCGACGCGCCCCTTCTCCACGGTCAGCCAGACCTCTTTCTCCAGTGCCGCGATCTGCTTGGAGAGGGCCGAGTCGGTGACCTCCACCAGGTCGCGTACGAACCCGAACTCGGCCTTGCCGACCGACGCCAGGGCCGCGACCACCGACAGCCGCACGGGCGAGTTGAGCAGGGGGGCCAGGCCGTGCCGGGGATGGCTGCCCTCGCCGAGATCGGCCACGTCCCGCCCCGTCACGACGACCGCCGCCATTCGAGCCAGGCCCCTACGGCGGGCGGCAATGCGCACACCACCGCGGCCACCACGGCAAAGGCCGCGCCGGCCGTGAAGACCGAGTACCCCAGAACCAACGCCGCCACATAAACGAGGGCCCAGATGCCGATGATCATGCCGTGCCGGATGCCGAATCCGCGTCGCACAACGGGCTGCCGGTTGGCGTACACGCTGAGCCCCACCACCAACAGCACGGTGGCGGGCGTGTATACGGCCACGCGGACGGGGCCGCGCCCCAGGATGGCCAACGGGACGAGCACCAGCTGCGCCAGGGCAAAGATGCAGAGGTAGCGCGCGTACCAGCCGCTCTGCCTCCGGGTCGCCTGCTCGACCCCGACCGCCCGCTCCAATGCCTCGCCGGCGGCGCCGATTCCGTTCATGTCTCCCCCTCGCTTGCCCTCACTCCCCGATGCGGGAAGCCACAGATTTCCAGGGTCGCAACTACTTGCAAATTTGGCAAGTAAATACCGAACGGCTGAAGCTCCGTGCGCAGCGAGGCAACGGGACGCCCTGGCCGGGATCCTGCTGGAGACCGCCGAGCCCATAGCTGACGCGCCGGGGTGTGAGCGGTACATAGCCAGCGTTCCTGGCGAGGGCGACGTTGCATGCGTCACGGCCAACTGCCGGAGAGAAATCTCCAGGTCGGCGGGTTTTTTCGTCTGCGCATCCGGGCGGACGGTGTCCCGGCCGGGCGGGCCGGGACACCGTCCCCGGGTCAGACCCGGGCCCCCGTGTCGTGGCGCGGCCGTTCGCCCGCCGGGCGGCGGGTGCGGACGCCGCGCGGGCGGGCCGGCCGCGGCGGCGGGGCGCCGCTCGCCGACTCCAGGGCGATGGCCAGCGGCAGCGCCGTGAACATCGACGAGTACGTACCGACGCCGATGCCGAGGAGCAGCGCCACCGCGAAGTCGGTCAGCGTGTCACCGGCCAGGACGGCCAGCGCGGCGAGGATGAAGACCGCTCCGATGCCGGTGTTCACCGTCCGCGGCACGGTCTGCAGCAGCGCCCGGCCCGCGATCGTCCGGAACGGTGTGGCGCGGTCGGCGGCCCACAGTTCGCGGACCCGGTCGAAGACCACGACGGAGTCGTTGACGGAGTAGCCGACGACGGTCAGCAGCGCGGCGAGGAAGACGCCGTCGACCGGTTTGCCGAGCCAGGCGAAGGCACCGACCAGCACCACCACGTCATGGGCGAGCGCGGCGACCGCGGAGAGGGCGAAGGTCCAGCGGAACCGGATCGCCAGGTAGATCATCTGCCCGGCGAGCGCCACGCCCAGGGCGATCAGGGCGCCGCGGCGCAGTTCGGAGCCGAGGCTCGGCCCGATCTGCTCGTCGCGCACCTTCTCCGCGCCGCCGCCCAGCTCGGAGACCACGTCGGTGACCCGCTTCCCGTCGGGGGCGGAGAGCGGCTCGGTGCGGACGGTCAGCTCCTTCGCGCCCGAGGTGTGGACCACCGCGCGGGGGAAGCCCGCGTCGCCCAGGGCGGTACGGGCCCGTTCGGCGTCCACGGGCGCACTGGTCGTGTACTCGATCATCCGGCCGCCGGTGAACTCCACCCCGTAGTCCACGCCGCGGACCACGATGCCGGTGACGGCCAGGGCGAGGGCGAGGGCGGTCAGCAGCGGCCAGCGGCGGCGGTGGCGCAGCGGGTCGGGGGCGCGCCGCGTGAGCCAGGTGCGGACCCGGCCGGGGCGGGTGAGGCCGGTGAGGCCGGGGCGGCGGGTCACCGCGCGCCGGGAGAGGGCGAGTTCGGCCAGGACGCGGGTGATCAGCAGGGCGCTCACCATGGAGGCGAGGACGCCGATGCAGAGGGTCACGCCGAAGCCGCGGACCGGGCCCGAGGCAAAGGCGAACAGCAGACCGGCGGCGAGCAGGGTGGTGAGGTTGGAGTCGGCGATGGCGCTGAAGGCGTGCCGGAAACCGGCGGTGAGCGCGGCGCGGGGGCTGCGGCGTGGTGCGCCGCGCCGGGTCCGGCCACCCGCCGCGTACTCCTCGCGGGCCCGCTCGAAGACCAGGACGTTGGCGTCGACGGCCATCCCGATGGCGAGGACGAACCCGGCGAGCCCGGGGAGGGTGAGGGTCGCGCCGACCGCGAGCAGTGCGGCGTACGAGATCAGGGCGTAGCAGGCCAGCGCGGCGGCGGCGAGGGCGCCGAGGAGGCGGTAGACGACGGCGAGGAAGACCGCGGTCAGCGCGGTGCCGAGGAGTGCCGCGCGGGCGCTGGAGTCGAGGGCGGCGGCGCCGAGCGTCGGGCCGACGGTGCGCTGTTCGACGGTCTCGACGGGGACCGGCAGGGCGCCGCCGTTGATCAGGAGGGCGAGTTCCTTCGCGGATTCCTGGTCGAAGCCGCCGGTGATCTGGGTGGCGCCGCCGGCGATGCCGGTGCCGCAGGCGACGGACGGGTCGACCTGCGGCGACGAGATGATCTTGTCGTCGAGGACGATGGCGGCGCGGCGGGCCGGGTCGCCCGGTGCCGCACAGGCCGCCTCGGCGGTGAGCTTCTCCCAGGCGTGCTCCCCCGTACCGCGCAGGTCGAGGGCGATGTGCCAGCCGGTGCCGCGCTCCGCGTCGAACCGGGCGGTGGCGTTCTCCACGCCGTCGCCGGTGAGCGCGGGCGGGCCGAGCCGCAGCCGGGTGCCGGACTCGTCGGGCAGGACGGGCCCGGCGTCCTTGCCGGAGCCCTTCGCGGGCCTGCCGGAATCGGCAGGGGCCCTGCCTGTTCCGGCCGGATCCTTTCCGGGCGCCGGGGTGGCCTTGCCGGGGGCGCCCTTGTCCGTGCCGTCCTTGCCGGTGGCCGGGCGGTCGGTGGGGGCGGTGCCGAGGACGGGGTGGACGGTCAGTTGGGCGGTACGGCCGAGGACGCCGGCGGCGTGGGCGGGGTCCTGGACGCCGGGGAGTTCGACGACGATGCGGTGGTCGCCGGAGCGGGTGAGGGAGGGCTCGGCGACACCGAGGGCGTCCACCCGGCGGCGCAGCACCTCCAGCGTGCGGTCGGTGGCGTCCCGGTCGGCCTGCGCCGACGGGGAGTCACGGGTCTCCAGCACGAGCTGCGTACCGCCACGCAGATCGAGACCGAGCCGGACGGGTTGGGTCACGGCGAGATAGGCGGACAGGGCGAGCACGGCGAACGCGAGCAGCGCGCGCACCCTGGTGGCGCGGGTCATGATGCCTCCAACAGGCGTACCGCGTCCGGGCGTTGCCGGGCGCGGTGGAGTGCGACAGGACGTCGGTCAGCTGCCGGAGGAGGGCGGTGCGCGGGCCGGAGGGAGCGCGGCGAATCCGGGCGCGCCCGCGGAGGCGGCACGGATCCGCGGCGGGCGCGGCCCGGTGTACGGCGGTACGGGAAGGACGGCGGCGGGCGGCGTGCCCGACAGCGGGTGGTACGTCTGCTCGGGACCGGCACCCGGGCCGGACCGCAACAAGGGGGCCGGGTGCCGGACGACGGGCGCGGCCCGCAGACCGCCGGTGAAGCGGGCGGCGTGGGGGGCTTCGGAGTGCGGGGGGACGGGGTGGGCGGCCGGGTTCGCGGAGTCGCCCGAGGGGGCGGCGGCCCGGTCGGGACCGACCGCGGCGCGGGGCCCGGCGGTGCCCGTACCCGGCTGCGGGCCGGCGGCGGCGCGGGGCCCGGTGGCTGCACCCGGCTGCGGGCCGGTGCTCAGGGCGGAGGGGGCGTCAGGTCCGGCGGCGGTGCCCGTGCCGGGGCCGGGCTCCGGCGAGACCGTGTCCTCCGGTGCGTACGCGGCAGCCGCCGGGCGGACCACGCTCGCCGCGTAGGAGGACGGCGCCGCCTCCCGCTCCCCCGTCGGCGGCGGGAGCGCGCCGAGGAGCAGGGCGGTGAGCAGCAGGAGCGTACGGAGGGCGGGACCGCGCAGGCCGTGCCGGTCACGGGCGGCCGGGCCCGCCGCCCGCCGTCCGCCGCGCCGCGTCATCCCGCCCCTCCCCTCTCCCGCCCGCATCGTCCGCTCCGTCCCGCCGCCACCGCTGATACCGCTACGGCTCGATCAGGCCCACCCGGATCGCGTACCGGGTCAGCTCCAGGCGGTCGCGCATGCCGAGTTTGTGCAGCATGTTGGCGCGGTGGCGTTCGACCGTCTTGACGCTGATGACGAGGGTGGCGGCGATCTCCTTGGAGGAGTGGCCCTCCGCGACCAGCTTGAGGATCTCCTCCTCGCGGGCGGTGAGGATCTTCTCCGGGACGCCGTCGCCCTGCCGGGCGCGGTCGAGGTAGTGGCGGATCAGGGCGGTGACCGCGCCCGGGTAGAGGAAGGGTTCGCCGCGCATCGCGGAGCGGCAGGCCTCGACGAGGTCCCGGTCGGCGACGGATTTGAGGACGTAGCCGGAGGCGCCCGCCTTGAGCGCCTCGAAGAAGTACTGCTCGTTGTCGTACATCGTCAGCATGAGGATCCGCAGGCCGGGCAGGGCCGCGGAGAGTTCGCGGGCCGCCTGGAGGCCGGTCATCCGGGGCATGGCGACGTCCAGGACGGCGAGGTCGGGGCGGTGCTCGCGGGCGAGTGCCAGGGCCTCGGCGCCGTCGCCCGCCTCGGCGACGACCTCCAGGTCCGGTTCGCCGTCCAGGATCAGCCGGACGCCGCGGCGGACGAGGGCGTGGTCGTCGGCGAGCAGGATGCGGACGGGTCCGGGTGCGGTGCGCTCGATCATGCGGCTCCCCTCTCCTTTCCAGGCAGCGGGACGGTCAGCCGGACGCCGACGCCCCCGGTGGGCGCGGGCCCGATGTCCAGGCCCGCCTCGATGAACAGGGCACGTTCGCGCATCCCGCGGATCCCGGCGCCCTCCCGGGCCCGGCCCATGCCGCGGCCGTCGTCGCGGACCTCCAGCACCACCGCCCCGGGCGTACGGCGCAGCGTCAGCTCGACGGTGCGGGCGTCGGCGTGCCGGGCGGCGTTGGTCAGCGCCTCCTGGGCGACGCGGTAGACCACCAGCTCGGCGGCGGCGCCCAGGTCCGGCGGGCCGCTGTCGCAGCGGCAGCGCACCGTGAGGCCGGTGTGGGTGGCGTAGTCGGTGGCGAGGGCGGTGAGGGCGCTGGTCAGGCCGAGGTCGTCGAGGACGCCGGGGCGCAGCCGGCGGGCGATGCGGCGGACCTCGTCCAGGCTCTGCCGGGTGGTCTCCTGGGCGTGCCGGAGATCGCCGCGCAGCTCCTCCGGGGCGCGGTCGGCGGCGCGTTTCAGCTCCAGCAGCACCGCGGTCATGCTCTGGCCGACCTCGTCGTGGAGCTCCCGGGCGATGCGGCGCCGCTCGGACTCCTGGGCGGAGAGGGCGCGGGCGGTGCTGGCGGCGCGTTCGGACTCCAGCCGGTCGAGCATCTCGTTGAAGGTGCGCAGCAGCACGGCGACGGAGCCGCGGCCGTCGACGGGCAGCCGGTGGCCGGGGCGGAGCAGGTCGACGGTGACCATCCGCTGGGTGAGCCGGTCGACCGGGGCGAGGCCGATGCGGAGCAGCGCCGCGTTGGCGACCAGCATGACGACGAGACCGCCGACGAGCACCGCCGCCTCGGTCAGCCCCACCGGCACCGAAACGGTCACCGGCGCCCACAGCAGCAATGCCGTGGCCGCTCCCAGCACCACCGCGTTGAGCCCGAAGATCCGCCAGAACAGCGACACCGCGCGCCACACCTCCTTGATCGGCTCACTCTCCCATCCGCCGGGGCCTCGGGGGCGCCCGGGTCGGGCGCCGGGCCCAGCATGCCGGTGCCGGGCGAGGGCGTCGATCGGGTGAGCGACCCATCCCTGACCAGGGCATACACCCCTGGTGCAGCCGGAGATGGGTGGTGCCACCCATGTACGGGACGGGCCGCTGCGGCGAGGCTGGGAGGCGGGAGCGACGGTTCGTGTTGCCCGGCGGGGTGCCGCCGCGGGGCGCGGTCCGGGCCGCTCCCGGCCGGGCGGTGACCGCCGCCCGCCGTCCCGTCACCCGCCCGCCCCGGCACCCTCGCCGGCGGCGTACCGGGGGCTGCGGTGGCCGTGTCCCGGCCCGGTCCCGTGCCCGGGCCGGGTCACGCCCGCCGCAGCTCCCGTGGCGCAGCGAAAGGAACCGTCCACGATGTCGCCTGATGCGGCCCGCGCCGAAACCCCCGCCGACCGGATCGGCGCCGACGACGCCCGTCGGCGCCTGGTGCACGAGCGTGACGCCCGGCTGGCGCAGCTCACGGCCATCGAGGGCGAGGCGCCGCCCGGCACCGACGCGCTGCTGACGGCGCAGACCAGCGCGATCCGCCAGGTGCTCGCCGAGATCCAGCAGGCCGAGGCGCGGCTGGACGCGGGCACCTACGGGACCTGCGTGCGGTGCGCCGAGCCGGTACCCGCCGAGCGGCTGGAGATCCTGCCGTACGCCCGCTGCTGCGTCGGCTGCCAGGAGCACACCGGGTGAGCCGCCGGTGGTGACGAGGGCCCGGGCGCGCCGCCGTTTTTTCGGAGGCGCACCCGGGCCCTTCGTGTACGACGCCGCGGGCCCGGCGCCGACCAGTGCGGTCGGGGCCGGGCCCGCGGCGTCGTAGGGGGTTCAGTGCGCCTTCTGCGCCAGCCGCAGCAGATGGTCGGCGAGCGCCTGACCGCCCGCCGGATCGCGGCTGATCAGCATCAGCGTGTCGTCGCCGGCGATGGTGCCGAGGATGTCGTGCAGTTCGGCCTGGTCGATCGCGGAGGCGAGGAACTGCGCGGCGCCCGGCGGGGTGCGCAGCACGACGAGGTTGGCGGATGCCTCGGCCGAGATCAGCAGTTCTCCGGAGAGGCGGCGCATCCGCTCCTCCTTGGCCGACTCCCCCAGCGGCGCTCGCGGGGTGCGGTCGCCACCCTCGCTGGGCACCGCGTAGATCAGCTCACCGCCGGTGTTGCGGATCTTCACCGCGCCCAGCTCGTCCAGATCGCGGGAGAGCGTCGCCTGGGTGACGGAGAGACCGTCGTCGGCGAGCAGCTTCGCCAGCTGGCTCTGGGAGCGGACCGCCTGCCGGTTGAGGATGTCCACGATCCGGCGGTGGCGGGCGGTACGGGTCTGGGGTACGGCCTGGCCTCCACCGAGTGTTTCGTTGTCCTGCGCCTCATGCATCGCTTCGTCAGTCTCCGGATCGTTGTTCCCCGTCGGCCGCTTCGCGGGCCGTGTCGAGGACGCCGGGCAGCTTGCGGAGGAACGTGTCCACGTCGTCGTCGGAGACGATCAGCGGCGGGGCGAGCCGGATGACGTCCGGCGCGACCGCGTTCACCAGCAGGCCCGCGTCCTGAGCCGCCTGCTGCGCCTGCGGCGCGAGGGGCTCCGTCAAGACGATACCCAGGAGGAGGCCCGCACCGCGGACCGAGGCGACCGCGGGGTGCGCCAGCGCCTCGATCCCGGAGCGCAGCCGCTCCCCGGCCCGCTTGACGTGGTCGAGCAGTCCGTCGCGCTCGATGGTGTCCAGGACGGCGAGCGCCGCCGCGCAGACGACCGGGTTGCCGCTGAACGTCGAGCCGTGCGAGCCGGGCGTCAGCAGCTCGGCGGCCGGGCCGAAGGCGAGCGTCGCGCCGATCGGCAGGCCGCCGCCGAGCCCCTTGGCCAGCGTGACGACGTCCGCCTCGACGCCCTCCTCCTGGGCGGCGAACCAGTGGCCGGTGCGGCCGATGCCGGTCTGGATCTCGTCGAGGACGAGGAGGGTGCCGGTGGCGGCGGTGAGCTCCCGGGCGGCCCGGAGGTAGCCGGGCGGCGGGACGACGACGCCGTTCTCGCCCTGCACGGGCTCCAGGATCACGAAGGCGGTGTCGGTGGTGACCGCCGCGCGCAGCGCCTCGATGTCGCCGTAGGGGACGTGGTCGACGTCGCCGGGCAGCGGGGCGAACGGCTCCTGCTTGGCGGGCTGGCCGGTCAGTGCCAGGGCGCCCATCGTCCGGCCGTGGAAGCCGCCGGCGGTGGAGACCATGTGGGTGCGGCCGGTGCGGCGGCCGATCTTGAAGGCCGCCTCGTTGGCCTCGGCGCCGGAGTTGGAGAAGTAGACGCGCCCGGGGCGCCCGGCGAGGGCGAGCAGCCGCTCGGCGAGGGTGACGGTCGGCCCGGAGACGTAGAAGTTGGAGACATGGCCGAGCGTGGCGACCTGGTCGGTGACGGCGCGGACCACCGCGGGGTGGGCGTGGCCGAGGGCGTTGACCGCGATGCCGCCGAGGAAGTCGAGGTAGGCGCCGCCGTCGGCGTCCCAGACGGTGGTGCCCTCGCCGCGGACGAGCGCCAGGCGGGGGGTACCGAAGTTGTCCATCATGGCGCCCTGCCAGCGCCGCTGGAAGTCGGTGTTGCCGGTCGTGTCGGTCATGCCGTCCCCTCGTCCGTGCCGTTCTCGGTGTCCTGGTCCGGCACGACCATCGTGCCGATGCCCTCGTCGGTGAAGATCTCCAGCAGGATCGCGTGCTGGACCCGCCCGTCGATGACCCGGGCGGTGTGCACGCCGTTGCGGACCGCGTGCAGACAGCCCCGCATCTTGGGGACCATGCCGCTGGCCAGATCCGGCAGCAGCGCCTCCAGTTCGGTGGCGGTGAGCCGGGAGATGACCTCGTCGCTGCTGGGCCAGTCCTCGTACAGGCCCTCGACGTCGGTGAGGACCATCAGGGTCTCGGCGCCGAGGGCGGCGGCGAGGGCGGCAGCGGCGGTGTCGGCGTTGACGTTGAAGACGCCGTGGTCGCCGTCGTCGCCGCTGGCCGCGACGGAGGAGATGACGGGGATGCGGCCGTCGTCCAGCAGCGCCTGGACGGCGCCGGTGTCGATGGCGGTGACCTCGCCGACCCGGCCGATGTCCACCCGCTCGCCGTCGATCGACGCGTAGTGCTTGGTGGCGGTCATCAGCTGGGCGTCCTCGCCGGTCATGCCGACGGCGAACGGGCCGTGCCGGTTGAGAAGGCCGACCAGCTCGCGCTGCACCTGTCCGGCGAGCACCATCCGGACGACGCCCATCGCCTCGGGCGTGGTGACCCGCAGGCCCGCCTTGAACTCCGACTCCAGGCCGAGGCGGTCGAGCTGGGCGCTGATCTGCGGGCCACCGCCGTGCACCACGACCGGACGGAGTCCGGCGTGGCGGAGGAAGACGACGTCCTGGGCGAAGGCGTTCTTCAGGTCCTCGTCGACCATGGCGTTGCCGCCGAACTTGATGACGACGGTCTTGCCGTGGTGCCGGGTCAGCCAGGGCAGCGCCTCGATGAGGGTGCGGGCCTTGGGCAGCGCGGTGTGCTTACGGGTGCTCATGCGACGGCCTCGCCGGCTGGGCTCGGGGTGGATGCGTGGTGGGTCACGACGAGTACGCGCTGTTCTCGTGGACGTAGTCGGCGGTGAGGTCGTTGGCCCAGATGACCGCGGAGTCGCCGCCGGCGGCGAGGTCGGCGGTGATGCGCACCTCGCGGTAGCGCATGTCGACGAGGGAGCGGTCCTCGCCGACGGAGCCGTTCTTGCAGACCCAGACGTCGTTGATGGCGACGTTCAGCCGGTCGGGTTCGAAGGCGGCGGAGGTGGTGCCGATGGCGGAGAGGACCCGGCCCCAGTTGGGGTCCTCGCCGTGGAGGGCGCACTTGAGGAGGTTGTTCCGGGCGATGGAGCGGCCGACCTCGACGGCGTCGTCCTCGCTCGCGGCGTTGATCACCTCGATGCGGATGTCCTTGCTGGCGCCCTCGGCGTCACCGATCAGCTGGCGGGCCAGGTCGTCGCAGACGGTGCGGACGGCCTCGGCGAACGCGGCGCCCTCCGGCGCGACACCGGAGGCGCCGGAGGCCAGCAGCAGCACGGTGTCGTTGGTGGACATGCAGCCGTCGGAGTCGACCCGGTCGAAGGTGGTGCGGGTCGCGGCGCGCAGTGCGGCGTCCAGCTCGCCCGCGGGGACGTCGGCGTCGGTGGTGAGGACGACGAGCATGGTGGCCAGGCCCGGCGCCAGCATCCCGGCGCCCTTGGCCATGCCGCCGACGGTCCAGCCGTCAGCGGTGACGACGGCGGTCTTGTGGACGCTGTCGGTGGTCTTGATCGCGATGGCGGCCTTCTCACCGCCGTGCGGGGTGAGGTGGGCGACGGCCTTGTCGACGCCCGTGAGCAGCTTCTTCATCGGCAGCAGCTCGCCGATCAGGCCGGTGGAGCAGACGGCGACGGCGCCGGGCGCGTGACCGCCGGTCTCGTCGTGCCCCGCGGTGTTCAGCGAGGCGGCGGCCTTCTCCGCGGTGGCGTGGGTGTCCTGGAAGCCCTGCGGGCCGGTGCAGGCGTTGGCGCCGCCGGAGTTGAGGACGACGGCGGAGACCTCGCCGCCCTTGAGGACCTGCTCGGACCAGAGGACCGGCGCGGCCTTGACGCGGTTGGAGGTGAAGACGCCCGCGGCGGCCAGGCGCGGCCCGTGGTTCACCACGAGGGCGAGGTCCGGGTTGCCGTTCTCCTTGATCCCGGCGGCGATGCCCGCCGCCGTGAATCCCTGTGCTGCCGTGACGCTCACTGCTTCTCCTCGATCATTTCTCCGGCCGCGCCCGTCCTGGGCCCGGCGCCCACTCCGTACCGCCCGCCCGCGCCGTCCGTACGGCTCACGGGGCCACCCCGACGAGCGGCAGCCCGGTGGTCTCCGGGAGGCCGAGGGCGAGGTTCATGCTCTGCACCGCGCCGCCGGCGGTGCCCTTGGCGAGGTTGTCGATCGCGCAGATCGCGATGATCCGCCCGGCGGCCGGGTCCAGGGCCACCTGGATCTGCGCGGTGTTGGCGCCGCAGACCGCGGCGGTCGCCGGCCACCGCCCCTCGGGCAGCAGCGTCACGAACGGCTCGTCCGCGAACGCCTTCTCGTACGCACCGCGGACCGCCGCCGCGTCCACGCCGGGGAGCGCCTTGACGGTGCAGGTGGCGAGGATGCCGCGGGGCATCGGCGCGAGCGTCGGTGTGAACGAGACGCCGACCCGCTCGCCCGCCACCTCGCTGAGGTTCTGGATCATCTCCGGCGTGTGCCGGTGCCCGCCGCCGACGCCGTACGGGCTCATCGAGCCCATCACCTCGGAGCCCAGCAGATGCGGTTTGGCGGCCTTGCCGGCGCCGGAGGTGCCGGACGCCGCGACGATCACCGCCTCGGGCTCGGCGAGCCGCGCGGTGTAGGCGGGGAAGAGCGCCAGCGAGACGGCGGTCGGGTAGCAGCCCGGCACCGCGATCCGCCTGGTGCCCTGGAGCGCCGCCCGCGCACCGGGCAGCTCGGGCAGCCCGTACGGCCAGACACCGGCGTGCGGCGATCCGTAGAACGCCTCCCAGTCGGCGGCGTCCCGGAGCCGGAAGTCGGCACCGCAGTCGATGACCAGCACCTCCGGGCCCAGTTCCTCGGCGACCGCCGCGGACTGCCCGTGCGGCAGCGCGAGGAAGACGACGTCGTGCCCGGCCAGCGCCTCGGCGGAGGTCGGCCGCACCTCGCGGTCGGCCAGCGGGAGCAGGTGCGGCTGGAGGGAGCCCAGGCGCTGCCCGGCGCTGGAGTGCCCGGTCACCGCCCCGATCTCGACCTCCGGGTGCCCCAGCAGCATGCGCAGGACCTCACCCCCCGCATACCCACTCGCACCGGCCACTGCTGCACGTACCGCCATGGGACCCTCCTCCTCGATGGCATGACTATACGGTTGGGGGAAGTTTTATGCAATCCATTCGAGGGGGGCGTCCGCAGGCGTCGTGACGACGATCTGTAGTTGGCCCTTCCGATCGACTGTTGGCCCCGCTGGGGCTTGGGCCCGCTGGGGCTTGGGCCCGCTGGGGCTTGGGCCCGCTGGGGCTTGGGCCCGCTGTCTTCCGATGAGTAGCGAGATCCCGGTTGGCGTCGCCCTCACTTTCTGCTTGAGGGCGACGCATGGCCGGCTTCAGACGAGCAGAACCCGGCGCCCGCGCGTGTGGCCGGCCCGGCTGTCGATGTGCGCTGCTGCGGCCTCGGCGAGCGTGTACGACTTCTCGACCGGGATGTGGAGCTTCCCCCGCGAGATGAGGCCGACGGCCTCGGTGAGCGCTTCCGGCACGCTCCCGGCCACGCCGGAGAATCGGACACCGAACTCCCGCGCATCGAGATCGGCGATGGAGATCACCTTCTGCGCATCCCCGGTCAGCTTGACGAGCTCGCGGATCACGCCCGAGCCGGCCAGGTCGAGAGCCGCGTCGACGTGGCCGAGCTCCCGCACCCGCCCGACCCAGCCTTCGCCGTACGTCGTGGCGACGGCACCCAAGCTCCGCAGATAGTCCTGGTTCGCGGCCCCAGCCGTGCCGATCACCGTGATGCCGCGGTCACGGGCGATCTACAGCACCGCCGATCCGACTCCCCCGGACGCACCGCTGACCAGCAGCGCCTGCCCGGACTGCACACCCACCTCACGGATGACGCGCAGCGCGGTCTCCACCACGGAGGGATACCCGGCCGCCTCTTCGAACGTCAGCCCCTCGGGCATACGGGCCCAGGCCGACAACACAGCGAACTCGGCATATGTACTCGAACCTTCGCCGAACACGCGGTCGCCGACCTTGACCCCTTCGACGCCCTCACCGACCTCGTCCACCACCCCGGAGGCGTCCAGCCCGACTCCGGAGGGCAACTCGATCGGATGGGCCCCCAGGACCTGGCCTTCACGGATCCTCCAGTCGACGGGGTTCACGCCCGCCGCCCGCACGGCGATGCGTATCTGGCCGGGGCCCGCGTGGGGCTCCTCGGCATCTATGAGTTGCAGGACGTCCGGACCGCCGAACTCGGCAAAGCTCACCTTCTTCATGCGGTGACCGTAACACTAACGGATAGCCTTTTGGAATTGTTATGGTTTTGCACCTGATAGTGTGAGGGCGTGACCATGCCGACCGGACGCCGTGAGCGCAAGAAGGCCGTGACCCGCCAGAAGATCGCTGACGCCGCCCTGCGACTCTTCCTGGAACGCGGTTACGAGGCGGTAGGCATCCGTGACGTGGCTGCCGAGGCCGACGTGGCCGTCACCACGCTCTTCTCCCACTTCGCCTCGAAAGAGGCCCTGGTGTTCGAACAGGACGAAGACTTCGAGCAACGCCTCACGCGGGCGGTCACCGACCGGGCGCAGCACGAGCCGCTCATCCCCGCGCTGCGCCGCGAGATCCAGGCCCTGGTGCGCCACTGCACCGCGGACAGCGCCGCCCCGATCTGGCGCATGATCGACGCATCATCTGCCCTGCGGGAGTACGAGGAGTCGATGCGACTGCGCCACGCGGAGTCGCTGGCAACGGCCATCGCCGCCGATCCCGACCTGTCACGGACCACAACGGCCTGCCGGGCGATCGCGAGGTTCGTGATCGACGCCTATTCGCTGGCCCGTGAGGCGGCCGACCCGAAGGCCGCGGTGGACGAGATCTTCCAGATGATCGAGGCGGCCTGGGAGGTCGCCTGTCACTCCGCAAACTCCACCGGCACGGCCGGACCGTAGTCAGGACTCGACCCCGCCGAGCGCCGTTTCGCCGAACCCCAGCGGCAGAGCGGATCAGTGCGCGAACCGACCGTGATCGTTCTGCACAACGATGGCCCCAGGGGCGCACAGCCCTGCCAGCGGTCCGGCTGCGGCCGACCCCCATGAGCAGAACGAGCCGAGGCCCTTCGGGGCCAGCTACCGTCCGCCATCGGGGCCAGCAACACTTCTTCGCAAGCTGCTGAGCACCGGCTACTGATCGTTGCGAGGCCACCTGTCAGCCTTCGTCACAGGCGTCACCGCTGCGGTTCAGTGCTTCAGCTCGCCGCCGAGCCCTCCCGGCCTGCCGCGTTCTCGGTGGCGGAGATCGTCCGGCGCAGCAGGCCGCGGGCGGCCTCCAGATCGGCGGCGCGCCGGTCGAGGACGTCCAGGTGAGCGCGGAGGCTGCCGAGGAGGGAGAATTCCTTGATCATCGATGCGCACAGCCATGTCCACGATCCCGTCGAGGCGCACCTGAAGCTGCTGGACGAGGCAGGGGTGGACCGCTCCGTCCTGTTCGCCACCCGCCCGCACCCGGAACGGGCCAGCGACCTCGCCTCGTTGCGCAGGGAGATGGCGGTCCTGGACGCGGCCGTCGGGGGGCGGGGCGGCACGGTCGAGGCGTACCGCGGCGCGTGGCAGGAACTGGATGCCGCACTCGCCGCAGGTCAGGGGCGGTTCATCGGCTTCCTGTCGGTACCGCTCGGCGTGGCGCCGGAGCAGATCGCCGCGCTCGTGGCACGCGAGGTCGTCGGGCGCGGGTGGCACGGGATCGGCGAGCTGACGCCGCCACCGGGACGGGTCGGGACGATCGAACCGGTGCTCCGGACGGCGGCCGACCACGGCGGGCCGCCCGTGGTCGTGCACGTCTTCGCCCCGACCACGGCCGACGATCTGACCACCCTGGCGGCCCTCGCCCGCCGGTACCCGACGGTTCCACTGGTGGTCGGTCAGCTCGGCGGGCTGAACTGGATGCACGCCGTCGAACTCGTGCGGGACACCCCGAACATGTACCTGGAGCTGTCCACGGCCCACCTCGTCCTCGCGGTGCGGCTGGCGATCGAGGAGATCCCGGACCGGACCCTGTTCGGCTCGGACGCCCCGTACGGCGACCCGGCCCTCGCCCGGGCGACGGTGGAGCGGGTCACCGGGCCGGGCGAGGTGCGCGACCGGGTGCTCGGCGGAACGATGGCCGAGTTGGCCGGGCTCGCCTGAAGCGGGCCCGGCGCCGGGGAACACGCTGCGGGTGCGCCCGTCCGTCGCACCTCGTCGCGGCTCAGCGCGCGCCGGTGACCGGCGGCGCCGGCCATGCCGTCATCGCGGCGTCGGCGATGTGCTCCAGCGTTTCCCGGTCCGCTCCGTCACAGGCCTGCTGGTTCATGCCCTGGATGACCGCCGCGTAGAAGGCGGCCAGCCCGTCGGCGTCCGTGGTGGCGGGCAGGCGCCCCGCGTCGACGTCACCGCGGATGCAGGAGGCGATTGCGGCCTTGGCCTCCTCGCGCAGGGTGCGCAGCCGGTCCTTGACGCCCTGTGAGCCGGGGCCGCAGTTGGCCGCCGCGCTGATGATGAGGCAGCCGGGCGGATGGCTCGGGTCGGTGTAGTCCGCGGCGAGGTGCCGCAGCATCGCGGCGATGGCCGAGCGGGCGTCCGTCTCGCGCGACGGCGCGGTGCCGTGGGTGCGGACGTAGAGCTGGACGGCCTCCTCGAAGAGCTGCCGTTTGTCGCCGAAAGCGGCGTAGAGGCTCGGCGGCCTGATCCCCATCGCCCCGGTCAGCGCGGCGATGGATGTCGTGTCGTACCCGTGGGTCCAGAACTCCCGCAGGGCGGCGGCCAGCGCCTGGTCGCGATCGAACGCGCGACGGGTCGGCCCGGCGGCCTTGGACTGAGGGTTCGCGCTGCTCATGCCCGCACCCTACCGGCCGGCCGTAGCGATCGCTAAAGAAGCTCTGGTACGGTCGCTCCGCACTCAGCTTTAGTGATCACTACAGCTGCCGGGTGCGGCAGCCTGCCTCCGAGAGGAACCCCTGATGACGACGCCGAACCCGGCCACTTTCGCCCGCACCGTCCGAGGCGAGGGCCCCGGGCTGCTGCTCGCTCACGGTGCGACCGGCAGCATCGAGGACAACTACGGACCGATCCTGGAAGGGCTCGCCGCGCGGCACACCGTCGTCGGGGTCGACTACCCCGGCTCCGGCGCCACCCCGGCGGCGGACCGCCTGGAGCTCGACGACCTGGTGGACCAGCTCATCGCGGCGGCCGACGCCGAAGGGCTGGACACCTTCGCGGTCAGCGGGTATTCGCTCGGCGGCCCGGTCGCGATCCGCCTCGCCGCGCGGTACCCGGAGCGCGTCACCGCACTCGTCCTGACCGCGACGTTCGCGCACACCGACGCCCGCACCGAGCTGATCGCCACCGTCTGGCAGCAACTCCTGGAGACCGGGCAGTTCACCACGCTCGCCGCCTACATGCAGCTGGCGGCGCTCGGCGAACCGGCCCTGAGCGCCCTCACCCCGGCACAGGTGCGGGCCACCACCGAACAGCTCGCCGCCGAGCTGACCGCCGCCCCCACCGCGCAGGTGGCCCTGGTGCGCAGGATCGACGTCCGCGCCGACCTCGCGCACCTCACGGTGCCGGTCCTCGTCGTCGTCACCGCCGAGGACCGGCTCGTCTCCCCGGCGCTCCAACGCGAGCTGGCCGCCGCCGTGCCCGCCGCGGAGACCACCGAACTCCCCACCGGGCACCTGCCGTTCACCTATCAGCCCCGGCAGTGGCTGAGGGTCATCGACGGCTTCCTCGCCCGGACCACCCGGCCCTGACCGGACGGCGGCGCCCCGGCCGACCGGAGTCCGCCGACCCTGCCGCGCCTCACCCCTCACCCACCCCGAACCACTCCCCCAACCGCTTCTCCAACTCCCCCTGATCGTCGCCGACCCACGCCACATGGCCGTCGGGGCGCAGCAGGGCGGCGGGTACGTCCGGGGCGACGGCGTTGTCGCGGACGTGGTCGACGCGGCTCTCCCAGCCGGTGACCGTGAGCCTGCCGGTGCGGTCCAGCAGCAGGCCGCGGCCGGTGTGCATCCGGTCGTAGAGGCGGCCCTGCGGCAGCGGGACGTCGCGCATGCGGCGGCCGAGCAGGGGGTGGCCGTCGCCGAGGTCGTAGCGGATGTCGACGGCGGTGATGAGGCCGGTGATGTGGCGGTTCACCTCGTCGATGTCCATCAGCCGGGAGAAGAGGGCGCGCAGTGCGGCCGGGCCCGGGGCGGTGCCCAGCAGGGCCATCTGGGCGCGGGTGTGGGCCAGTACCTCGGCGCCCACCGGGTGGCGTTCGGCGTGGTACGTGTCGAGCAGGCCGGCCGGCGCCCACCCGGCCACCTCGGCGGCGAGCTTCCAGCCGAGGTTGAACGCGTCCTGGATGCCGAGGTTGAGGCCCTGGCCACCGGTCGGCGGATGGATGTGCGCGGCGTCGCCGGCCAGCAGCACCCGGCCCGTCCGGTAGTGCTCGGCCTGCCGGGTGGCGTCGCCGAAGCGGGAGAGCCACCGCGGGGAGTGCACCCCGAAGTCGCTGCCCGCCCAGGCCCGCAGCTGGGCCCGGAACTCGTCCAGGGTCGGCGCCGAACGGTCCCCGGACACGCCCTCGGCGGGGACGAGGAAGCGGTGGACGCCCACCTTCCCGTCCACGTCGGGCATGACGCCGAACCGCAGCTGGGTGCGGCGGACCTCCGCCACGGCGGCGGCGATCACCGCCGGGTCGGCGGTCGCCTCCATGTCGCCCAACAGCGTCTCGGTGGTGGCGGGTTCGCCGGGGAAGGCGATACCGGCCAGCTTGCGGACCGCGCTGCGGCCGCCGTCGCAGCCGACGAGGTACCGCGTACGCAGCCGCGTCCCGTCCGCCGTCTCGGCGGTCACCCCGTCCGCGTCCTGGTGCAGCGCGACCACCTCGTAGCCGCGGCGGATCGTGGCGCCCAGCTCACGGGCCCGCGCGTCGAGCAGCCGCTCGGTCTCCGGCTGGCCGATGGCGAGGCCGTACGGATGGGCGGTGTCCAGTCCGTCCGGCCACGCCTTGATGATGCCGCCGAACAGACCGCCGGCCCGGAACTTCTCCCCCGCCGCGAGGAACCGCTCCAGCAGTCCGCGCTGGTCCAGCAGCTCCACGCTGCGCGCATGCAGCCCGCGCCCGCGGGACTGCCCGGACGGCTCGGCCAGTTTCTCCAGCACGACGACGTCCACACCGTGCAGCCGCAACTCCGCGGCCAGCATCAGACCGGTCGGCCCGGCGCCGACGACGATCACGTCGTGCAAGCCGTCATCCGTCGCGTTCCGCATGGCGTTCTGCGCCGCATCGTGCGTTGTGCAAGGCAACGCGTCACTCTTCGCGTCCTTCATCGAATACCCCGTCATCGCCTACCCCGTTCCACGGAAATTGCTTGACGCATTCCGGCCCGGCACGCGGCAGCTCGCGCCACCCGGCGGGCCGCCGTTTCCGCTGGTCCCGGACGTGCGGCGGATATTCTGCGGCACCTTGGGGGCCTTGCGGCAAGGCCCCCTGTGCGCTATATGTTGAGAGTGGCAAGGAACGGATATCCGTCCTTGCCTTTTCTTTTGGAGCTGCTTGCCGTTTTTCCCTCCGGGCGCTCGCCTTCCATGGCAGCGTGGTGGGGCACCCCATCAGGAGGGCGTGTGAGCGGAGCAGCAGCCGGGGGGCGAGAGTTCGCCCGGGGTGTCCGGGCGCTGCCGGCGGCCCTCGACTCGGTCGACCCGGCCGCCCACACAGCCGCCTGGGCGCGGGGCCATGCCCGCGTCACCACCTGCCTGCCGGCCCTCGGCTCCCGCCCGCGCTGCGTGGTGGCCGGCCCGCTCACCGTGGAGTACGCGCACGACCTGCCCTGACGCACCCCCTACCCGAGGATCCCCCGGTCGTAGGCGTTCGCCACCGCCGCGGCGCGGTCCCTCGCGTCCAACTTGGCGTAGATGTGGGTGAGATGGGTTTTGACGGTCGCCTCGCTGATGAAGAGGGTGCGGGCGATCTCGCGGTTGGAGGTGCCCTTGGCGACGAGGGCGAGGACCTCGCGTTCGCGGGCGGAGAGGGTGGGGTCGGCGGGGGCCGGGGAGCGGACGGCGGTGACCAGGCGGGAGGCGACGGCGGGTGAGAGGACCGTGCGGCCGGCGGCCGCGGCGCGGACTGCGGTGAAGAGTTCGTCGCGCGGGGCGTCCTTGAGGAGGTAGCCGGTGGCGCCCGCCTCGATCGCCGGGAGGGTGTCGGAGTCGGTGTCGTAGGTGGTGAGGACGAGGACCTTGGCGCGGGCGCCGCGACGGGTGAGCTCCGCGATGGCCTCGACGCCGCTGCCGCCCGGCATGCGCAGGTCCATGAGGATGACGTCGGGGTCGAGGCGGGCGGCGAGCGCCACCGCCTCGATGCCGCCGGACGCCTCGCCGAGGACGGTGAAGCCGGGAGACGCGGCGAACATGCCGCGCAGTCCGTCGCGGACGACGGGGTGGTCGTCGACGAGGAGAAGGGTGATCGTCGGATCGTCAGCCATGGCGCACCAACGGTACGCGAGCGGAGACGGCCGTTCCGGCGCCGGGCTCCGACTCGATGTCGACGGTTCCGGCGACGCGTTCGGCGCGGGCCCGCATCCCGCCGAGGCCGAAGCCGCCGGCAGCCGACCGCGGGGGCAGCGCCAGCGGGTCGAAGCCGCGGCCGTCGTCGCGGATGTCCAGGCTCACCTCGTCGCCCATGTAGGAGAGGGTGACGCCGACGCGGCCGGCGGCGGCGTGCCGGTCGACGTTGGCGAGCGCCTCCTGGGCGATGCGCAGCAAGGTGGCCTCCAGTTCGTCGTGGAGCGGTTCGACGGTGCCGGTGACGGTCAGTCCGGCGCGGGCACCCGCCTGCGCCGACCAGTTCCGTACCAGCTTCTCCAGCGCCTCCGGGAGCGCGTCGTGCTCCAGGTCGCCGGGGCCGAGGTCCTGGACGGAGCGGCGGGCCTCGCCCAGGGAGCGGCGGGCGAGGGCTGCGGCGCGCTCGACGTGGGAGCGGGCGCGGTGCGGGTCGGGGGTGTCGGTGGCGGCCTGGAGCTGGGTGATGATGCCGGTCAGGCCCTGGGCGATGGTGTCGTGGATCTCGGCGGCCAGTCGGCGCCGTTCGTCGGCGACACCGGCCTCGCGGGCCTGGACGAGGAGTTGGGCGTGGAGTCCTGCGTTCTCCTGAAGTGCCTGCTCCAGGCGGGCGTTGGTGCGTTCCAGCTCGGTGATGGCGGCCGCCTTGGCCGCCGCCCGCCGGGCGTCCCGCTCGGCGAAGTGGCTGAAGAGCAGGCCGAGGCCGCAGTGGAGCAGGAAGAGCCCGCCGAAGAGGATCCAGCTCACCGCGTCCGGTCCCGGGGGCAGCCCGCCGGACTGCGATCCCGCCATCGTCACGGCGGTGAGGACGAGGCCGAGCCGCTGCAGCCGGGGCGGCAGCAGCACCCCGCTGTCGAAGTACCCCATCAGCGCGAAGATCGAGTAGAAGGGGTTCACCCAGGTCAGGGCCAAGGCGAGCGCGGTGCGGAGAGCGTAGTAGGCGACGGCGGACGGCGTCCCCGCGGCGGCGGTGCGGCGTCTGCGGTGCCACCACAGCTGGAGGACGAGGGCGACGGCCCCCAGCACGAGGTCCTGATGGCGGTGGCGGGGCTCGGGGAGGAAGGGGCTCGACACCGTCGCGAGGGCGACGCCGACCGCCAGCAGGACGTAGGGGCCCCAGCGGTGGAACTGCTCCCAGCGCTCGTCGGTGCCGGTGGGCCGGCTCACGGTCGTCATGGCGTTCAGGATGCCGCGCGGCGTCCCCGGGCTCCCCTGCGGCCCGGGGACGGCGCGGCGCACGGCCCGCCCGCCGGTCACTCCCAACGGAACCGGCGGACCGCGATGGTCAGCAGCAGTGCCGCCCACAGACCGGTCACGCCCAGGTGCGACCAGCTCGGCCAGTCCCCGGCGGCCGCCTGGGCGAGCGCCTGCGAGGCGGCGCCGAGCGGCGACCACTCGACGAGGTGGCGCAGCGTCTCCGGCATGGACTGGACGGGGAGCCACACACCCGCGGTGAACATCATCGGGAAGAAGACGACGGTCCCGAAGGTCTGTGCGGCCTTCACCGTCCGGGAGACGGCCGACAGCGCGCAGCCCAGCGCGAACGCGGCGAGCGCGGTGACCAGCAAGGCCAGGAGGTATCCGGCGGGTTGGGCGGGGAGCGCCACGCCGAACGCGAGGCGGCCGACAGCGAGGGCGAGCAGGACGGAGCCGAGGACGGCGGCGGCGTGCAGCAGCAGCGACGCCATCAGCAGGGACGCGGGGCGGGCCGGGGTGGTGGACAGGCGGCGCAGGATGCCGCGTTCGCGGTAGCCGGTGAGCTGGACCGGCATGGTCTGCACCCCGGCGACGCTCAACGCGAGCAGCACGGCCACGGGGACGTACAGGTCGATGACGCGCAGTCCGCCGGGGGCGGCGCCCGGTTCACGGAAGGCCGGGATGAGGCCGAGGATCGTCAGCAGCGCACTCGGGAAGACCAGCAGCCAGAAGAGCGCCCCGGGTTCGCGGCGGAAGAGTTTCGCCTCGGTGCGGAGGACGGCGGTGTGCGCCACGGTCACGGTCGGCATCTCAGCTCTCCCGGTCGATGAGGTCGTCGGAGGCGTGCCCCGCGGTGAGGTCGAGGAAGGCGTCGTCGAGGGTGGCGTCGGTGACGCGGAGCCGGCCGGCGGTGATGGAGTGCCGGGCGAGCAGCGACAGCAGCGCGGTGACGGTGTCGTCGGCGCCGTGCAGGGTGATGCGGCCGTCCCGGTCCGTGGTGGTGGCGGTGACGGCGGGCAGTGCGGCGAGGTCGGCGGGGTCCGGCGGTCGGGAGGGGGTGAAGGAGATGACGGTGGCGGTGGCGGCGCCGCGGATCAGCCCGGCGGGGGTGTCGAGGGCGGCGATACGGCCCCGGTCGATCACCGCGACGCGGTCGCAGAGCCGCTGCGCCTCCTCCATGAAGTGGGTGACGAGGAGGACGGTGACGCCGCTGTCGCGGACCTCCTCGATGAGCTGCCAGGTGTCGCGCCGTGACCGCGGGTCGAGGCCGGTCGTCAGCTCGTCGAGGACCACCACGCGGGGGTTGCCGATGAGGGCGAGCGCGATGAACAGGCGCTGTTTCTGGCCGCCGCTGAGCTTGCCGAAGCGGCGGCCGAGGAGGTCGGTGAGGCCGAGCCGGTCGGCGAGGTGGCCGGGGTCGGCGGGGTGCGGGTAGAAGGCGGCGTACAGCTCCAGGGCCTCGCCGACGGTGAGTTTCGGCTGGAGTTCGCTCTCCTGGAGCTGGGCGCCGAGGAGGCCGGTGAGCCGGTCGTGGTCGGCGATCGGGTCGAGATCTGCGACCCGTACGGTTCCGGCGTCGGGGACGCGCAGCCCCTCGACGCATTCGACGGTGGTGGTCTTGCCGGCGCCGTTCGGGCCGAGGATGCCGAAGATCTCGCCCTCGTCGACGGTGAAGCTGATGCCGTCGACGACGGGGCGCCCCCCGTAGGCCCTGCGCAGGCCCGTCACTTCGATGATGGACATGACGTCAGCCTGGCCCGCCCGGCCCGTGCCGGACATCGGCCGACGCGCTCGACGCCGTATCGGCCGATCGGTTGACGGCGCGGCGATCGGTCGATGGCCGGGGTGCGCCCCGGGGGCCGCCGGGCGGCGGAATTCGGGTGACTTCGGGGCGGGCGGCTGGGAGCATCGCCCCCGTGTCTCAATCGTTCGAGGATCTGGTGGCGGAGGCCGAGCGGGCTCCGATGGCGGGCTGGGACTTCTCCTGGCTGGCGGGGCGGGCGACGGAGGAACGCCCGTCATGGGGGTATCAGCGGCTGATGGGCGCGCGGATGGCGGGCGCGTCGGCGGCGTTGGACGTGCAGACCGGCGGCGGGGAGGTGCTGGCCGGGGTGGACCGGTTGCCGCCGCTGGTGGCCGCCACGGAGGCGTGGCCGCCGAATGTCGCGGCAGCGACGCAGCTGCTGCGGCCGCGGGGGGTGGTGGTGGTCGCCGATGCGGACGAGCCGCCGCTGCCGTTCGCCGACGCCGCTTTCGACCTGGTCGTCAGCCGCCATCCGGTGACGGTGTGGTGGCAGGAGATCGCCCGGGTGCTGGAGCCGGGCGGTACGTACCTGTCCCAGCAGGTCGGTCCGGCCAGCGTCTTCGAGCTGGTGGAGTTCTTCCTGGGGCCGCAGCCGGACGAGGTGCGGCGCAGCCGCCATCCGGACGACGCCCGGCGGGACGCGGAGGCGGCCGGTCTGGACATCGTCGATCTGCGGCTGGAGTCGCTGCGGACGGAGTTCCGGGACATCGGCGCGGTGGTGTACTTCCTGCGGAAGGTGGTCTGGATGGTCCCGGGCTTCACCGTGGACGGCTACCGCGACCGGCTGCGCGAGCTGCACGAGAAGATCCTGGCCGAGGGGCCGTTCCAGGCGCGGACGACGCGGTTCCTGATCGAGGCGCGGAAGCCGGTGGAGTGAGCGGGGCGGGTCGTCGGGGCCGGTCCGTTCTGCGGCCCGGCGGACAAACTGCCCCGCCTCGCCTGCCCGTTCGCCCGTCGGCCGGTTCTGCGTATGATCCCGGTCAAGCACAGAGCGGCCCCTCGGGCGGCCGCTGTCCGACCTGCTCCAGGAGGCACCTTCGTGTCCGACCGCCGGCGGAAACTCTCCCTGCGGGCCACCACGGTGGGCTGCCTCCTGCTCGCCGCGGCGGTCCCGCTTCCGGCCGCGGCCGCCCCGCTCACCGACTCCGCCGTACTGCCGCAGATCTCCACCGCGCTCGACGGGACGAAGTGCGTCAAGCGCAGCTCCGGGACGCAGCGGGCGACGCCGTGGCCGCAGAAGCTGCTCGGCATCGAGAAGGCGCATCCGCTGAGCGAGGGCCGCGGGGTGACGGTCGGGGTGGTCGACGGCGGGCTCGACGCCTCCGTACCGGCGCTGGCCGGGCGGGCGTCGGGCACCGGCAAGGACTGCTCCGGGCACGGCACCTTCCTCGCCGGTGTGGTCGCCGCCGCGCGCACCCCGGACATCGGCTTCGAGGGCGTCGCCCCGCAGGCCCGGGTCGTCGGGGCGGGCGTCGCGGCGGAGGGGTACGGCGGTGAGGCCGACCCCGACGCGGTGGCCGCGGGCATCCGCCGGACCATCGACCACGGCGCGCGGGTGGTCCTGGTCGGGGTGGGCGCCGCGCGCTCCAGCGGGGCGCTGAAGTCGGCGCTCACCTACGCGCAGCAGAAGGATGTCGTGGTGGTGGCGGGCGCCGGGACGGAGAGCCGCAGCCGCGGGGTCTCGTATCCGGCGGCCTATCCGCGGGTGGTCAGCGTGGCCGCCGTCGATGTGGAGGGCGCCCCGCTCGGCGGCGACGCCGAGCAGACGGCGGCGACCGGCGGGGCGACGGTCCGGGTCGATCTGACGGCCCCCGGCGACCGGGTGCTGAGCGTGGGCCCCGGGGGCGGGCACTTCACGGGGAGCGGGGATCCGGTGGCGGCGGCGTTCGTCGCCGGGACCGCCGCGCTGGTCCGCGCCCGCGACCCGCAGCTGTCGGCCGATGCGGTACGGGAACGGCTGCGGGCCACGGCGGTGCGCGGCGCCGGTGCGGTGCCGGACGCGGTGACCGGGTACGGCATGGTCGACCCGGAGGGCGCGGTGGCGGCGCTGCGGCCGGGCGAGAGCACTCCCGCCCCCGCCCCGGGCTCGGTCGCCGCCGCCTACCAGGCGGACCAGCCGCCGCCGGAGGTCGCGTCCGGGCCGGTGTGGGCGATGGCGGGCGGGGCCGCCGCGGTGGCGGCGGTCGCGGCGCTGCTGGCGGTGGTCATCCCCCGCGGCCGGGCTCGCGGCTGGCGCGCGCCGTAGGACCGCGTACGGGAGGGCGCGCCGGGCTGGTCGTCCGGCGCGCCGCCGCGTTCCGGCTCAGTCGGGGTCCGGCAGCCGGGTGAGGTCGAGCGGGGGCAGTCCGGCCAGTTCGGTGCGGGCCGCGGTCATGGCGTCGGTGTACCGGGGGGCGTCGAGGAGGGCGGTCACGGCGTCGGCGATCTCCGTGTGCGTGGCCGTCAGGGGCAGGGACCGGCCGAGTCCGAGCCGGGCGAACGCGTCGGTGTTGGCGGGCTGGTCGGCGAGGACGCCCATGCCGAGGACGGGCGTCGCGCCCTGTACCGCGTCGAGCAGGGACGCCCGGCCGCCGTGTGTCACGAAGAGGTCGGCGCGGTGCAGCAGCGCGGGCTGCGGGACGTGTGCGACGACGGTGATACGGGGATCGTCGCCGGTCAGCTGTGGGGCGAGGGCGCCCGCGGAGACGATCGCGTCGCAGTCGACCGCGGTGAGCGCGGCGATGATCTCCCGGTAGACGGCCGTCACGGTGGTGCGCAGCCCCGGCATCGCGGTGGTGAGGGTGCCCAGGCTCGCGTAGACGAGGGGGCGGGCGGACGGGGCGCGGTCCAGTCGGGCGGGGAGGACGGCGCGGTGTGGCGCGACGGTGCGGCGGACCGGTCGCGCGGCGGGCGGGGGCGTCGGATGGAACCACCGGACCGGGGCCGGGGTGAGCATCGGGGGCAGGGCGGGGGCGTCGTGGCCGTACTGCTTGTGCAGCGGGTTCAGGGCGGGTGCGACATCGGTGTCCCAGAGTTCCTGGAGCAGCGGGCCGAGGCCGTTGTCCGCCGCGAGCAGGGGCAGCCGCAGGATCCGTGCCGCGAGGTGGGCGCCGGGGTCGCTGCATTCGGCGATCACCAGGTCGGGCCGGTCGCGGCGCCAGGCGGTGAGCAGGGCGCGGGCCTTGGCCTCGGCGTGGTCGGGCCAGAGCCGTCCGAAGACATGGCGGTTGAAGGGCCCGTTCCCGTGCCGCCGCCAGATCTCGCTCGCCGTCTCCTGCACGCCGGGCCCGCAGGTCCAGTCCGTGCCGGCCCGCCGGTACGCGATGCCGCGGCGGTGGGCCTCACGGCGGAACATGAGGGGGGCGTGGAGGGTGACCTGGTGGCCCTGTTCCCGGGCCGGGCCGATGACGTAGTCGAGCGCGCTGAGGTGGGACGGTATCGGCTCGGCGGTGACGGCGATCCGTAAGGGCATGGGGGCTCCGGGTCTCCTCGTGGGGCGTGGCGGTGGAGCCATGGTGCGCCGGACCCCGCATCCGCCGGGCGGCGGATGCGGGGTGCGGGCGCAGTTCCGTGCGCGGGCCCCGCAGAAACGGAGGTGCCGGTCACACCGCTGGTGTGACCGGCACCTTCTTGATGGGCCTCAGTGCTCCTTCTCCCCCAGCAGTGCCGTCTGTACCTGGACGTTGCGGCGGCGGGCGATCCACTGGGCGCGGCCCGGCGGGTACGTACGGGGGCGGACGTCGCCGAAGAGGACGCCTTCGCCGGGCGGGCAGGAGAGCAGCAGGCGGTTGGTGTTGGCCTCGACCAGGCGCCGCATCAGCGGGTCGTTCATCGCGCGGCTGACGCCGCCGGCGGAGCGGGCGAGGATCAGGTGGAAGCCGATCTCGGAGCCCTGGGTGAGGATGTCGATCAGCGGCTCGAACGGGGTCTGCGCGCCGATGCCGGAGCCGCCGACCAGGTCGTAGTCGTCCGCGATCAGGAAGACCTGCGGGCCCTTCCACCAGTCGCGCCTGCGCAGCCGCTCCGGGGTGATGTCCGGGCCGGGTATACGGGGCCGCATGGAGGCGGCGCAGTTGCGGACCATCTCGCGGGCGGCGTCGAGGGAGACCGCGTAGTCGAGGCGGTACTCCTCGGGCACCGCGTCGTACAGCTCGCGCCGCAGGTCGACGAAGGCGAACTTGGCCTCCGTGGCGGTGTGGGTGCGGACGATGGAGTCGGCGACGAGGCGCAGCAGGTTGGTCTTGCCGCTCTCGGTGTCGCCGATGACGATGAGGTGCGGGTTGGCGTCGAAGTCCTGGCGGAAGGCGGCGAGTTCGTTCTCCTCCAGGCCCAGCGGGACGTCGCGGCCGACCGGTTCGGGCAGGTCGGTGGCGTGGACGGTGGACGGCAGCATCCGCACGGCGGGCGCGCCGGGGCGGTCGCCCCAGGCGGCGCGGACGGCGGCGACCATCTCCTGGGTGCCCTCGGTGAGGGTGGCGGCGTTGCCGTCGCCGTCGGTGCGGGGCAGTGCGGTGAGGAAGTGGTAGGTGTCCTCGGTCAGACCGCGGCCGGGGATGCGGGGGACCTCCTTGGCCTTGCGCATGTTGATGACGGAGTCGACCGTGTCGCCGAGCCGCAGCTCGAAGCGGCTGCCGATCTGATCGCGCAGGGCGGGCTGGATGTCGGCCCAGCGGGGCGAGGAGATCAGCAGGTGGATGCCGTAGTTGAGGCCGCGGGCGCCGAGCTGGGCGATGTTCTGGCTGAGGTCGAAGAAGTCGTTGCGCAGGGTGGACCAGCCGTCGACGACGAGGAAGACGTCGCCCCAGGGGTCGTCGGGGAACTCCCCGGCGGCGCGGCGCCTGCGGTAGTCGGCGATGCCGTCGATGTCGGACTCGGCGAACTGCTCCTCGCGCCGGGTCAGCAGGGTCTCCAGCTCGCCCACGGTGCGCTGGACGCGCTCGGTGTGGACGCGGCTGCTGATGGTGCCCATGTGCGGCAGGCCGGCCAGGGTGCCGAAGCCGCCGCCGCCGAAGTCGAGGCAGTGGAACTGCACTTCGCGCGGGGTGTGGCTGAGGGCGAGGGCGGTGATGACGGTGCGCAGCAGGGTGCTCTTGCCGGTCTGCGGGCCGCCGGCCACGCCGAGGTGGCCGCCGGTGCCGGAGAGGTCGGCGACGAGCGGGTCGCGCCGCTGGTCGAAGGGGCGGTCGACGACGCCGACGGGCACCCGCAGCGGTCCGGCCTCCCGGCGCTCGGGGTCGTAGAGGCGGGCCAGGTCCTCGGGCTGGGCGGGGAGCATCTCGTCGAGGGTCGGCGGGACGTCCAGCGGGGGGAGCCAGATGCGGTGGGCGGGCGGGCCGCCGGCGTCCAGCAGGCGCCGGTTGGCGGTCTCCAGCAGGGTGAGCTGCTCGCGCTCCTCGGCCGGGTCGGGTTCGACGGGGACGACGGGCCGGGTGGGGGCCACGTAGCCGGAACGGTAGGGGACGGCCGAGCCGCCGCCCTGGGCGCTCGGGGCGTTGCGGCGCCGGGCCTCGTAGGGGCCGGAGACGTACGCGGCCTTGAAGCGGGTGAGGGTGGCGGTGTCGCTCTTGAGGTAGCCGTTGCCGGGGGCGGGCGGCAGTTGGTGGGCGTCGGGGACGCCGAGGACGCCGCGGCTCTCCATGGCGGAGAAGGTGCGCAGGCCGATGCGGTACGAGAGGTGGGATTCGAGCTGGTGGACGCGGCCCTCGTCGAGGCGCTGGGAGGCGAGCAGCAGATGGACGCCGAGGCTGCGGCCGAGCCGTCCGATCATGACGAAGAGGTCCATGAAGGAGGGGTGGGCGGCGAGCAGTTCGCTGAACTCGTCGACGATGATGACGAGCGAGGGCATGGGCGCCAGCGGGGTCCCGGCGAGGCGGGCCTTCTCGTACTCCAGGTTGTTGGTGTAGTTGCCGGCCGAGCGCAGCAGCTCCTGACGGCGGATCAGTTCGCCGTGGACCGCGTCGTGCATACGGGTCACCAGCGCCGCCTCGTCAGCGAGGTTGGTGATGACGGCGGAGGTGTGCGGCAGGTTCTCCAGGCCGAGGAAGGTGGCGCCGCCCTTGAAGTCCACCAGGACGAGATTGAGGATCTCGGAGGAGTGGGTGAGGGCGAGCGAGGTGACGAGGGTGCGCAGCAGCTCGCTCTTGCCGGAGCCGGTGGCGCCGATGAGCATGCCGTGCGGGCCCATGCCGTTGTGCGCGGACTCCTTGAGGTCGAGTTCGACGGGTGAGCCGTCGGCGGCGACCCCGACCGGGACGCGCAGCCGGTCCCGCTCGCCCGGGCCGCGGAACTCGTGGAACCGCTCCAGCTCGTGGGTGTGCAGATCGGAGATGCCCAGCAGGGTGGTGAGCTGGAAGTCGGATTCCAGCGGCTCGGCGACCTCGGTGGTCACGCTCATCCGGTACGGCGCGATCATGCGGGCCAGGGCGCGGGCGCGGACCGGGCCGAGGGCGTCGGGGCGGCCGAGCCGGGAGACGGTCTCGCGGCCGTTGCGGTCGCGGCCGACGGCGCGCAGATGGCCGGGTTCGACCTCCAGGCCGAGGGTGTGCGGGCCGCCCCAGGCGAGGCTGCCGGAGAGGTCGAGGACGACGCAGTTGCGGTAGCCGCCGCCGGAGAGCCGGTCGTCGCCGGGGAGGTCGGCGCCGTCGAGGACGACGACGGTGAACGGCTCCTCCTTGCCGGGTGCGGCCTGGGGGTCGAAGCGCGGCCGGTCGGAGAGCAGACCTCCGAGGAGTTCGCCGAATTCGGTGGGGTCCTCGGTGACCAGGCGGCGCTGACCGGCGCCGTCGTGCTCGGTCGGATGCAGGGCGTGGGGCAGCCATTTGAGCCATTCCCAGTGCTCCAGCGCGTCCTTGGAGGTGCAGGCCGCGAGGCGCAGTTCCTCGGGGGCGTGGAAGACGGCGAGTTGCCCGACGAGGGCGCGGATCATGGCCCGTACGCTCTCGTCGTCGCCGCGGAACTGGACGCGGGCATAGCCGCGGAGGTAAAGGGCGATGGGCTGGTCGGCGACGGAGGTGTAGGCGCGGATGAAGCGGCGCAGCGCATGTGCGGCGAGCGGCTCCAGGTCCTCGACGGGCTTGGTCTCCATGGGCGCGACGCGCATACCGAGCCGCTGGTCTCCGACGGCCAGCCGGACCTCGGCGAAGTCCTCGTGGGAGGTGCGCCGTTCCCACAACCGGGTCGTTCGCACCAGTGAACGCAGTGCCTCCGGATCGGGGTTGCGCCAGGCGTGGGCGTCGCGTTGGCCGACGACGGCCTCGCGGACCCGGCGCCGGTTCTGCGACAGGTAGCGGAGGTAGTCACGGCGGTCGCCGCTGAGCCGCTGCTTGCGTTCGCCGGCGGAGCGCACGAGTTGGCCGATCAGCATGGCCAACGTGGAGACCAGCATCATTCCGCCGACCATGTAGGTGAAGACGCCGCTGCCGCCGCCGGGCCGCAGGAAGATCAGCACCATGCCGGTGGAGGCGATGGCCATCGGCAGATAGGTGAAGAGCGCGGAGAGGTTGCTGGTCCGCTCGGGGAGGGCCGGTGGCTCCTGCAATTCCAGTTCGCCACCGGGAACTTCAGGACCCGGCCGACGTGGTGGACGGCGGAAGAGGATGAGGCTCACACGGGTCCTCTCGGTACGTGCGGGACCGGCCGCCGCCGGGTCCGCCCGACCGTCCGGAGGGGGTGTCCGGGCAGGGTCGGCGGCGTCAACAGCGGGCGTCCGGCGGCGCGTCGGGCTGGTGGGCCCAGATGATGCCATGGCCGCCCGCGGGCCCCGCCGCCGCACCCGGATGAAGATCACACAAGTTTTCGTTGGACCGGCCACTGTTAAAGCGACTTGTGTTAACTTCCTCTCCACCAGGACGCCCTCCACGCAGCCACCGCACGTGCTTTTCGCGCCGGGAGCGTGACGTTCCGCGGCCTGTGCAGAGGCCCCGCCCGTCATGAAGATCGAGAAGCAGGCGTCAGCACAGTCATCGGATGTCTATCCGTTTTATACCGTCAGGTCCACGGCGGAGGCGTTTGCCCGGGCGGGACGTTCTGGTGGAACACCCTCGACGTTGGGGCGGAAGGCGAGAACTGACGTGAGCAGCACCATCGTTGCCGATATATGCAAGATCGTCGTCAAGGCGCCCGAGCGCTCCTTCGAGATCGGTCTACCGGCCGACATGCCCCTGGTCGAGGTGATGCCCTCGCTGCTGGAGCACGGCTCCGTCCCCGGCGGCGATCTCGACGAAACGGGCGTGGAGCACGGCGGTTGGGTCCTCCAGCGGCTCGGCCGCCCCGCCCTCGACGAGGAGGCGACCCCCGCCGATCTGGGCCTGCGGGACGGCGAGACCCTCCATCTGCGGCCACGCCGCGAACAGTTGCCGCCCGTGCACTTCGACGACCTCGTCGACGGCGTCGCCACCGGGATGCGCGAGCGCACCGGCCAGTGGGGCCCGGAGGGCACCCGGCGGCTCGCCCTCGGCTTCGGTGCCGCGGTGCTGCTGGCCGGTCTGGTGCCGCTGGCCACCAGCGGCCTGCCGCTGCTGCACTCCGCGGCCACCGCCGCCGTCGGCGTCCTGCTGCTGCTCGGCGCGATCGCCGCCGCCCGGGCCGTGGGCGACGCCGTCGCCGGCACCACCCTCGGCCTGCTGGCCGTCCCCTATCTCTTCGTGGCGGGCTGGTTCGTGCCCGCCGGACCGGCCGGCGATCCGCTGTTCGGGGCGCGGCTGCTGGCCGGTGCCGCGGCCGGCTCGGGCGCCGCGATCCTCGCGCTGGCCGCGGCGGCGTCCGCGGCGCCGCTGTTCACCGCCGTCCTGCTGGGCTTCCTCCTCACCGCGGTCGGCGGGGTCCTCGGACTGACCGCCGGGCTCGCGCCGTCGGAGGCGGCCGGTCCGGTCGCCGCCGTCACCGTCGTCCTCGGCACCTTCGTCCCCCTGCTGTCGTTCCGGCTGGCCGGACTGCGGCTGCCACCGCTGCCCACCAACGCCCAGGAACTCCAGGAGGGCATCGACCCGGTGCCGTCCACCGAGGTGCTGGAGCGCACCCGCGTCGCCGACCGCTACATGACCGCCCTCTACACGGCCTGCGGCCTGATGTGCGCGGTCTGCCTGGTGGCGCTGTCCACCGGGAGCGGCTGGGAGCCGGTGGCGCTCGGCGCGGTGCTCAGCGTGCTGCTGGTGCTGCACGCCCGGGCGATGGCCGGTACCCGCCAGCGGCTGTCGGTGGTGCTCCCCGGCTGCCTCGGTCTGCTGCTGCCCGCCCTCGGCTTCGCCTGGCACGGCTCCCCCGGCACCCGCGCCCTCGTCCTGCTGGTGCTGCTGATCGTCGGCGCCGGACTGACCATCGCCTCCTGGGCCCTGCCCGGCCGCCGGCTGGTGCCGTACTGGGGGCGCGCCGCCGATCTGCTCCACTCGGCCTGCGCCATCGCCCTGCTCCCCCTCGTCCTGATCGATCTGGGTGCGCTCGGCGCCCTGCGGGCCTGGCTGAGCTGACGTCCCGCGGCGCACGGCGGACGACCGGCCCCGCGCGCCCCTCGCCTTCCCGGTGGTCCGCGACCGGCGCGCCCCCACCGTCCGGTCAGCACGACCCCGACAACACGGCCCGGCAGCAGCGGGCGCAGCACGGTGGCAGGAGAGCAGATGCAGTCACGGCGGGACCAGGTCCAGGCGTACTCCTTCGTGGTGGGACGCCTGACCTCCAGCATGCTCTCCGCCGATCCGGACGCCATCGACACCCATATGGGGCGCACCCGGCGCGGGACCGTCATCGGGCTGGTCATCGGGTTGCTGCTCTGCGTCGGGTTCGCGGTGTCCGGTCTGCTCTTCCCCGGGCGGTCCACGTCCTGGCAGCAGGCGGGCGCGATCATCGTGGAGAAGGAGACCGGCGCCCGCTACCTCTACGGCGGCGGGGAGCTGCGCCCGGTCCTCAACTACACCTCGGCGAAGCTCGCCGTCGGTGAGAAGGGCCTGGTCCAGGAGGTCTCACGGGAGTCGCTGGCGGGCGTGCCGCGCGGCACCGCGATCGGCATCCCGGACGCGCCGGACTCACTGCCGTCGGGCGACGCGCTCTCCCGCGGCGCCTGGCAGGTGTGCGCCACCAGCCGCACCGGCGACGACGGGCGGGAGCTGGCGACCACCTCGGTGGGCATCGGCGTGAGCGCGCAGAGCCCGCCGCTGCGGGACACCGAGGCGGTGCTCGTCCAGGACGCCAAGAAGAACGACTATCTGCTGTGGCACGGTCAGCGGCTGCGGCTCGACGACCGCAGCGGCGCCGTGCAGGCGCTCGGCTACGGCACCGTCGAACCGGTCGCGGTGGACGACTCGTTCCTCGCCGCGCTCCCCGCCGGTCCCGATCTGGCGGCGCCGGACGTGCCCGGGCGCGGCTCGGCGGGCCCGGAGATCGGCGGGTCGAAGCGGACCGTCGGCCAGTTCTTCGTGGTGCACACGCCCAGCTCCGCCGACCAGTACTACCTGCTGACCAAGGACGGGCTGGTGCCGTTCACCCTCACCGGCTCGCAGCTGCTGACCGGTGACGCCGCCACCCGGAAGAAGGCGTACGGCGGGGCCGCGCCCGCCGCCGTCGCCCTCACCCCGGACCAGGTCCGCCCGGCGCTGGCCAAGGGCGAGCCGGCCGACCTCCTGGCCGGACTGCCCGCCGCGCCGCCCCGTGCGCTCTCCCCCGGCGGCGCCGTCCCCTGTCTGTCCGTCACCCCGCACGGCAACGCGCCGCTCCAGCAGATCACCCTGACCGACCGGCGGCTGGCCGGCGGACGGGAGATCGTGCCGCGGCAGAGCACCGCGCCGGGCTGCCCGCAGCCGGGGCTGGTGACCGCGCAGCCGGGCACCGCGGTGCTGGCCCGCCCGCTGCCGGGCCGCGGCGGCGAGGGCAGTGGCCGCAGCACCGGCGCGCCGTACCTCGTCACCGGGGACGGCACCAAGTACCCGCTGGCCGACGACTCGGTGCTGAAGAAGCTGTCGTTCACCGAGCCGGAGGCCGTACGCCTGCCGTCCGCGCTGCTGCGGCTGCTGCCGACGGGCCCCGTGCTCGATCCGGTGGCGGCGGCGCGGCCCGCGCTGACGGCGCCGCAGGCGCCGGAGGACCCCGAGTGCCGTGCCTCCGGAAGCGCCACCGCAGACTCCGGGAAGGGGGCGGCCGGATGAGGCACCGTCCTCCGGTCACTCCGGCCCGGATGCCGTTCACCGCACGTTCCCGCCGGGACACGGACACCGGGTCCGCGTCCGGCGCCGATCTCCAAGGAGCCCCGCATGGTAGCCGGAAACCAGCTCACAAGCAGTGAACACGCTCTCCAGGTCGCGGCCCAGGCCATCGACAACACGCACACCAGCTGCCAGAACATCCAGACCAGCGTCAACAACAGCAAGCTCACGCTGGCCGGCAGCTGGACGGGCAACGCGTCGAACGGCTTCGGCGGCGCGCTGGAGACCTGGCAGACGCAGCTCAAGGCGCTCATGGACTCCCTCCAGGCGATGGGTGACCAGCTGAGCGGCACCCGCAACAGCTTCAGCAACACCGAGTCGGACGGCCTCGACCTGAGCCAGAAGTGGGTGACTCAGACCAGCCACCACTGAGCGAGGTGCGGGCGGACCGCTCCCGCCGGTCCGCGACCGGGTCGTCTCCGGACGGCCACTCCCCCTGTCATCCCATCGATTCGTGAGGACGTGCCAGATGGAACTCACCAATTTCAGCACCAACCACTCGGCCATGGACCAGGGCCATCAGGAGCTGGTGAACTACACACGGACGATCGAGAACTACCTGGATGAGCTGAACGCCCAGGTCAACACCGTGCGCAGCGAGATGAGCGGTCAGGCCATCGAGGCGTACGACGCCGCGCACCGCAACTGGATCAACAAGGTCGACGAGATGCGCGCGACGCTGGGCATGGGCGGCCGGACGCTGGGTCAGGTCAAGATGAACTACCAGACCGTCGATGGCAACGAGGGCGCCAAGTGGGGCTCGCTCACCACCAGCTGACGCCTGCGGGCGGCGTGCGGCCTCCGCACGCCGCCCCCGCCCGCGGCGCCGTCCCCCGGCGGCGCCTTGCGACCCGTACCACTTCGTACTTCCGCGCCGATCACCGTGGCCCGCGCCGTGTGCGCGCGCCCTCACCCAGCAGGAGCCAGACATGGCGGACGACAACGGAACCCTGACGTTCACGAAGGCGACCCTGGAGGGTTTCCGGGCGAACGAGCTGACCAACCTGCGCGACGGAGCCGACCAGGCCCGCCTTCTCCTCCAGGCGTTCCAGGGCCCCAACAAGCTGCTGCCGGGCGGGCCGAACTACCAGCCGGCCGTCGATCTGCAAAACCGCGTCAAGGAGGCGGCGACCGCGCTGCTCAACGAGCTGACCACGGCGTACAACCTCTCGGACAAGATGATGGTGCAGATGCTGGAGACCAGCACCGCCATGAGCAACATCGAGGACGAGAACACCCAGCTGACGGCCCAGCAGCTACAGGGCATCATCGGCGGCGCGCTGACGGCGGGCGGCCAGGGCTCCGGCGCCACCGGCACGGGGACGTCGGGCTCCTCCACCGGGAACCAGAACGGGCAGAACACCAGCGGCGGCGGCCAGAACACCAACACCAACACCGAGACCGACACCAGCACCACCGCCTGACCCGCCGGGCGCCGGTCCCCGAGAGCCCCCGGCCGCCCCCCCGCCCGTAGCCGACCGCATCTCACCCAGGAGCAGCCCCCATGGCCGACCCCACGACCTGGTCCGAACTGCTGAATTCCTTGTTCTCCAAGGGGTTGCCGGGCGGCACGGCCATCGACCAGATCCCGCCGCTGGAGGCGGTGACCACGCCGCGCTGGACGAAGGCGTACTGGAACTACGCCCTCGGGCAGGACCCGTTCAAGGGGCAGTGGGTCACGCGGTACGACGACGGGCGCGGACTGTCGCGCACCGCGGGCATCACGATGCTGGGCGAGGAGGAGAGCGGCCCGGACAGCAAGGACTCGGCGTGGCCCAAGCTGAACATGGGGTCCTACCACGTCCTCCAGGCGCTGGCGGGCTCGGGGACGGATGTCACCTCGCTGCCGAGCTTCACCCACACCGAGCAGCAACTCAAAGCCGCCATCCAGTACTTCAACAACTTCCACATCGGCCTCGACCAGTGGCGGGCCAAGATGGACGCCCCGGAGACCGGCTGGAAGGGCTCCGCCTCCTCGGCCTTCGCGGATGTGCTGCTGCGTCTCTCCCGTGCGTTCGAGGAGATCAACACGCTGACCGGCGGCCCGGACGGCAACGGCGGCTACCTCGGCGCCGTCGCCCAGGCGCGCGACGGGCTGCGCGCCGCGGTGGACGAGATGCAGCAGATGTACAGCACCTGGGGCTCCCAACCCACGTGGTCGCCCGGCGGGGCGCTCCAGCAGGTGCTGTCCGGGCTGAACGTCGACCACAAGGACAATCCGGGCGGCGGCCAGGGCACCACCAAGCTCACCCACAGCGAGTACGGCGAGCTGGGCTACGTCGATCAGCAGGGCACCTGGGACCTGATCGAGCAGCATGCGAAGGACCTGTGGCTGAAGACCGCCCAGCAGTATCTGAACGGCATGGTCGGTGACGTCCACACCAAGCTGTCGCAGGCGTACAACACCGCGGCGCTGGCGCTGAAGCCCGTCCCGACGAGCATCGAGAACGCCATCAACGGCGGGGGGTACGGCTCCCAGACGCCGCCGGGCGGGACCAAGAACCCGCCGGACGGCGACAAGACACCGCCGGATGGGACCAAGAACCCGCCGGACAGCTCCCAGACACCGCCGGGCGGCACCGGTGACGGCAACGGGGACGGCAGCGATCTGCCGCCCGGCCAGACCGACCCCAACGGTGACGGCACCGACCTGCCCCCCGGCCAGACCGATCCCAACGGTGACGGCACCGACCTGCCCCCGGGCCAGACCGACCCCAACAGCGACGGCACCGACCTGCCCCCCGGCCAGACCGACCCCAACAGCCTCGGCACCGACCTCCCGCCGGGCCAGACCGACCCCAACAACCTCGGCACCGACCTGCCCCCCGGCCAGACCGACCCCAACAATCTCGGCGGCGACAAGCACGGCATCGGCACCGATCTCCCGCCCGGGCAGACCGACCCCAACGATCAGAACCACTACGTGCCGCCGTATCTGCGCAACCCCAACGGCGTGCCGCCCCCGGGCCACACCGACGTCAACCGGAAGCCCCCGTACACCGGTGACGACAAGAACAACAACAACGGCAAGAACGTCACCTACAAGCCGCCGCGCCCGGGGCAGACCGACCTGAAGCGGTGGACGCCCAACGACATCAAGAACTACACCCCGCCGCGGCTCTCCTCCGGCAACAGCAACCTGGGCCCGGGCGCCACCGGCTCCGGGACCGGCGGGCTGCAGACCTCCTCGAACGGCGCCTCCGGAACCAACGGCGCCGGCGGGGTGCGCGGCCCGATCTCCACCTCGTCGACCGGCGGCAAGAACGGTTCGGGCGTCCCGCTGTTCCCGCCGATGGCCAACGGCATGGGCGGCGGCAAGGGCCAGGAGAATCAGGAGCGGGAGCGCACCACCTGGCTGGCCGAGGACGCGTCCGTATGGGGAACCGATCCGGAGCTGGCACCCACCGTGCTCGGCCGGCCGGGCACCCAACTCTTCGCCGACACCGCATACCAGGGAGAGACCGATGAATGGCAACCCGCTGCTGGGCCGTATGGAGGACGCCCTGGAACGTCTGGAGGTGGCCCGCGTCCAGGCCAAGGAGGCGCGGGAGAGTCTCGACCGGGTCAGCGTGACGGCTACGGCCAAGGATCATCTGCTCAGCGTCACGGCTGACGCCCGGGGCCGGGTGACCGGCATCAAGGTGCACAGCACCCGCTACCGCTCGATGGCCGCCGCGGAGCTGGCGAAGGCGCTGCTGGAGACGGTGCAGCAGGCGCAGGAGGACGCCGCCGAGGCGAAGCAGCAAACGATGGCGGCGCATCTGCCCGAGACGCTCGACATGAAGGCGCTGTCCGAGGGCCGCTCCACACTGGACGACCTCCTCACCGCCTTCACCCGGGGCACCCTCCCCGGTCAGCAGAACGGTTAGCGGGCGCGGGGGCCACCTCGCGGGAAGTGAAGTGCCGTGCCGTACGGGACGACCGTGCGGCACGGCGTACGGCGGCACCGTCGGGGCCGCCGGTGTACGACGGATGTGACGGGGACGAAGGGAGACGGCCGTGGCCGAGAATCTGGCTGCCGATCTGAGCGGGATAGGCCAGGGTGCGTCCCGGACGGACGACCTGTCCGCGATCGTCAGGGAGATCTCCCAGCAGACGCAGACGGTCTCCCTCATGGTGAACGAGGCGTGCGGCTCCGGCGACGAGACCTCCGACCAGCTGCGGAAAACCTTCCTGCCCGCGGTCGACGCCTGCCATGAGCTGCTGGGGAACCTCTCCGTCGCCTTCCAGCAGGCGGCCGAGGACACCTTCGGCACCCAGAAGTCCTTCGGCGAGACCGAGGACGCCAACGTCGACGCCACCAAGCACCTGAAGCAGCGGATGACCCGGTGAGCCTCCAGATATCCGACGAGGGCCGGGGCTGGTTCATCGCGCTGACGGGCCAGGACTTCACGCACGCGGACGAGGACAAGCTGCGCGCGATGGGCGAGGGCTACGGGCAGATCCGCCAGAAGCTGGAGGAGATGCCCGAGCAGGTGGTCCGCGCCGTCAACTCGGTCCGCAGCAGCATCACCGGGGACACCGCCGACGCGTACGCGAAGTCGCTCTCGGAGTTCACCACGGGCGACCGCAACTACCTCCGGGCCGGTCAGGAACTCACCGGCGGCCTGGAGAAGATGGCCAAGACGTCCTCGGTCAACATCGAGTACATGAAGATCATGGCGATCCTCCAGATCACCGAGATGCTGATCGAGATCATCGTCGCCATCGCCATGCTCCAGTTCGAGGAAATCCCCGAGATCAAGGTCAAGACCTCGACCTTCCTCCAGCGGCTGCTCCGCTCCCTCCTCGACCACCTCGCGATGCACGTCATCCTCAACGAGTCCATCGGCGTCGCCCTGGACGGGCTCGCGCAGCGCATCCAGAAGGCGAAGGGCCACCGCGACTCCTGGGATGCGAACCTGACCAAGGACGCGGCGCTGGGCGGACTGCTCGACGGGCTGCTGGAGGGCCCGCTGTCGCTGCTCGGCGGGAAGGCCGGCAAGAAGCTGTCCGACCTGTTCGCCGGGCCGGTGGGCAAGAACGTCGCCAAACAGATCACCAACGATCTGTCGATCGCCACCAGCACGGTCTCGGACACCACCACCAAGAGCCTGTCGCACGGCATCGAGAACATCATCACCAAGAACGCCGACGACCTCCTCCGCCCGCTCGGCGGCTCCGCCGCGGGCAAGGGCATGGGCGAGAGCACGACGAAGAAGATCAGCGACGACTTCGGCAACCTCTTCAGCCACACGTTCAAGGACACGCTGGGCGAACAGGCCGCCCGCGACCTCGGCAGGCAGTATGGCGACACCTTCGCCAAGAACTGGGGCAAGGAGAGCAAACCGGCGCTGAAGGAAGTCCTCGACAGCGGCGGCCAGCATCTCGACCCCGCCGTGCACAAGTCGCTGACGCACCTCTCCGACACCACCCTCACGGCGATCCGGAACCACCACGACCACACCGCCGTCAAGGCCGGCCACTTCGCCGGTGCGACCGGTGCGGTGACCGGCCAGGCGTATCTGTCCGAGGGCTTCTACAACCTGCTCTTCTCCGACGAGAAGAGCTTCAGCGTCACACCGGTGTCCGGCGCCTCGGCCGCGGCGGGCCAGGCGGCGACCCACGTCGGGACCTCCGGTGGCGCCGCCGGCGTCAACGCCCTGAAAGACGCCGTCAAGCACCTGCCGGGCCCCGTCTCCACCACCTCCCACGGCAGCGAGAGCCTGCCCCCGCCCACCGAGCCGAACGCGTACGTTCCTCCGCCCACCTCCAGCGACGAGCAGCAGAACCCCCCGTCGGACGACACCAACAAGACCGACGGGCAGCCGACCGCCACGAACCAGAACTCCGGCGGAGGCGGGGCGAACAACCCCACACCTCCCCAGCAGAACACCGCGAGCCAGGGCAACGGCGGCGGTGACGACAGCAACACCCACCCCCCGACGTCCGGGCACGGCAAGGACACCGCCTCCGCCACCGACAACACCTCCGTCACCGGCGACGACTCGGCCACCGACCCGAAGCACGCCATCAAGGACGGGACCGAACACGGCACGCAGCACACGGACAACTCCCCGTCCCCGTCACAGAACGCCGACAAGGCCGATAAAGCCGACAAGGCTGTCGAGAACGGCGAGGTCGACCAGCCGACCGCGAACGCGGCGGCCGCCCACGCCGGCAATCTGACCTCCCCGCAGTCCACGGCCACGCACCAGAACGCCTCGCAGACTCCGCCGAAGCAGGAGCCCACCGAGCCCAGGGGGAAAGCCCGGCAGCCGGACACGGTCACGGACCCGACCGAGAAGACCAAGCAGGCGAACGACGAGTCCGGGGACCGGAACGACGCGGCGCAGAAGCCCCCCACCTCCTCGGACGGCAACACCACGGCCACCGACCGCTCCCCCACCTCCGAGCACCGGCCCGGCGACACCGAAGAGCCGACGCCGACCACCCCGACGTCCTCCGAGAAGATCTCCGACGACGCACGGACGCCGCAGGAGCATCAGGAGCAGCAGGAGCCGAAGGAAAAGCAGGGATCGCCCGGCACCGGGTGGAGCGAGCTGACCACGCTGACCGACAAGGACCGGACGCCCCCGCCGAGCGAGGCGAGCAGCCGGACGGACCACCTCTCACCCGCGAAGGACAAGTCCCCGCACATCGAGCCGGGCGACGAATCCGTCAAGAAACCGGACGCGTCCCTCGTGGACAACGTGTCCCCCAAGGAGAGTGAATCCGTCCCCCACACGGAATCCCTCACCAACAACACCTCGTCCGCCGATCAGCCCACCACGCCCCCCGAGAAGCGGAAGGGGAAGGGGAAGGCTCCGGCACGGGAGCAGATCGCCGAGAAAACGAAATCCGGCAAGGTGCACGAAGACGGGGTGGACGAAGAGGAGCACGCCCCGCAGCCGCCGGACGAGAACCTTTCGTGGGCCATGCGCATTGTGTCCGCGCCCCTGATCATCGTCACCGACTCCGCCACCGCGCAGCAGCACCGTGCCTACCGGGAGGTGGAGCAGAAAATCGCCAGCCGGCGCGGCGAGTTCACCAAAAATGACGCCGCGGAACAAAAGGCAGCCGACGCACTGGCGGAAAAGGAAGCCGACAGGCTGCTGGAAGAGAAGCTGGGGGAGCCACGCAAGCCGCGAAAGATCGGCCTGCGCCGCGGCGGGCAGAACTCACCCCCTGGGAAGACAGGCACCTCCGCGCCCACGTACACGGTGAACGGCAGCACGTACCTGCTGAACGGCGAAGAGTACAGAGAGGTGAATATCAGGGGCGACGGCGACTGCCTGTTCAACTCCATACTGGAGAGCGCCAGAAGCCAGGGCAAGCTGCCCCATCTCCATGGGATGAAAGTGCGGGACCTGCGGGAGCGTCTGGTCCGGTACATCGATGAGAACCGGGAACGGCTGGCGGCGCACGAAATACTCTCCCCCGTCGATGTCGTGCTGGAAGATGCCTTCGACCGTCGCGGGCAGCCTCTGTCACAGGAGGACAGGCAGCTCAAGAAGAAATTCGAGAAGAAGCTCGACGAGAACGACCGTAAAACCTGGCGGAAGCTGGTCCAGGAGGCCGGCTACACGGATCTGCTGGAGTTCGCACCGACCCCGCAGGCAGCGCGGGATCTGGGGAATGTGGGCCTGATCCGTAAGGCGGCCGAGGGCGGAAACACGCTGTGGCTCTCGCCGTTCGCCGACTATCTCCCGCAAATCCTCGCCACCATGCCCGAGATGCTCGGCGCAAATCTCACCGTCATCTCCAAGGTGCCGAAAGCGCGCCCCGACGACCCCAGCGTCCTCCAGCCACCGCAGTCGTACAACGACATCACCCCGGGCAGTCCTCCGCTGTACGTGTACTACGACCGCGGCGGCATGCACTACCAGGCCATGGCCACGTCCATGCCCGAGTCCGGGCCCTCGCACCACACCACCGGCGCCCCGTCCACCTCGTCGCAGGACAAGGGCAATGCCACGGAACCCGTCGTTCCCCCGCAGGACGAGGGCAAGGGCAAGGAGCCCCTCGTCCCCCCGCAGGACAACAAAGAGCAGGAGAACGGCCAGCTCCACGACCCTCTCCTCAACCCGGACACACCCCCGGCCAACGGCCGGCAGGACCCCCCGCAGGAGAAGCCCCCCAAGGTCGTCGAGCCCCCGCAAGGCTTCGGGCAGGACGGCCGTTACGGGATGGGGCAGTTCGGGCGGGTCCACCGCTTCGGGAACATCGCATTCGGAGCGGGCGGGAAGCGCCCTGCCGAGCTGCACCAGCTGGTCCGGTCGGCCGTGGACGGCATCCGCGACCCAAAGGGGCAGCATGACGTGCCCAAGTCCGCCCACCGCGAAGCGCTGGCGGACAACCTCTCCGCTCAGCTGTGGAAGGAACTGTCGGGCCCCAACGGTCAGACCCTGGCCCGGAAGCTGTTCGACGAGAACGGCCTCAGGCTGCGCTTCTCCGTCGGCTCGCCCACCAACCCGTACACCCTCACGCTCACACTGAACGACGTGCACCGCGACCACGCGGAGCACTACCCCACCGCGACGCCACCGAAGAGCGACCCCACGTCCGGCTCGTCCTCCACCACCGGTCCGGCGAAGGACACCAAGGCGACCCAGCAGCTCCTGTACCAGGAGGTGGACAAGGGGCAGCGGGAAGCGGCGATCAACCACAACGTCGGCAACAGCTCGACGACGGCCAACAGCCGCAGCGTGTCGGTGGGCACGACGCACGCCACGACCGCGAACGACGTGGGCATCAAGCCGAAGGTGACGCTGACCGGCTCCTCCAGCTCGTCGAAGGGGCACAGCAACCTCACCAACACCTACGCCCGCCCGGAACTGAACTTCACCGGGACGCGGGAGCACTTCGGCTTCAAGGACTCCACGCTCACCGTCGACATCCGCCGCGGCAGCAACGGCCGGCACGCCACGGCCACCGCGCAGGACACCGTGGAGGTGACCTTCCCGACCGAGCTGACCGACCCGAAGGCCAACGGCACCGCGCACCACTGGGGGGTGCACGCCGGCTCCTCGGCCACGGCGCGGCGGAAGCTCGCGAAGGTGCTGCAGAACACCTTCTTCATCGTGCAGGAGAGCCACGGCCAGTCGTCGCTCGCCACCGAGCTGACCAAGCCGTACGCGTCGATGGGGCAGGATTCGGCGCCGCGAAAGATGCTGGACAACTGGTTCAGCGAGCACAGCATGCTGTGGAACCTCCGCCGGATGCTCAACTCCACGATGCTGCCCTCCTTCTTCCACAAGGGGACCCGCTACGTCACCGAGGCGCGTGCCGGGGTCACCTCCGCCCGCCGGGTCGGCGACGCGACGCAGGTGGGGCTGGCCGGCAACTCCCGCGACTGGCACTCGGTGTTCCACACCACCTCCAAGGGCGGCGGCAAATCCGTCGACGCCGGCATCGTCATCGGCCTGGACCAGTTGCCGGTGCCGGTCTCCTTCCCGATCAGTTTCGGCCTCGGCACCAGCAACTCCTCGTCGCTGACCGAGGGGTACACCGGCGGTACGTCCAACACCACCCGCTTCGACGGGCCCAGCGTGCCGTACGAGGTGAAGCTGCGCGTCCAGGCGGGCCTCAACCCGGTGGGGAGCGGGAACTTCTCCAGCACCAAGGACGTGACGGCGATCGTCCGCGTCCCGGAGCACCTCACCGAGCATTTCGAGAAGCAGCTCACCGAGGTGGCCGAGCAGGACGGCGGCCATGTCATGCCCCGGCCGAACGCCACGCCCGAGAACACCCACCCGACCGAACAGCCCCGGGAAGGCAACGAAGACCGGAACGAGCACGTCAAGGAACCGCTCGGCCCGACGGATCGGCCGCCGACCCGCGGGCTGTTCGGCGTCTTCGGGCTCCAGGGTCTCGAAGAGCTGCCGCAGACCTTCCTGCACGACGCCCTCCGCGCCGAGCAGAAGACGGTATTCCAGCACAAGACCGCCACGACCAGGAACGATCACCTCCACGACCTCAAGGAGTTCGTGACCACGCAGTTCCACGCCGAGCAGCTGAACCACATGGCGCCCGACATCATGAACGGCGGCGTGCGGCGGACGTTCCGCAGTGCGAAGGGCGACAACGGCCAGCTGCTGATGCACTTCGGCATCACCGCCCGCCCGGCCGCACCCGGTGAGACGCCGAACGGCTGGCGGATGCCGGTCGCCAAGGCCACCACGCAGCTGTGGCCGACGCGCTGGGCATGGCTGCAGGACTCCCAGAGCCGCAGCACCAGCAAGTCGTTCAGCCTCGGCGGCACCCTCACCACGGACACGACCGAGGGCTTCACCATGACGCCGGTCGACGCCCTCTACTCCTACGGCCGCGACCGCTCCCTGTCCGACGGCATCAATACGTACGGCTTCTCCCACATGGGCGCCAACGTCTCCGGCAAGATGTGGCACCACTCCTATCCGGTGGTCTTCGAGACGACCGTGGAGGTCGAGCACGTCTTCGGCCCGAAGGTGCTCGGCGCACCGCCGGCGATCAAGAAGACCTTCGACGGCAACGCCGACTACCTGATATCGGACTCGCTGAAGAAGTCCACCGAGGAGAACTCCCACGAGGAGACGGAGCACAAGGTCACCGTCACGGACGTCGAGCCGGAGGCCCTCGGCAGGAAGAAGAGCTACCCGCCGCTGGAGACACCGCCCGGCGCGAGCGCGCATCAGATGGAGACCCTGGACCGCATCGACCATGTCCACGGCTCCCTGGACCTCCAGCGCGAGGCGGCGAACCTCTTCCAGGAAGCAGGCATCCCCCCGCAGCAGGCCGTCCCGTACGTCGAGACGCTGCTCGTCCCCGATCAGCTCAAGGGCATCCTCAACAGCGAATCGAAGTCGTCGTCCGGGGTGCAGGTGAGGAGGAAGACCTTCACCGACGACGACGTGCAGTTCGTCATCGAGGCCCTCACCTTCGACGACAAGACTCTCGGGCAGAAGCAGGAGTCGTCGAACTTCGTGCTGGACGAGTCCATGAGCCGCTTCACCAGCACCGACAAGAAGGTGGACTCCCACTCCGGCGGGCTGGACCCCGCCATCGACGTCTCCAAGGAGAACGGTGACAGCGCCGGCGGCGGCTCGGGGGACGGCTCCTTCGGCAAGTCCCTGTCGAAGGGCAGGTCCACCGTCAAGGTGACCAGCATCCACCCCGGCCAGTTCGTCGACCAGACGATGCCGCACCAGCAGCACGAGGCGGACGTCATCTGGCGGATGACCGTCATCCGGCGCAACACCAACATGGCCGGTACGTGGGGTGAGGAGACCCGGGTCAAGGACGTCCATGTCCGGGGCGGTGTGTCGTATCTGCGCCCCGAACACACCACGATGACGGCGGCGGAGGCGAAGGTCCCCGAGCAGCTGTCGAAGCTGCCGCTGACGGCGATGACCGTGGACCTGTCCCCCCGGGAGGACACCGCGCCGACGAACGGGCAGGACGGCAACGGCGCCGGCGCGGCGAAGTCCTCGTTGACCTCCCAGGTGCTGAAGTCGGTGGAGGAGCTTCTGGAGAAGCACGCACCGCACGCGCTGGGAAAGAACCACACGGTCAACAAGCCGGGCACCGTCATGGAGGCCGGGGGCGACAGCATCCTCGACGGCCGCACCCTGCAGAGCACCAGCAGCCTGCTGCGCGGCACGGGCCTTCACATCCGTACGCGGACGGACGGCATCGGCCACCACTCGTACACCAACGTCATCACCCAGCTGACCCGGGACAAGGAGGGCGCGCGCTTCACCGGAAAGGTCTCCAAGGGGGTGCTCTCCCGGTACACGCAGTCGCACATCCGCAAGGAGGAGGCGCACTCCCGGACCGTCAAGAATTCCTACGGGTTCGGCTTCGGCGGGTCCGGTTCCAAGGGCACCGAAGGCGCCACGCCGTCCGCCTCTTTCGGATCCGGCAGAAGCACCACGTTCTCCAGCAGCGACGCGACCATGATCCGCCGCCACGACGCGTACACGACCGCCGAGGAGGAGCTGTACGTCTACGAGGTCAACAGCACGATCGACCTCACCGTCGAGGACGAGAGCCATGCCTCCCAGCTGGCCGACAGTCTCCTCCTCGGCGGTTCGCAGAAGCTGAAGAAGCTCTTCACCTCGAACAAGGACGGCTCCTACACCCTCTCCGTCCCCGTACGGGAGCACGTCGTCGTCGCCCGCTCCGAGCTCTCCCCGGAGCAGCTGAAGGAGGTGGACGAGCAGACCGGGCAGGGCGGGACGCAGGAACCGCCGGCGCAGCAGTCCGACACGCAGACGCCTCCGCAGACCCCGCCGGCCCCGAAGCCGATCAGCAAGGACGAGTTCCGCGACAACTCCGTGCTGGTGGACATGGACGAGGCATCCTCGCGGAAGCTCTTCGAAGACGTGATGGAGGATCTGAGCAAGCACGACGGCGCCGCGAAGAAGTTCGCGGAGAAGGGGCAGCCGGGCCGCGAGCAGCTCCGTCAGCTCCTCAACTCCCGTGAGCTGGCCTGGCATCTGCGCAACGCGGGCCTCGGCGAGACCACCACGGAGGACAGCCTCTTCGGCGCGCGGCTGACCACCGAGGGCGGCGTCACGACGCTCACCCACGGCAACATCCGGATTTCCTTCACCCAGCTCGATTTCGGCACGTCGGAGGGGTGGTCCAAGGGCACGGCCGAGCGCTCCGACTACCAGTACCGGTACCACACCCAGTCGTACGCGGACGCCAAGGAGCGCAGCTTCGGCTCCACCCTCACCAGCAAATTCGCCGCGGCCACCGGCAAGATGACGCAGAGTTTCGGGGGGAAGTTCAAGCAGAGCCGGACGGAGACGCACGACAGCGGCGGGTTCACCTCGAATCCCAACGAGTCGATCGACCGCACCGTGCACCGGCTCCGTCACAGCCCCGCGAAGATCAAGATCGATATCGACATCGCGCCGAGCACCTCCGTCGACCACCTCGGCTCCTTCGACGACGAGAACGCCTACCACGGCAGCTTCGACGTCGACGACATGCTGCAACTGCGCTATGCGCCGGAGGCGGTGGTCCGCGAGACCGGCGGCGTCACCGACGCCGAGGTCAAGACCGACTCGGGCTGGTACATCGCCCCGCACCACGCCACGGACGGGCAGCAGACCGCCACCATGCTCGACGCGCTGCGCACCGCCCAGGAGACGGACGCCACGGAGGGGGAGACCCTCTGGCATGTCACCTTGGACGAGCAGGGCGACGTCCTCGTCCGCGGTAAGGCGCTGAGCCGGGAGAAATTCCTCAAGGAATACGTCCACCCGAAGCTGACCGGTGAGCAGAAGACGAACCGGCACGAGGAATGGACAGGCGAGGGCACCCCCGGCACCCGCCTGCTGCGGGTCTCCACCGCCAAGCCGACGCCGGACGATTCGCCGACGAACAAGAACGAGAACGACAACAAGCCGGGCAACGACGAGGACCAGGGATCGTCCTCAAGCAAGTCCGAAAGGCAGGACCCACCCCCGAAGAAGCCCACGGACCAGGACGAGAACGGGAACGGGAACCAGGACCCGCCCCCGAACGACCCCACCGACACCGACACCGCCCCCCACTCACCCCCCACTCCCCTCCCCCACACCCCCGAGGTTCCCAAGGGTTTCGGGGAGGACGGGCATCATCCGCTCGGGCAGTTCGGGTCCGTGGTGAAGATCGGGGACATCCCCATCGGGGAGCCCGGGCAGCGTCCCGCCTCGCTCACCTCGCTGGTGCGTGCGGCCGTCGACCAGACCGGGACGACGCTGCCGCCCGCTCACAAGAAGGCCCTGGTCAACAAGGTCGCCGAGGACATGTGGAAGAAGATTTCCGGTCCTGACGGCAAGCTCCTCGTACGGAAGCTGCTGTCGAAGGACGGGCTCCTCCTCGACCTGTACGACGACCGGCAGCAGAAGTACCGGATGAAGGTCTGGCTCGGCGGGCTCTCCGGGCAGCAGGGCATTCACCTGATCCATGAGCGGGTCACCCAGCCGCTGCCGTACGGCGCGAAGGTCAAGGGGCAGCGCGAGGCGATCCTCAACCGGCAGTACGGCGGCACCCACAGCACCGGCAACTCGCGTTCGCTGAGCAGCACCACCTCGTTCAAGCCCGGCGCCGAGCACGCGGCGTTGAGCCTCTCCGTCAACCTCAGCGGGTCGTCCAGCGCCTCCGCCGGGCAGAGCTTCCTGCACAACTCCTACGACCGCCCGGAACTCGTGTTCAGCGGCGACCAGGAACACTTCTCCTTCCCGGGCGCCAGCCTGAAGATGGAGCTGCACGGCGTCCCCAAGGCCGTACCGGACCAGCAGCCGATCCACCTGAAGGTGCCGGTCGAGGTGGCCTTCTCGCACGAGCTGACCACCCACGAGGCCAACCACACCCGCCACGACTGGGAGATCACCCCGCAGACCCCGCAGGAGCGCAAGCGCGTCGCCCAGGCGCTCCAGAACTCGTTCTTCCTGGTCCGGGAGAGCAGCGGCCAGGAGGAACTGATCGGGCTGCTGACCGCGCCGTACGCGCACATGGGCCCGGGGACGCGGGCGTTCGATTTCCTGCACCACTGGTTCGGTGAGATGGGCACCATCGCCAACTTCTCCCGGATGCTGAGCACCACCCGGCTGCCGTCCGTCCACAGCAACGGGAACCACTACGTCTCCGACGTCACAACGACGATCCTGTCCGTCAGGCGGAGCGGCGACGCGATCGACGCCGGGCTGGCGAACAACGTCCGGACCTGGGACTCGCTGTTCCACACCACGTCACAGGGGGGCGGCAAGAGCTTCGGCGTGGACCTCACCGTGGGTCCGAAGCTCTCCGACACCGCCACGTCGCTGTCGTTCCCGTTCTCCTTCGGGCTGAACAGCAGCGACTCCGCGTCGCTGACCGAGGGCAACACCGGCGGCACCCTGGCGACCGTCCGCTTCAACGGGAAGAGCGTCCCGTACGAGGTGCACGCCACGATGGAGGCGTCCCTCACCGAGGTGGGTGCGCCGGCGATGGCGCCGAAGTCCGTGCCGGTGCGGCTGGTCGTGCACGTCCCCGAGCATCTGACGGAGCAGTTCGAGTACGAGCTGGCGAAGGCCACGGGCCAGTCGGTGCTCCCGCCCCTGATGAGGACGGTGCCGCCGCCGAACCCGCCGGCGTTCGGGCTGTACGAAGGGTTCGCGGTCTCCGGGCTGTCGCACGTGGTGGACCTTTTCCGGAGGCAGGCGATCCGGGCGGAGCGGGAGGTCGGTTTCTCCCATGTGACGCCCGAGCGGCGCGCCCTCCACGTCGACCAGCTCAACCGCTTCCTGGAGGTGCAGTTCCATGTGAACGAGCTGTCCCGCAAGACCAAGGAGATGTTCGGCGACGGGATCCACCTGACGTTCCTCGGACCGCGCGGTGACAACGGCACCCAGCTGCTGCTGCACTTCACGGTCGAGGGCGAACACCATCAGGGCGACGGCACCGACACCCCGTGGCAGCTGCCGGCCGACGACGTCACCATCCAGAACTGGCCCACCCGCTGGAACTGGCTGGCCACGACCGCGTCCATCGGCAACGGCCAGTCCTTCTCGTTCGGCTTCTCGGCGGGCACGGGTGGCGACGGGGTGACATTCACCCCGCCCGGTATGACCTTCGGGCGCTCCCGTGATGTCTCGCTGACCAACGGCATCACGACGTACATGTTCTCCCACCACGGCACGAACGCGTCCGGCCCGATGTACCACGAGTACCGCCCGGCGAACTACCGCCTGTCGGTGTACGCCCAGAAGATCACCCAGGACGGGTCCGTGGTGTCCGCGCCGCAGGTCACCCACCCGACCGGCGGGGTGCAGTACGTGGTGCCGAAGTCGCTCTCCGACCTGCCGGTCGCCTCGTACCACGGCGGCGCGGGCGACGGGCCGACGCCGGTCCCGCAGCCGGCGCCGAAGCCGGTCTGGAACGGGAAGACGATGACGTTCTCCGACATCGAGCTGCCCGACGGCTTCACACCGGAGCAGCTGCGGTCCGACGACCGCATCGACCACGTCCGGCACGCCCGGACCCTGCAGAGGGCCGCCGCGGATCTGCTGGCCCAGCTGCACGTGCCGCCGTACGCCGTCTCGTACCTCCAGCACATGATCACCACCGACCAGCTCAAGGGCGCGCTGAACAGCGAGGCGAAGGCGCTGCCGGGCCGGTTCGTGGTGGGCAAGCAGTTCGCCGACATGCAGGTGTATGTGATGGCTCAGGCGATCACCGGCAACAAGAGGTCGCTCAGCACCGAGACGCAGGACCTGTCCTCGTTCACCCTCACCGAGTACATGCTCCGCCACACCCGCAAGACGCAGATCTCCGGCACCAACGCGTTCACCTCGGGCGCCGGCCTGGCGTACGAGGGGAAGCAGGGTGACGACTCCGGCAGCGGATCGTTCGGCCACTCCGAGACGTGGAGCCGCTCCAAGGGGCGGACCTCCATCGACATCGACGACACCCACCCCGGCGAGTTCTCCTCGATCGACGTGCCGCACGAGCACCATTCCATGGACGTCATCTGGCGGCTGAACACCGTGGTCACCAGGGACAACATGCTGGGTACCTGGAAGGCGGACGGGCTCAGCACCGATCTGTACGTGCCGGGCGGCGCGACGTTCCAGCGTCCGGTGCTGAACCAGCGGTCGGCGCAGGAGGCCAACGTGCCGCCGACGCTGGAGAAGCTGCCGATCCTGTCGATGACCACGGAGCTGACGCCCGCGCCGGTCCACGACCCCGCGAACGGGCAGCAGCAGAACCGTCCGCCGGGCGAGAGCCGGCAGGAGAACCAGGAGGACCGGGAGAGTCGGAACAACCAGGACGGGACGGCGCAGGTGCCGGACGAGCGGCGGACCGTGCTGCATCCGACGGTCTCCCAGCAGGTGCTCACCGAGCTGGTCACGCTGCTGTCCGAGAAGGCGCCGCAGCTCCTCGGCCCGCTGCACACCCTGCACACACCGGCCGGAACCATGAAGTCCATGGCCGACAGCATTCTGGACGGCCACTCACTGCGGAACCTGTCCAGCCTGCTGCGCGACACCGGACTGACCCTGCAGATACGCCTCGACGGCTTCGCCCACCACCACCGTGTCGACGTCCACCTCCGGCTGGACCGGACGACGGGCGCCCACTACACCGGGGCGTCGGCGTTCGGCTCCCTCTCCCGCTACATCCAGTCCAACACCCGCCAGGAGGAGCAGTTCAGCACCTCCGAGAAGCACAGCAGGAGCATCACGCTCGGCGGGGGCGGCAGCGGCGCCGGGGGCGGCGGCTCGCTGTCCGCGTCCCTGACCCACTCCACCGGGCACGGCGTCGCCAACAACAGCAGCGTCATGATCCGCCGGCACGACGCGTACACCACCGATGCGGAGGACCTGTTCGTCTACGAGACCGACGCGGCCCTGACGCTGTCGGTGGAGAGCTACGCGCACGCCTCGCAGCTGCTCGACGCACTGCTGCTCGGCAAGGCCCACCTCGTCGGGGCGGGCATCGACAAGGCCGCCTCCTGGTTCGCCCCCGGCACGAAGACCCCGCACCAGATCACCCTTCCGATGAAGGAGAGAGTCTTCGTCCCCCGGTCCGAACTGCCGGTCACGGAGGTGGGGACGCCCACGGCGATGTCCGCCATCACGTCCCACGAGTTCCGGAAGCACGACGCGCTGGTGGACATGGACGAGACGGCCGGGCACACGCTGTTCACCGAGCTGATGGAGCAACTGGCCGAGCACCCCGGCACCCCCAAGGTGTTCGCCGACCCCCGGCACGGCGGCCATGCGCAGCTCAAGCAGCTGATCGGCGCCCGGGAGCTGGCCCGCCACCTGGTGCGCACCGGGCTGGGCACCCCGACCTCGCCGATCGCGACGTTCCCGGTGCGGATCAGCGCGGAGGGCGGGGTGGCCACGCACACCCACGCGCAGCTCACCGTCGAGTTCCGCCCCCGCGATCTGGGCCTGTCGCAGGGCTGGCACCAGGGCACCGGCGAACGGGCCGACTACGACCTGCAGAACGACATCGACGCGCACACCGACACCGTCGGCAAGAAGCTCGGCGCCGGCATCACCGGCAGCTTCACCGGCGCCCAGCAGGCGCTCTCCGCGTCCTCGTCGGTGACGCACACGCTGGAGAACGACTCGGGCGGCCAGGTCGCGGTGCAGAAGAACTCCGTCGACCGCACCGTGTACTGGCAGCGGCACGCGCCGGCCTCCGTGGACGCGGTGGTGAAGGTCGCCACGTACGGCACGTTCGACGCGTTCGGGAAGCCGAAGATCTCCGGCAAGAACGTCTTCGAGGGGACCTTCACGCTGCACGACGCGCTCCAGGTGCGGTTCAGCCCCGAGGCGGTGCTGCGCGGCACCGGCGGGGTGCGGCCGGGCGCGATCCGGGTGGACTCCGGCTGGTACGTGCCCCCGCACCCCTACGGTGACGTCGGCGGCGCACAGCAGAAGGCGATGCGGGACGCGCTGCTGACGGCCCAGAAGGCGGCGGCGGACGACAAGCGGCAGACCGTCCATCTGGCGGCCGACGGCGACGACGTCCTGGCGGGCGGCGAGCGGATGAGCCGCGAGCAGTTCCTCGATCGTTATGTGAAACCGCACCTCACACCCGAACAGGCGGCGAAACTGGAACAGTTGGTCCAGTGGGAGGACGGGGCGGGCGCCTCTCTCCTGCTCCACCTCGACCTGCCGGACGGCGCCTTCGGCGCCCATGGGCCGCGTCCGAAGGAGCCGGAGCCGGAGACCCCCGATCTGCTGGGCGTGCCCAAGCCGTCGGCGGGCCTCCAGGCATGGGCCGCCGCGCTCGAAGTGGACCTGGACGCGGTGATGAAGAGCTACTGACCGGCATCCCGGCGCCGCCGGGCGCTCACCCCGCGTCCCGCCCGGCGGTGCCCACACCCCCCACCCGAACACCCGACGAGTGAAGCGGAACTCATCATGACCGACGAGACGGCGAACTCCCGCAGCGCGAAAGAGGCAGGTACCACCGGGGCGACCGGCGACACCTCCGCGCCCGAGGCCGACGCACCGCAGCCGGAACAGAGCGCACCGGCCGCGGCCACGGACACCCCCACCACGTCGACGGGCACCGCGAAGACCCCGGCCGGCGGAACCGCCCTGCGCCCCGGGCAGGAGCAGCCGGACCCCGCGGCGGACACCCCGGACGAGACCCCGGCGGCCACCGGCAAAGCCGCCGGGGCGACCGTGCTGCGCCCCGGTGCGCCGCTGCCCGGGGCGGCGGAGACCGAGGCCGAGGCGGACGCGGAGGCCGCGGCCGGGCCCGAGGCGGACGGCGGCGCGGCTGCGGAGGAGGCCGGGGAGACCGCCGCCTCCGTGGCTGCCGAGGCGACCCCCGCCCCGGCGGCCACCGGGAAGAAGGCGTCCGCCGGGCGGCGCGGCCTCGGCCTCTTCCGCCGGATGGACGCGGCGGCGGGCACGGCCGCCGGGGCAGCCGGTGCGACGGGCGCGGAGACCAAGGCGGAGAGCGGCAGCCGGGTCTCCCCCGGTGTGGTCGCGGGCGCGGCGCTGGCCGGGGTGGTGCTGCTGGGCGCGCCGTTCGCGATCTCCGCGCTGAGCAAGGGCTTCGCCGCGTCCCCGGCGAACGCCGCCGGGGACCTGACGCAGCCGCTGCCGGACGCCGGGAGCGACGGCGGCAAGGGTTTCGTGCCCGTCCCCGGCGGCGTCCGCAACGACGGCGGCACGGCCCCCCGGACGGACAGCCACGCCCCCGCCGGCGGCGGGAACGCCCCCGGCGACGGCAGCGGCGGCGGCTCCGGGTCCGGGCCGCACACCGACGGCGACGCCGGCACCCGCACCGACCCGACCGCCGGGAGCGCCGACCACGGCGACAAATCGGCCACGGACGACAAGGGGTCCGGCTCCGAGTCGCACGTCAAGACGCTGGCGACCAGGACCTTCACCGCGTTCGCCGGGCCGACCTGCGCGAACGGTGCCAACGCCGGGTACCACGAGATCGGTGCGTACGGTGACGGCAAGGAGGGGTGGCTGACGCGGACCGGTGGGTCGACGGCCGGGGGCTGCGGGGGCGGCTCGCGGGCGATACCGATGTCCGGGGACGCGGACTCGCCGGACTCGGACGTGACCGCGTACTGGCAGTTCAATTCCGGGATGAAGTCGGCAAGTTGCCGCATCTCCGTCTACATCCCCCAGGGGAAGAGCCCGGTGGAGGTGGGCGGGGCTCCCGCGCGATACTCGGTGCACAAGGGCACCAAGTGGTACGGCGGGGACCTCGCCGGGTTCCACATCGACCAGCCCCGCAACAAGGGAAGCTGGGTGCTCGGCACCACGGTCCACGTGGAGGGCGGCCGGTTCACCCTCCGGGTGACCAACGCCGGGCAGGACTGGGAGGGCGACACCTCGACGCTGGCGCATGTCGCCGCCGCCCAGGTGAAGGCCGAATGCCGCGCAGAGTGAGCACGTTCGGGCCCGGTGCCGTCACGGTGCCGGGCCCTGGAGGGAGTTAGCGGCGATGAGCCGTCAGGTGCTGGCCGTGGGGCCAGACGGGTCCGGGGCGTTCGCGACGATCGCGGAGGCGGTGCAGGCGGCACCGAGCGGTGCGCTGATCACCGTGGCCCCGGGCCGGTACGCCGAGGCGCTGGTGTTCACCGGCATCGTGACCGTGGTCGCCGCGGAGGGCCTCGGCACGGTACGGATCTCGCCGCGCACCGGCTCCGCGGTCACGGTGGCCGCCGAGGCGGTGAAGCTGACCGGTCTGGTGGTGCACGGCAGCGACCCGGAGCGCCCGGCCGTGGACGTGACCGACGGCCAACTGGAGCTGGACGGCTGCGAGGTCGGCGGCGCGGCCTGGGCCACCGTCCTCGCCCGCGACACCGGCACCCTCGCCATGCGCAACTGCGAGGTGACCAACCCCAAGGGCGCCGGGATCGTCGTCACCAGCGAGGCGGAGAGCGTCATCGAGGACTGCCGGCTGGCCGACCTCGGCGCGTCCGGCATCGTCATCGGCGACCACGGCGACCCGCTGGTGCGCCGCTGCACGGTCCGCGACGCACGCGGCAACGGCCTGTACGTCAGCGGCCACGGCCAGGGCACCGTCGAGGACTGCGACTTCTCCGGGACGGCGCAGCCCGGCGTCGCGCTGGAGGACGACAGCGCGACCCGGCTGCTGCGCTGCCGCATCCACCGTACGAAGGCCGTCGGCCTGCACCTGGCCAGCCGCAATCAGGTGCTGATCGAGGACTGCCGGGTCGAGGAGACCGGCGAGGAGGGCGTGACCGTCGCCGAGCACGCCGATCCGCTGGTGCGGCGGCTGCGGGTGGCCCGTACCGCCGGGCAGGGCGTGCGGATGTACGACTCGGCGCGGGGGCGGTTCGAGGACTGCGCGATCGAGGCGAGCGAGGACACCGGTCTGTGGGTGGGCGGCGCGGCCCGGCCGGTCTTCACGGACCTGCGGGTCGCCGACGTCCGGGGCACCGGGGTGGAGCTGACGCAGGACTGCGTACCGGAGCTGGACCGGCTGACGGTGACGGAGCCGCGGGGCATCGGCCTGCGGGTGGCCGAGGACGCCCGGCCGACGCTGCGCCGGACGGTGCTGACCGGCGGCGGCGCGCACGGCCTGGAGGCGTGCGACACCAGCCAGGGCCGGTTCGAGGACCTGGAGATCACCGGCACCCGGCGCAGCGGCGTGCAGATCGGCGGCGAGGCCCGCGCCCGGCTGACGATGCTGGTCGTACGGCAGAGCGGCGCGGCGGGGATAGCCGTGTCCGGCACCGCGTCGGCGCGGCTGCGGGACTGCGATGTGGCGGGTACCGGCGGTGACGGGCTGTCGGTCGGCTCGGGCGCCAATGTCGTGGCGACGCAGTCGCGGTTCCACGACGGCGAGCGCAACGGCATTCTGGTGGCGGCCGGCGGCTCGGGCACCTTCACCGGCTGCGAGGTCTTCGGCAACCGCGGTGACGGCATCCTGACGCACACCGACGGACAGTTCGCGCTGCGCTCCGTCTCCACCTGGGAGAACGGCGGCGCCGGCGTGCACCGCACGGTGGTCAGCGAGAACGCCCTGCTGGAGGAGGTGATGTCGCGCGGCAACGGGCTGGCCGACATCCACGGCGAGGCGGCGGAGAGCAGCGGTCCGGCGGCGGGGCGCGGCGAGCCGGCGCGCGGCGGCGCGGACGTACCGGCCGCGGGCAGCGCCGCCTGGAACGCGGCGACCGGCGCGACGGACAACGCCGCCGGTGCGCCGGTCGGTGCCGGGCCGGCGGCGGACGAGCCCGTCCGCAAGGAGGAGAAGAAGAAGGCTCCCGCGTCGCCGCTGGAGGAGCTGGACCAGCTGGTCGGGCTGGCCTCCGTCAAGCACGAGGTGACCACGCTGGTCAGCCTCAACCGCATGGCGCGGCGCCGCGAGGAGATGGGCATGACGGTGCCGCCGATGAGCCGCCATCTCGTCTTCGCCGGGCCACCGGGCACCGGCAAGACCACCGTGGCCCGCCTCTACGGCACGATCCTCGCCGAGCTGGAGGTGCTGCGGTACGGGCATCTGGTGGAGGTGGCGCGCCAGGATCTGGTGGCGCAGGTCGTCGGCGGTACGGCGATCAAGACGACGGAGGCGTTCAACCGGGCGCTCGGCGGGGTGCTCTTCATCGACGAGGCGTACACCCTCACCGCCCAGTCCGGCTCCGGCGGCCCCGACTTCGGGCGGGAGGCGGTGGACACCCTCGTCAAGCTGATGGAGGACCACCGCGACGACGTCGTCGTCATCGCCGCCGGGTACTCCTCGCAGATGCGCAGCTTCCTGTCGTCGAACCCGGGCATGGCCTCGCGGTTCAACCGCACCGTGGAGTTCCCCAACTACACGGTCGACGAGCTGGTGACCATCGTCGAGAGCATCTGCGAGCGGCACGAGTACGCCCTCGACCCGGCCGCCCGGGACGGCCTCGACAAGCTGTTCCGGCAGATGACGCGGGACGAGACGTTCGGCAACGGGCGGGCCGCGCGCGGGGTGTTCGAGGAGATGGTGGACCGGCAGGCGTTCCGGCTGGCGAACGAGGTGAACGCCACCCCCGCCGACATGGTCCGGCTGCTGCCGCAGGACCTCGGTGAGATCGCCGGATCCGGCGTCGGGGCGAACGCGGCGGGCGGCGACGAGGGGCAACTGGAGTCGCTGCTCGGCGAGTTGGAGCAGATGGTGGGGCTTGCGGAGGCCAAGCGGCAGGTCTCCGACCTGGTGCATCTGCTGGCCAACGCCCGGCAGCGGGAGGCGGCGGGGCTGCCGTCGCCGTCGCTCAGCCGCCATCTGGTCTTCGTCGGCCCGCCCGGCACCGGCAAGACCACCGTGGCGCGGCTCTACGCCAAACTGCTCAAGGCGCTGGGGGTGCTCGCCGGTGGCCAGGTGGTGGAGGTGGCGCGCGCCGATCTGGTCGGCCGGTACGTCGGCCACACCGCGCAGATGACCACCGAGGCGTTCGACAAGGCGCGTGGCGGGGTGCTCTTCATCGACGAGGCGTACACCCTCACCCCGTCCGAGCGGGGCGGCAGCGACTTCGGGCAGGAGGCGGTGGACACCCTCGTCAAGCTGATGGAGGACCACCGCGACGACGTCGTCGTCATCGCCGCCGGATACGAGGACGAGATGGGCGCGTTCCTCGCCTCCAACCCCGGTCTGACCTCCCGTTTCTCGCAGCGGGTGGAGTTCGGCAACTACGACGCCGACGAGCTGGTGATCATCGTGAACCGGCAGGCGAAGGCGGGCGGCTACACCTGCGCCCCGGAGCTGGAGGCGCTGCTGCGCGCCCACTTCGCGTCGGTGCCCAGGGACCGCAACTTCGGCAACGCCCGCTACGCCCGCAAGGTCTTCGAGTCCCTGGTCACCCGCCAGGCGGGCCGCCTCAGCCGCCAGACGTCCCCGAGCCGCGAGGAGCTGCTCCAGCTGGTGCCGGAGGACTTCCAGGAGGCGTCGTTGACGTGAGCCGTCCACGGCGGGCCGGGCGGTTCCGTTCCGGTCGGCCCGCCGGTGTGCCGGTAGCAGAGGTGCGGGGTGTCCGCGGCGGTTCCGCGAGCGGGCACGACGCCGGGGCGCGTGGGACGATGGGCGCGGACCGCACCTCGGTGCTGGAGGCCGCCCCGTCGCCGCACGGCAGGTGTGCGCACCGACCCGCACGCCCTCTGTGGCGACCACCGGCGGCCGCATCGACACGCTGGGAGGCTCCCCGTGAGCGAACGTCTCGGCGCGTGGCCGGAGCTGGACCACGCGGAACTGGCGCCCATGGTCGACTACGTGAACCGGATCGTTCAGGTCGCGGGCAAATACGCCTTGGACGAGCCCTTCGAGGCGGGCTGGGGCAACATCGTCCTGGGCGTCACGCCCCGCGGACTCGGCACACCGACGTTCCGCCACCGGGACGTCACCTTCACCGTCCACCACCGTCTGCTCGACGGTGATGTCGTGATCGAGACGGACAGGGGCGAGCGGAGACTGCCGCTGTCCGGGGAGTCGGTCGCCGCGTTCTACCGGACGTTCTGCGCCGCCGCGGCCGAACTCGGGCTGCCCCGCCCGCGCACCCCGCTGATCTGCGAGATCCCGGGCGCCCCGCCCACCTTCGAGGACGACCGCGCCGCACGGACGTGGAACCCGCACGCGGCCCGTCTGATGTGGCAGGCCATGAACCTGGTCACCGGCGGGCTGGAGTCCTGGCAGGCGCCCTTCCTGGGGCACCGTCCGCCGGTGGGGGTGATGTGGGGCGGCTTCGACCTCTCCGCCACCCGGCACCGGGCACAGCCCACCACCCCACCGCGCAACGCACCGCCGTTCATGCAGAACGCGCAGCTCAACGCGTATGTCGCGGTGGGTTTCTCGTTCCAGAACGTGCCGGACAGGCCGAGCATCGGCATGTACGCCTACATCTGGCCGCAGCCGGACGGTCTGGAGGGCCGGTCCTGGGGCGTGCCCGGCGCCACCTGGGACGCGGACGCCGGTCTGGTGCTGCTGCCGTGGGACATCCTGCGGCGGACCGAGGACCCGCATCGGGCGATCGTGGCGTTCGGCGACGCCGTCTACCAGGCCGCGGTCGACACGGCCGGCTGGCCGACCGACCTCGTCGGGCCCCGCGTCGACGGCTGGCACATGAGCCGGACCCCGGCCTCGGCCCTCCAGCACCAGCACGGCTGAGCTGCGCCGGGGCACCCTGCCCCGACGCCGGACGCCCCGGTCCCGGAGGGGTTCGGCAGCGTCCCGCCCGGCGCGGCGTCAGTCCCGGCCCTCCTCCCGGCTCCGGCGGCGGTGGTCGACGACGCCCCAGCCGACCGCCCCGGCCAGCAGGGCGCCGCCCAGCGCGGTGGTGCCCAGGCCGGTGCCCGCGGCGCCGCCGAGACCGGTGTCGGAACCGCCCTCGGGCAGCCGACCGTGGTCGGCGGCGACCACGGTCAGGGTGCCGGTCAGCGTGGTCTTCCCGTGCCCGCGCCCACCGCCACCGGCTGCCGGCGCGGCGCCGTCCGCCCGTACGGCGGACACCGCCCGGGCCGTGGCAGCGCCCGCCGGGCCGCCGCCCGCCGCCGCACCGTCCACCGGTCCTCCGGCGGGCAGCCCGGCTCCGGCCGCGTCCTCCGGTGCCACCGGTGCGCCCGCCGCACCGTCACCGGGCAGCAGCGCACCACCACCGGACGCTCCGGGATCCCCGGGGGCGGGCAGCGGGCCGTCCCCGGCCCCAGGCCCGTCCCCGGCCCCAGGCCCGGCTCCGGCTCCGGCTCCGGGCAGACCGTCTGCGGGCGGTGTCCCGCCGCTGCCGGGGGACGCTCCGCCCGGCAGGCCGCCACCCGGCAGGCCGCCGTCCGGTGCCGTGGCGTCCGGGCCCGCCGCGCCCGGATCGCTCTGGGGGGTCAGCCCCTCGCCCTGCGGCGCCGCCCCGGGCCGCCGACCGCTCCCGCCACCGTGCCCGCCGTCCTCACCACCGTCACCGCCACCACCATCACCGCAGACCACGGTCACCTTGTACGAACCGGGCTCGACGGAATCGGGGACCCGGGCGGTGCCGCCCACCTGGTTGCGCAGCGTCGACAGCTTCATCGTCGGTATGCCCGCGCCGTCGAACGTCGCCTCGCCGCTCTCCCCGGGGCAGTTGCCGCCGTCGAAGACCGAGAACTCCTCCCCGGGGGCGACCGGGTCGGGCTGGACGACCGCCCGGTGGGCGTCGCCCGCGGCGAGGACCGGCCCGGCGCCGGTCAGGGCCAGCGAGGCCGCGAGGGCGCCGGTGGCCGGTGCGTGTCGGAGGACATGCCGTATGAACATGCACCGAGCAGACCCCGGCCGCCCGCCGGGCGCACCTCGGTCCGGGCCCGCACTCCGCGCCGCAGGCCCCGAGCGCCGCCATCCGTGCAGGTCACAGGCGGCGCTCCGCCGACCGGGTGGCGGCTGGGCCGGACGGGGAACGGCGGTCAGCGCCCGGGCGTGTCCGGAGCGGCGAGCGGTCGCGCCAGCCACTCCCCGGGCTCCGGCAGCGGCCGGAACCCGGCCTTCTCGTAGACGCCGTGCGCGTCCCGGGTGGCGAGCACGATCCGCGGCAGTCCGCGCGCCGTGAGATCGGCGGCGACCGCCTCGACGAGGGCGGTGCCCAGGCCCAGGCCGCGGTCGGCCCGGTCGACGTAGACGTCGCAGAGCCAGGCGAAGGTGGCGTGGTCGGTGACCACCCGGGCATACGCCGCCTGGCGGCCCGAACCGGTGGCGTACAGACCGAAGTTGAGCGAACCGGCCACCGCCCGCTCCTGCCGTTCCCGGGTGCGGCCGGACGCCCAGTAGCTGTCCTCGGACAGCCAGCGGTGCAGCCGCGCACGGTCCAGGCGCGCCGGGTCGGTGGACAGCTCGTAGCCCGCGGGCAGTTGGGGATTCATGGCCGGAGATTCGCAGACCGGTGGGGCGGGCGTCGAGCCCTTTCCGGTGGCGGGCTACGGCGCGACCTCCTGCCAGGCGGTGGCCAGGCGTTCCACGCCCTCGGCGAGTTCGGCGGGGCCGGAGGCCGAGGCGAAGGCGAGGCGCAGATGGGCCGCGGGCGGCTCGGCGGGGAAGTACGGGCGGCCCCCGGCGACGGAGACCCCGGCCCGCAGCGCCGCGCCGGCCAGCGCCTCCTCCGAGGTGCCGTCCGGCAGCCGCAGCCAGAGGTAGCAGCCGCCGCGGGGCACGCGCAGTGCCGTACCGCCGTCCGCGTCCGTCAGGTCCGGCAGCCGGGTGCGCAGCGCGGTGGTCAGCGCGTCCCGGCGGGCGGCCAACTCCTTGGAGACCATCCGCAGATGGCGCGGCCAGGACGGTGAGCCGACCAGCTCCAGCGCGGTCTCCTGGAGCGGCCCCGGGACGAAGAAGCTGTCGACGACCTGGATGGCGCGCAGCCGGTCGAGGACGGGGCCGCGGGCGGCCAGCGCTCCCACCCGCAGGCTCGGGGAGGTCACCTTCGTCAGCGAGCCGACGTGGACGACGGTGCCGTGCTCGTCGCCGGAGATCAGCGTCGGCGGCAGCGCGGACGCGGGCTCGTGGGAGAGGCGGCGGGCGAAGTCGTCCTCGACGACGAACGCCCCGGCCGCCCGCGCCACCCGCAGCACCTCGGCCCGCCGTTCGGCCGGGAGCACCGCGCCCGTCGGGTTCTGGAACAGCGGCTGGCAGACGAAGAGCCGGGCGCCGCTGGCCCGGAAGGCGTCGGCGAGGAGGTCGGTCCGTACGCCGTCCGCGTCGACCGGCACCGGTACCGGCCGCAGCCCGGACGCGCGGGCGACGGCCAGGACGCCGGGGTAGGTCGGGGACTCGACGAGCACCGGCGCGCCGGGCGGGGCGAGCGCCCGCAGCGCGGCGGTCAGGGCGCTCTGGCCGCCCGCCGTGATCAGTACGTCGCTGGGGGCCAGCGCGCCGCCCGGCCCGCCGATCTCCCGCGCGAACCACGCCCGCAGCTCGTCCACGCCCGCCATCGGTGGCCGCCGCCAGGCCCCGGGGCGGCGGCCGGCCCGGGCCAGCGCGGCGGCGAGGGCGCGTTCCGGCTGGAGGTCGGGGTGGAGGTAGCCGCCGCTCAGCTCGACGACGCCGGGCGGCGGTCCCGCGAGGGTGGCGAGCACCCCGGAGGCGTCGACGCTGCGCGGCACCTGGTCGGCGGCGGCCTCGGCGCTGAGGGCGATCTCCTGCCAGGAGGTGTCGACGGGGCGCGCGGCGCGGGCGGGCGGGGCGGCGCGGAAGACCCCGGCGCCGGGCCGGGTGGTGACCAGCCCCTCGGCGGCCAGCTCGGCGAGCGCCCGGGAGACCGTCACCGGGCTGACGCGGTACCGCTCCCGCAGCGCACGGCTCGACGGCAGTTTCTCTCCTGTCGAGTAGCGGTTGACCTCTTCCCGCAGGGCTGCGGCCAGTTCGGCGACGCTGCTACGCTCATGCATGAGAGCACACGATAGCGCTACCGACGCCGCGCGGATAACGGTCGACGGCTCCGCGGCCCGGCCTCCGGCCTCCTGCACCGCACCGGACGCGGCCCGTCCCGCCGCCGCTCCGCCCACCCGAGCCGCTTCCGCCACTCCCCCCGACACCGCCCGCGGCGGCATCCTCCTCGCCGCGCTCGGCGTCGCCGCCTTCTCGCTCACCTTCCCGGCGACCGTCTGGGCGCTGGAGGGCCTGGGCCCGTGGACGGTCGTGATGCTGCGCAGCGTCCTGGCCGCCGCCGTCGCCGGCGCCTGCTTCGCGGCGCGCCGCACCCCGCTGCCCGCGCGGCGCCACTGGCCCGGTATCGCCGTCGTGGCCTGCGGGATCGTCCTCGGCTTCCCGCTGCTGACCACGCTCGCCCTGGAGACGACGACCACCTCGCACGCGGCGGTGGTCGTCGGTCTGCTGCCGCTGACCACCGCCGCGTTCGCCGCGCTGCGCACCGGGACGCGGCCGTCGCGGACGTTCTGGATCGCGGCGCTGACCGGTGCGGCGGTGGTCATCGCGTTCGCCCTGCAGCAGAGCGGCGGCCGTCCGGGCGCCGGTGACCTCTTCCTCTTCGGGGCGCTGCTGGTCTGCGCCGCGGGGTACGCCGAGGGCGGCCGGCTGGCCCGCGCCATGCCCGGCTGGGAGGTGATCGGCTGGGCACTGGTCCTGGCGCTGCCGGTGACGGTCGCGGGCTCGGCCCTCGCCCTCACCGCCGAGCCGCTGCACCCGACGCCGCACGCGGTGGCCGGGCTGGTGTGGCTGGCGGCCGGTTCGACCTTCGCCGGGATGGTCGTCTGGTACCGCGGGATGGCGGCCATCGGCGTCGCCCGCGCCAGCCAGATCCAGCTGACGCAGCCGCTGCTGACGCTGGTCTGGTCGGTCACCCTGCTCGGCGAACACCTGCCGCCCGCGGCCCCGGTGGCGGCGCTGGCGGTGCTGTCCTGCATCGTGGTCACCCAGCGCAGCAGGAGCTGAGGCGGAGATCCGGGGCCGCCCCACTCCTCTCGCGCGCCGGATGCGCCGTCGGCCCCCGGACGTAAACTGGCCGCAGCGGCATGTACCGCCGTCCGGGCCGCCCCGGCCCGTAATCCGTTGGCCAGGCCGCCCGGCCGAGCGGCGGCACGGCCTTCCCAGGCGGGAGGACCCCTGATGCATGCGACCAAGGGCGACCGGCTGCTGGTGCACGGCAGGACCGTCGGACACCAGGACCACGTCGTCGAGATCATCGAAGTGCTGGGCGACCACGGCGATCCCCCCTTCCGCGTCCGCGACGAATCGGGCCACGAGACGATCATGTCGCCCGGCCCCGACACCGTCGTCCGCCACGGCACGGACAAGCACACCCGCTGAGCCCTGCCCGCGGCGCCTCGCGCGGCCGCGGCGGTACCACGGAGCGCTCCGGGCGCCGCCCGCACGGCGGCCCCGGAGCCGTGTCCTACCGGTAGTGGTCCGCCACCACCCGCGCCATCGCCCCCGACGGATCGGCGGCCACCTCCTTCGCCGCGAAGAAGACATGGCCGCCCACCTGCGGATACCGGTGCGCGAAGGCGAGATGGCGGGAGAGTTCCGCCGGGTCCTGCCAAGGCGCGGGCTGCGCCGGGTCGCCCGCCTTGTAGAGGGCCTCGCCCAGGTAGAGGTCCACGCCGGTGCCCGCCACCGTGCGCGCCCACCACGGCACGATCCGCGCGTAGTCCGCCGCCTCGAAGCCGAGGTGCCAGTACGCCTGCGGGGCGAGGTAGTCGAGCAGCCCCAGCCGGGCCCAGCGCCGGGTGTCGGCGTAGAGGTCGTCGTAGGTCTGCACCCCGGCGCGGGTGTCCGAGCCCGCCGGGTCGGTGGCGCGGTTGCGCCAGACCGCGAAGGGGCTGACCCCGAACCGCACCCGCCGCCCGGTCGCCCGGCACACCGCCGCCACCCGCGCCGCCGTCTCCCGCACCAGCAGCTCGGTGTTCTGCCGCCGCCAGGCCGCCCGGTCGGCGAAGCCCGTGCCGTACGCCGCGTACGAGGCGTCGTCGCCGAACGTCTCCCCCGCGACCGGATACGGATAGAAGTAGTCGTCGAAGTGGAGCCCGTCGACGCGGTAGCGGCGCACCGCGTCCAGGCACGCGTCCTGGACGGCGCGCCGGACCTCCGGCAGCCCCGGGTCGTAGTAGAGCTTGCCGCCGTACCGCACCACCCGGTGCGGGTGGCGGCGCGCCGGATGGGACGGGTCCAGGCGCCCCAGGTCGTCGTGGAGGGCGACGCGGTACGGATTGCACCAGGCGTGCAGCTCCAGACCGCGGCGGTGCGCCTCACGGACCGCGCAGCCCAGCGGGTCCCAGCCGGGGTCACCGCCCTGCTGTCCGGTGAGGTAGGCCGACCACGGTTCGTACGGCGACGGCCACAGGGCGTCGGCGGTGGGCCGCACCTGGAAGAAGACCGCGTTGAGGCGGCGGTCGGCGGCGGCGTCGAGCAGGGCGAGGAGTTCCCGGCGCGCCTCGGCGGGCGGCAGGCCGGGGCGGGAGGGCCAGTCGCGGTTCGCGACGGTCGCCAGCCACATCCCGCGCAGCGCGGGACGCGGCCGCGCCCGCCCGACGCCCGCTCCGGTGGACGGTTCCGGTGCCGGGCGTCCGGACAGGTCCGCGGCGGCGGCCACGGGTCCGCCGGTGCGCCACACGGTGGCTCCGAGCGCCGCCACGGTGAAGCTCCGGCGTGTGATCCGTCTCATCAAATACCCCCAACTTGTCCGTTTTTCGTCCGGTTCTTGCAGGTCAGAATGCCCGCCCCGGCGCCAGGAGGCTCGTAGCCGTACGAGTAACTTGGGGGGCCGAGGCGGGTCCGGCACCCCTACGGAGCCCCGCCGGTCCCGTAGATCAGCGAAAGGCACGAGGTGACGGACACTTTCACCGACATCGCACGCGTGGGCGTCGTCGGCTGCGGTCAGATGGGCGCCGGCATCGCCGAGGTGTGCGCACGCTCCGGGCTGGAGGTCATGGTCGCCGAGACCACCGGCGAAGCCCTGGAGCTGGGCCGCACCCGGCTGACGAACTCGCTCGGCAAGGCCGCCGACCGCGGCAAGATCACCCCCGCCGAACGGGACTCCGCACTCGCCCGCCTGAGCTTCACCACGGACCTCGGGGAGTTCGCCGACCGGGACCTCGTCATAGAGGCCGTCGTGGAGAACGAGCAGGTCAAGACGGAGATCTTCCAGGTCCTCGACCAGGTCGTGACCCGTCCGGACGCGATCCTCGCCTCCAACACCTCCTCGATCCCGCTGGTGAAGCTGGCCGTCGCCACCTCCCGCCCCGACCAGGTCATCGGGGTCCACTTCTTCAACCCGGCGCCGGTCCAGAAGCTCGTCGAGCTGATCCCCGCGCTGACCACCGGCGACGAAACGATCGCGCGCGCCGAGGCGCTGGTCCAGAACGTCCTGGGCAAGCACGCCATCCGCGCCCAGGACCGCTCGGGCTTCGTGGTGAACGCCCTGCTGATCCCGTACCTCCTCTCCGCGATCCGGATGTTCGAATCGGGCATGGCCAGCCGCGAGGACATCGACAACGGCATGGAGCTGGGCTGCGCCCACCCGATGGGCCCGCTCAGGCTCTCCGACCTGATCGGCCTCGACACCGTCGCCTCGGTCGCCGCCTCGATGTACGAGGAGTACAAGGAGCCGCTGTACGCCGCGCCGCCGCTCCTCGCCCGGATGGTCGACGCGGGGCGGCTGGGCCGCAAGAGCGGTTCCGGGTTCTACTCGTACTGAGCCCGTCGGCGACGCCGTCAAGTGCCTTTATGCAAAGGCGAGTTCATCGGGAGGCAGTGCCACTTTCGGCACTGCCTCCCGGTGTTTTTGCTGCCCGGAGGGCCCTCGCAGCCCGGGCCGTCCGGCAGCACCGCTCCCGTCCGTACGCGCGAATTCCTCGACGCGTTCCAGTAGGAGGCCGTGGGCGCGGCGCAGGATCTCGGCCCGGCGGGGAGGAACGGCCGCCCCGTCGGCCGGCGTGGCGTCGGCCACCTCGCACGGCGTCCGGCCTGTGGCCGGGCCACTCGTACGGGCGAAGGGCCCGCCCGTCGTGCGCCGGGTGGTGGGTCAGCGCAGCGCGGCGATCATGTCCTCGGCCAGCCTGGCGCTGGAGGCGGGGTTCTGGCCGGTGAAGAGGTTGCCGTCGATGATGTTGTGCTGCTGGTACGCCGCCCCTCCGACGTGGACCCCACCCAGCTCCCGCAGGCGGGAGGCGAGCAGCCACGGAGCGCCCTCGGCCGTGCCGAACAGCTGCTCCTCCTCGTCGGTGAACGCCGTCATCCTGCGGCCGGCGAAGAGCCAGTTCCCGTCCTCGTCCTCGGCGCTCAGCAGTGCGGCCGGACCGTGGCAGACCGCGCCGATGGGCTTGCCGTCCTTCTCCGCCTTCGCCAGCAGACGGCCCAGGTCGGCGTCCTGGAAGAGGTCGACCACCGGGCCGTGGCCGCCGGGCAGCACCACCGCGGCGTAGTCGTCGATGTCGATCTCGTCGAGCTTCAGCAGCGGGCCGAACTCCTTCAGCGCCTTCCGGGCGTGTGCCACGTAGTGACCGCACTCCTCGCCCGCGACCGCCGGGTCAGCGCTGTGCTCGTCCAGCGGCTGCAGCACCCCGCCCGGAGAAGCGAAGTCGACCGTGTAACCGGCCGCCACGAACTTCTCGTGCGGAGCGGCCAACTCCTCCGCCCAGTAACCCGTCGGGTACTTCGATCCGTCGGTGCGCTCCCACACCTCGGCAGCCGACATGACGAGGAGAACCTTGCCCTTGCTCATACGCGTTCCTTTTCCATGAAAAACCGTCCGGAGAAAGCGGCGGCTTGCTCCGGGAAAGCCATTGGTCAGGCATGACGCGATGGCGCCGGAGGACATGAGCGCGCCGCGTCCCCTGCCATTCGCCCTGATGAGGACGTGCATTCAGCATGGCCCGCCGCCGTCCCCCCCCCCCCCCCGCGGGCGCCCATAGCAGGGCCTGCGCGACAGCGGACCCGGCAAACCAGGACTGAGAGAGCCACGCGGGAATCACCCCCCATCCTCGATACTGCTTGGTATGGCCCACAACAACCGTGAGTTGGGAAACTTCCTGCGGAAGGCGCGCAGTCAGGTGGCTCCCGAGCAGGCCGGTCTTGCGCCGGACAGCCGTACACGGCGTGTTCCGGGCCTGCGCCGTGAAGAGGAGCACCGGGTCCACCAGCGCACCCACGGCTCCAAACGCCTCCACCACCCCCTGGTCGGTGAACTGACGGTGGAGTACGAGACGCTGATCCCACCGGGAGACCCCGACACCACCCTTTTCCTCTACACCGCGGAGCCCGGCTCGTCGTCCAGACAAGCACTCGACCTCCTGGCCATGTGGACCCTCACCGGCGCCGAAACACCACGGACCGGCTCAGCGCCCGAACACGACTGACACACCGACGGCCGGACCGACGCACCCGCCACATCGGGCCCCGCGGTCCCCCGCGTACGTGGCCTGACACGGTGTGAGGCCGCCCCTCGTAGGGCGAGTTGAACAGGCAGGAACAGGAAGTTTGTTGCGAAGGAAGGGGACTTGGAGCCGATGGAGCCGAGCGATCTCGTATGGCATGACGCGATCGGCCTCGCGAGTCTGATCTCAGCGGGCACGGTGAGCGCCGTCGAGGTGGTGGCCGCCCATCTCGACCGGATCGAGGCGGTCGGGGACCGGGTGAACGCCTTCGTGACCGTGCTCGGTGAGCAGGCTCTGCACGCCGCGGCGCGGCCGGCCGACGGCCCCCTCAGTGGGGTCCCCTTCACGGTCAAGGACTCCTTCGACACCGCAGGGGCCCCCACCACCTGGGGATCGAGGCTCTTCGCCGACCGGGTGCCCGATACCGACGCCACCCCGGTGGCCCGCCTTCGGCAGGCCGGCGGCATCCTGCTGGCCAAGACGAATCTGCCGGAGATGTCCTACTGGACCGAGACGGACAACCGCCTCATCGGCAGGTCCCTGAACCCCTACGATCCGCAGCGCACTCCCGGGGGCTCCAGCGGCGGTGAGTCGGCGGCCATCGCGAGCGGGCTCTCGCCGCTCGGTATCGGGAGCGACGTCGCCATCTCCGTGCGCGGGCCCGCCGCCGACACAGGGATCGCCTCGATCAAACCCACCCACGGCAGGTTGCCGATGACCGGCCACTTCCCCGCCGTGCCGCGCCGCTGGTGGCATGCCGGCCCCATGGCCCGCAGCGTGCGCGACCTGCGCCTGGCGCTCTCCCTCATGGAGGGGCCCGACGGCAACGACCCCTACGCCGTGGCGCTGCCCGCCGCAGGCCGCGCCCACGGCAGGGGCCGGCTGCGCATCGGCTGGACCACCACGGCGTTCGGCGCGGTCGATCAACAGGTCGCCGCCACGGTCGCCGCGGCGGCCACGGCGCTGACCGAGTTCGGGCACGACGTCCGGGAGAGCGAGCTTCCCTGGCTCGCCGAGCGGGACTGCACCCTGCTGTCGGCGACGCTGTTTCCCCCGGAGATACGGCCCGCCCTGCGCGCCGTCACCTCTGGCCGCGAGGCGGAGGTGCACCCGGTCATCGCGGCCACGCTGGAGTCCGCCGACGTTCCGCTCGCCGACCATGTCGCCGCCGAACACGAGGTGGAGCAGATGCGCACGCGATTTGCCGCATGGTTCGCCGACCACGACGTCCTGCTGTGCCCCGTCACGCCCTTTCCCGCGCCGCCTCATGGCCGCAGCCGCCTCGACGTGGGCGGTGTCTCCCTGCCGGCGCGCGCGGTGATGCGCGCGACCGTACCGTTCAACCTGACCGGCCTGCCCGCCGTCGCGCTCCCCTTCGGTGCCACGGACGACGGCCTGCCTCTCGGCGTCCAGTTGGTCAGCCGATGGTGGGCCGAGACCCTCCTCCTCGACCTCGCGGAACGCCTGGAGAAGGTCAGCCCCGTCCGTGGCCGCCGCCCCGCCTTCTGAGGAGGGGCGGGGTCGATGGCGGGCGGCGGGCAGGGTCAGCAGGGGCCGCAGCCACCGGCCGGCGGAGGGCAGGGCGGGCAGGCGGGGGCGGCCTTGACGCAGACGGTGACGGTGTCGGTGTTGTTGGCGGGGTGGAGGTCGGTCTCGTTGCCGTGGGCGGTGGCGGTGTTGGCGACGGGGCCGGTGGTGGTGGCCTTGGCCCGGAGGGTGAGCGTGGCGAAGGCACCGGCGGCCAGCGTCCCGACGGCCCACTGGCCGGTGCCCGGGTTGTAGCTGCCGTTGGCCGTGGTGGCGGAGAGGAACGCCAGGCCGGCGGGGAGGGTGTCGGCGACGGTGACGCCGGTGGCCGTGTTCGGGCCCGCGTTGCGGACGGTGACCCGGTAGGTGACGGTCTGGCCCACCGCGACGACGGTGGCGTCCGCGGACTTGGTCACGCTCAGGTCGGCGGCCGGCAGGACCGGGGTGTCGGCCTCGTTGGACGTCGCGGTGAGCGGCTCCGGGTTGGGGCCCAGACGGTTCTCATAGGTGGCGGTGGCCGTGTTGGCCACCTGCCCGCCGGCGCCGGCCTCGTCGATGGTGACCCGGAACTCCACCGTTGTCCCGCCCGGGAGGGTGTCGGTGTTGGGCAGGCTGCCGCCCTGTCCGCTGGTGGCGCCGTTGCCGAGGTGGAACACCACCTGGTGGTTCGCCGCGTCGAAGAACGCCTGGTCGTCGCCCGTCTGGTCGGTCTTCGCCCCGGCGTTGGGGCCGGTGACGATCCGCAATGAGCCGGGCAGGTACGTCGTACCGGCCGGGACGGCATCGGTCAGGCGCAGGGCCTCGGCGTTGCCGCCGCCTTCGTTGCGGGCGGTGATCCGGTAGGTGATCACGTCCCCGACCTGCAACGGCCCGTCGGGGATCGCCTCCTTGGTGAGAGTCACGGACGGGGCGGTGCCGAAGAAGACCCCGTCGAGGAAGTTCCCGACCGACTGGTCACCGCCGGCAGCGGAGACGGAGCGGAAGGCGAAGCGGGTGGTGGTCTGCCCGGCGGGCACGGTGTAGGTGCCGGTGTAGAAGCCCCACGCGGTGTTGCCGTCGGTGAACTGACGCTGCTGGACGACCGCACCGGGTGCGCCGATGTCCAGGGACATGGTGTCCTGGCCGAGGCGGCCTCGGTGGTAGAGCCGCCAGTACAGCCTCGCGCCGGGGGTGGTGGGCAGGTCCTGGTAGAGGGTGGAGACCTGGTTGGCGTTGAGCTCGGCGAACTGCGAACCGTCGGCGGAGGGGACGCCGTTGAAGCCGGTGTGCCAGATCTCGATGAGGTGGTCGGTGGCCGTGGTCAGCCATCCCGGCACGTGGTTGGGGGCCTGAGTCTGGGAGGCGTCGGGCAGGAACGCGACGCCGCTGGGGACGGTGGGCTGCTCGAAGCTGCCGTTCACCAGAGCGATGCGGGACGGGACGGGCGTGGTCACGGTCTTTCCCCTTCGTTCGGTGCTGTGTGGGAGATCGCCGACCAGCTGGACCGGACGGGGGCTCCGGAAGCAGGCGATCGGTGCACGGGAACGGCGTTCCGGTCGAGGAGACCGGGACGATGCCGTACCTCGATGCGGTGGTCAGGGGAGGGAGTGGTGCGGAGCCCGCGGGACCCACGACGAGGCCCGGTTCCGGAACAGAGGGAGAGCCGCAGGAGGGGCATCCGGCCTCAGCATGCGTGGGGGTTTCTGTCCGCACGAGGGCGTGGAACCCGGCTCGCGAAGCGTGCCGGGTCGCGAGCCGCCCGGCACGCGCCCAGCCGCTGCGCCGCCCGCGCTAGGTCAGCGGCACGCCCCCGCAGGCTTCGCCGACCTCGGCCGTGAGAAGTCCGAACTCCAGGTACTCGTCGGTGGTGTTGAAGCCCTTCACGAGCTTGTTCTCCCACGCGAGCTTCTGGGCGGATGAGCTGCCCACGGACTCCTCCGGAGCGATACAGCAGGTGCCGGCGCAGCCTGGTGCCGCAGGCCAGGTGTCCGGGAGCGAAAGCTGCGGCCGAGTTCGGGGCCGAGTCCGTAGTAGTGGCGGAAGTTGTAGATCAGTGGGCTCCACGCGGCCGGGTCGACGTGTTGGGAGCCGGGGACGACGACACGCGGATCGGCGTGGACCTTGAGCACCTGGGCCTCGACGATGAGGAACGCTCCGGAGACATCGGGTTGGACCCGGGCGGCACGGGCTTCCAGCTGGATGGGGCAATCGGCGACTCGGGGCGGCCGGACCAACTCGGAGGGTTCAGGTCGCAGGCCCGCAGCGGCGAACTTGTCCGGCTCGAAACGGAAGGTGCCGCGCTTGTCCGCGGGTATCGGGGTGCGCCCGGTCAGCGGCGCCAGCCGCTCCACCGCCGGCCACTGAGCCGGCGCGGGGAGGTTGATCACCAGATCGGGGCGGCTGGAGAGGTTGTGCGCGGTCTGTCCCCCGGTGCCCAGACCGAGGACGATCACGTGGCCCAGTGCCCAGGCCGAGGACATCGGCGCGAGATTGAAGGAGCCGTTCTCGTTCTCCGTCGAGAGCAGTACGACCGGCGTTCCGAAGTACAGGATGCTCGGCGTGATGGTCACATGATCGGCCGACGGGTTGTCGGGCATGCTGCTGGGCGTTGCGGTGTTCATGGTGCTCGACCGTAGGGCGGAGATCCTTCGGCACCCGCCGAAGAATCCCGGGTGGATGATGGATGGCGATGAGAAACCATGACGCGCACGTCGGGGGCCCGGACCTGGCGGCCCTGGCCGGACTGCTGGCCGACGGCACCCGCGCAAGCTTCTGCCTGGCACTGCTGGACGGCCGGGCATGGACCGCGATCGAGTTGGCGCGCCATGCCGGGGTGGCCGCCTCGACCGCGACCGCGCATTTGAACCTCCTGGTCGGCGGAGGATTGCTCGCGCAGGAGCGCCAGGGTCGTCATCGCTACGTTCGCCTCGCCGATCCCGGCACGGCCGAACTGATCGAGAACCTTGCCTCCATGGCCCCTCGCCGCGTCACTCCGCCCCGCTCGCTGCCCGCGGTCAACCGCAGCCTGGCGCTGGCCCGCGCCCGCACGTGCTACGACCACCTCGCCGGCGCTCTCGGGGTCGCGATCACCGGGGCAATGACCGATCGGGGGCTGCTGAGCTGGGAACAGGGGCTGACGCTCACCGGTAACGGGACCGCCTGGTTGGCCGAACTCGGCATCACCTTGCCGCCGGCTACGCGGCGTCCGCCTGTCCGTTCGTGCCTGGACTGGACGGAACGCCGCCCTCATCTGGCCGGTGCCGTAAGTGCCGCCTTCTGCCGTCACGCCTTCGACTCCGGCTGGATCACTCGCATCGGCACCAGCCGCGCCGTCGCTCTCACCGACACCGGCCGACGCGCGCTCCAGGACCACCTCGGCATGTCCCACGAGATGCTCGGCGGCAGCTGATCGACGGCATCCGGTTCCGTGTCCGGACCGGAGTTCCATGGCGGGACCTCCCCGTCGCATACGTGGCTCGCGTGGCGGACGGCCGCCGAGTTCGACAAGGGCGACTACAAGCAGCGGCACGCGGTCGAGTGCGGGATCAACCGCCTCAAGAGGCACCGCGCCGTCGCCGTGCGAGACGACGAGCCGGCGGTCCGCCGCGAGGCGACCGTCCTCATCGTTGCCCTCACCGAGTGGCTGTGATCAGCACCTCCACAGACGTCCTACGCGACCCTGACCACGTATTTGCCCTGGACGCCGCCCGCCTCCAGCGCCTGGTGTGCCGCTGCTGTCTCCTCCATGGGGAAGACCGTGTCCACCGCAGGGCTCAGCTTGCCCTCGACCACATGGCGGGCCAGGTCGTCGAAGTCCGCCCGCGTGGGGTTGCCGCTGAAGAAGCGCACCCGCCCGTGTCCGTGGACCGTGCTGGCCGCGAGGTGGCCGAGCGACGCAGCGGGCCGTTTCAGGTCGATGGCGATGGTGACCATGCGCCCGCCGGGATTCAGTAGGCGCCGGAAGGCCCGCAGGTCGGTCCCCGCGGTGTCCAGGACGACGTCGAAGCGGCCCAGTTCCGCCGGCCGCACGGTCCGGTGGTCGACGGCCTTGTGCGCGCCGAGCCCGCGGACGAAGTCGAGGTTGGCTGCGCGGGCCAGAGCCGTGACCTCTGCGCCGTACGCCCGTCCGAGCTGGACGGCGGCGTTGCCGACACCGCCCGCCGCGCCCCGGACGAGAAGCCGTTCGCCGGGGCGCAGCCCGGCTTTGTCCCGCAGCGCGGTGATGGCCGTGGTGGCCACCGGCAGCGCGGCGGCATCCACCAGGTCAAGGCCGTCGGGGAGCCGGCCCACCCGCTCGACGGGCACGGTCACATACTCGGCGGCACTGCCGAACCCGGAGGTGCGGCCCAAGATCCCCCATACGCGATCGCCGGCCGCGAACCGTATGACTCCGGCCCCCGGTGCGGCGACCTCGCCGGTGAAGTCCAAGCCGACGCGCTTGGGGAATGTCCGGCCGCTCAGGAGGCGGACCCGGCCGGAACGGGCTGCCAGTTCGCCGCCGTTGACGCTGAACGCGCGCACCTTCACCAGGACCTCGCCGGGGGCCGGCTCGGGGCGTGGCACGCGGCCCGTGTAGAGCACCTCGGGGCCGCCGTAGCGGTCGTAGAGCACTGCCTTCATCATGCGGTCGTTCATCGTTCCGCCTTCGCCGCCGGGGGCCGTAAGGGATCTGGCATCGAACGTAAGCTCTTAAGTGGACGCAATCGTCCGCTTGGACCGGAAGCGAGAGACAGTGATGGCGGAATCCTCTCGGATCACAGCCCGGGGCGGGGTGCGGGCGGACGCCCGGCGCAATCGGGAGCGCGTCCTCGTCGCCGCCCGTGCGGTCTTTGCGGAGCACGGGATCGACGCCCCGATGGCGACCGTGGCCCGACGGGCCGGGGTCGGCGTGGCGACGCTGTACCGGCATTTCCCGACCCGGGACGCCTTGGTGAGAGGCGCGTTCGCGCAGCAGATGGAGACCTGCGCGCGGGCGCTCACCGAGGCTCTGGCCGCCCCTGACCCGTGGCAGGGCTTCCAGCAGCTGGTCGAGACGGTCTGCGCTCTGCAACGGGAGGAACGCGGGTTCCCGGCCGCGTTCGTCGCGGCCTTCCCGGAAAGCACGTCGGAACACGCGCAGTCCCGGCGACGAGCCGAGCGGGACTTCACGACCCTGGTACGCAGGGCCCAGGCGTCGGGCGCGCTGCGGGCCGATTTTCACCCTTCCGACCTCGCTGTGGTCCTGTTGGCACACTGCGGTCTGGTGACGGCCCTACCGGATGATGGTGCAGCGTCCCGGCGCCTGGTGGCCTACCTGCTCCAGTCGTTCCGCACCGCCCCGGCCAACAAGCCGCTGCCCCCGCCGACCGCGCTGACACTGCGCAGCCTCCCGATGGCAACTGAGAGTCCCCAGGGGCAGCGGTCCCCCAGAGCCTGACATGAAGCGGTGCCTGCCGCAGGGCACGTCCAGTCCGACAACTCCACTTCCGCAACAGGCCTTGGCTGAGCAGACGGCGGCCGGAGCGAGGGGGCCTGGCGGCCACCGGAGGGCCGGTGCCGCAGCCGGTGCGTGCCCTGTTGGCCCCGCCGCCCGTGCACCGTGCGGCGGAGGTGGTGGCCTTCCTCTGTCTGATCGTGGCCTGCTGCGCGAGCCTGGCACTGGCCGCCCATCAGACGACGAGGCTCTCGAGGCCGCAATGCACGCCCACAACGCCACCCTGCGGCTCTCCGCGCGCTGAGCACCCGCCGGTCCGGCGCACAAAAACCGCCGGGACCTGTCGGCAAGTTCGGTACACCGGGTACCTGCCAGGCCAACGACTGACACGTCGGCCCCGTGCGCGACCAGGCCCGGGCGGACACCCGCGCAGTCCGCAACCGGCCTGCTGTGCAGGAACGGTGGCAGCCGCCGACTAGAGCGCGGCCGATGCCTCGCCGGCATCAGCTGCCGGAGTGTCGCTCATTCCCAGGCGGAGGTGCTCGACGTGGTAGAGGGCCTGGTCGAGGAGTTCGGCGACGTGGTTGTCGTACAGGGAGTACACCACCGAGCGGCCCTTGCGGGTGCCGACCACCAGACCGAGGTTGCGCAGCAGACGGAGCTGGTGGGAGCAGGCGGACTGCTCCATGCCGACCTCGGCGGCCAGTTCGGTGGCGGGCAGCTGCCCCTCCCGCAAGCGGGCGAGGATCAACAGCCGGGACGGGGTGGCCAGGGCCTGCAAGGTGGTGGCCACCTTGGCGGCACTGGCCGCGTCCAGGCGTGTACGCGGGACGCTGCTGGCAGGTGCGGCTCCATGACCCATGAGTTCATCCTACGGCCCCGCACCATGAATACATGAAGCCATGTTCATGCGTTCCTGCTACGGTGATGGGGTTGGACCGTGTCCGCCGCTCCCTCTCCGAAGGATCCTGCGTCGATGTCTTCCACCCTCACCCGCCCGGCCCCCGCCGGCGACGCCCTCCGCGACACGGTGGCGCCGCGGCGGCGCACACGGATCTTCGCGCTGCCCGAGGCCCGCTGGGCGGCGACCGCTCTGGTGCTGTTCCTGATCGCGCTGCCGCTGTACCTGGCCGGGGCACCGGCGTGGTCGTGGGCGCCGCTCTTCGCGCTCACCTACGTCACAGGCGGCTGGGAGCCGGGATGGGAGGGGCTGAAGGCCCTCAAGGACAAGACCCTGGACGTCGATCTGCTGATGGTGGTCGCCGCGCTCGGGGCGGCGGCGATCGGGCAGGTGCTGGACGGGGCGCTGCTGATCGTCATCTTCGCCACCTCCGGCGCCCTGGAAGCGATCGCCACCGCCCGCACCGCGGACTCGGTGCGCGGCCTGCTCGACCTCGCCCCGACGAAGGCGACCCGGCTGCGGGACGACGGCGGCGAGGAGAGCGTGGCCACCGAACAGCTCACGGTGGGCGACACGCTCCTGGTGCGGCCCGGTGAGCGCATCGGTGCGGACGGCCGGGTCCTCGACGGGGCGAGCGAGGTGGACCAGGCCACCATCACCGGCGAGCCCCTTCCGGTCGCCAAGGAGGCCGGGGACGAGGTGTTCGCCGGCACCCTGAACGGAACCGGCGCTTTGCGGGTGAAGGCCGAGCGCGACCCGTCGGACTCGGTGATCGCCCGGATCGTGGCCATGGTGGAGGAAGCCTCCGAGACCAAGGCGCCGACCCAGCTCTTCATCGAGAAGGTCGAGCAGCGTTACTCCCTCGGCATGGTCGCCGCCACGGTCGCGCTCTTCACGCTGCCGCTGCTGTTCGGCGCGGCGCTGCAGCCGACGCTGCTGCGGGCGATGACCTTCATGATCGTCGCCTCGCCGTGCGCGGTGGTGCTGGCCACCATGCCCCCGCTGCTGTCCGCGATCGCCAACGCCGGCCGCCATGGCGTCCTGGTCAAGTCCGCGGTGGTCATGGAACAACTCGGTCAGGTCGACGCGGTGGCCCTGGACAAGACCGGCACCCTGACCGAGGGCACCCCCAAGGTGACGGACATCCGTCCGTCACCCGCCTCCGGCCTGAGCGAGGAGGACCTGCTCACCCTGGCCGCGGCGGCCGAACACCCCAGCGAGCACCCGCTGGCCCGCGCCGTCGTGGACGCCGCCCGCAGCCGCGGCCTCCACCTCCCGCTCGCCGAGGACTTCACCTCCGCGCCCGGCACCGGGGTCACCGCCACCGTCGACGGCCGGGCGATCGCGGTCGGCAGCCCCGCCCGGCTGTGGCACGGCCGGGACGGCCACCCCGCCGTCGAGGTGGCCGCGCGGTGGGAGAGCGAGGGCCGCACCGCCGTGCTGGTCACGGCCGAAGGCACTCCCGTGGGCGTGCTCGGCATCGCCGACCGGCTGCGCGCGGACTCCGCCGCCACCGTCACCGCCCTCACCTCGCTGACAGGCACCGACCCGGTGCTGGTCACCGGGGACAACCCGCGCGCCGCCGCCCGGCTGGCCGCAGAGGTCGGTATCACCGACGTCCGCGCGGGCCTTCTCCCGCAGGACAAGGTCACCGCCGTCAAGGAGCTGGAGCAGGCCGGGCACAAGGTGCTGGTGGTCGGCGACGGTGTCAACGACGCCCCCGCCCTGGCCGCCGCCCACACCGGCATCGCCATGGGCCGGGCCGGATCCGACCTCGCCCTGGAGACCGCCGACGCCGTCGTCGTCCGCGACGAACTCGCCACCATCCCCACCGTCGTCGCCCTCTCCCGCAGCGCGCGGCGCCTGGTGGTGCAGAACCTGGTCATCGCCGCGGTCTTCATCACCGGCCTGGTCATCTGGGACCTGGCGGGCACCTTGCCGCTGCCGCTCGGTGTCGCCGGGCACGAGGGCTCCACCATCATCGTCGGCCTCAACGGCCTGCGCCTCCTCGCCGACGGAGCCTGGCGCCGCGCCCGCACCGACAACGGGCGGTGAGCCGACGCCACCGCAAGGCCGCTCCCGGCCGTGAGCCGGCCGACGAGACTCGGCCGCGACGGCAATCACGCCCTGGTGCTGCGCTGCCCGGGGCAGGTCCATCTCCACCGCTCCGACCACGCCACGGCCGACAGCTGCCTCACCGAGGCGGCCGCCCTCGCCGAACGCACCGGGAACTGGCGGCTGGACGGAATCGCATCCGCAGCGGGCGCCGCTGACCGCCGTCGCACTGCCCCCACCTTCCCCCGGAGCCCCTCCCACCCCTCCCCTTCCTCACTCTCCGTAACTTCACACGGGGTGTGCGTCAGTGACTCACAGAAGCCCGGCACACACACTCCCGCCTCTTGCTTCCGGGCAGTTGACTGTTCTCGTAACCGGACGACGGATGTCGCGACAGCGGAAAAGAGGAAACGGAAAGTGACCGCCCACCCTGAACGCAAGCTGGTTGCCACCGATGTGGCGGAGCTGAGGCGGTGTCTGGACGTACGCACCGCCCGCGTCGACGGCGAACTGGCGCTGCTCGCGCAGCGGTCCGCGCAGTACGAGCGCGATGCGGACGAGTTGAACGCCCGCATCGCGCAGTTGGAGCACGGTCGCTGGCCGCTGCCGTCGGTGGCCGCGCTCGCCTCCGTGGCGGCGGTGGCGGTGACCGTCTGGCAGGTGATGGCCAGGTGACCGCACCCGGCACCGCCGCCCGCGGACGGCGGTGCCGGGCAGCTACCCGCCTCAGCCGAGGCGGATCTGATGAAGCATCAGCAGGGCCGCGGCCATGTTCGCCGCGGGCACCTCACCCCGGGCCACCATGTCGGGCACCAGCTTCAGCGGCACCCACTCCCGGCGGTCCGACTCGAAGCCGTCCTGCGGCGGGCCCGTGTAGGTGGCCTCGTCGGACCAGTAGATGTGGTGCCGGGCGTCGGTGAGGCCGTTGGACGGCTCCACCGACATCAGATGGGTCAGCGGACCGGGCCGCCACCCGGTCTCCTCCTCCATCTCCCGCGCTGCCGCCACCGCGATGTCCTCGCCGTCCTCGACGACGCCCGCGGCCAGCTCCCAGCCCCAGGAGTCGGTGATGAAGCGGTGCCGCCAGAGCAGCAGCACCTCATTGGCCTCGTTGACCACCGTGGCGACGGCCACCGGCCGCATCCGGATGAGGTAGTGGTCGAGGTGCCGGCCGTCGGGGATCCGCACATCGGCGAGATTCACCCGGAACCAGCGGTTCTCGTACACGGTCTCTTCCGCGAGATTGTTCCAACGCACTGTCTGCCACCTTCCGCGTAGATCCGGCAAGGTGACACGGGCCCGGTGCGGATCGACCTACAGCGGTATGCGCAGCACCTCGTCGATGAGATCGGCCGCCGCGTCGGTCGCGGAGCTACCGGTCTCCGCCAGATGTTCGCGTACCGCCCGCAGCCGGTCCCGTAAGCGCTGGGACTCCACGCCCCTGGCCCGCTCGGTCATCTGCGCCGCGTTGGCCGCGGCCCGGTCCGCGTCACCCTGGCGCAGCTCGATGTGGGTGAGCATCGCCAGCCGGTGGACCCGGCCCCGGTCGTGTGCGGGAGTGTCCACGGCGGCATCCGCCTGCTCCCGGGCGGCCCGCAGATCGCCGAGGCTCAGCAGCGCCTCCGCGACCTGGACGTTCACCAGACCCGGCTGGACGTAGCCGGTCTCGGCCGGCTCCAGGCCCGGCCGGATGCGCTCGGCCGCCGCCTCCGCCTGCCGGATGCAGGCGAGCGCGCCCGCGCCGTCGCCGAGCCGGGCGTAGGACTTGGCCTGCATCGCGTAGAGGTCGGCGGCGAGCGCCGGGGTGAGCTGCGGGCCCGCGGTCCGCAGCGCCGCCTCCGCGAACGCCACCGCCTGGCGGTACTCGCGCGAGAACAGCGACTGGTTGACCAGCAGCGCGATGATGTACGCGCCGAGCCCCCGGTCGCCGCTCGCCTTGGCCAGCCGCAGCGCCTGGTGGAAGTAGCGCTGCGCGAGGCCGAGCGCGTCCGAGTCGTAGGCGCAGATCCCCGCGACGGCGACCAGCCCGCCCGTCGCGCGGTGCAGCTGACGGCCGGTCGCATCGCTGTAGGCACCGCGCAGCAGCGGCGCCGCCTCGGTGTTGAGGAACCCCACGATCCGCGACCGCGTCGCCACCCCGCCGGCCTTGCGGTACAGATGCTCGTAGTGGGTACGGGCCGAGCGCAGCATCTCGATGTCGGCCATCCCGACCCGCGCCTGCCCGTCCCGCGAGACGTCGGAGTCCTCGGGCGGGTTCTCCCACTCCCATACGGGCATGACCGCCGAGGTGCCGGTGAGCGCCGGGGCGTCGACGACGTGGGCGCGCTGCTGTTCGTCGGAGCGCCACAGGGCGGTGGCGCGTTCGACGAAGCCGGAGAGCGGGGTGGTGGCGGAGCGGCGCGCCCCGGGGCGGCCGAGGCCGATGTCGTCCAGGCCGACCGGGCGGTGCAGCCGCGCCGCGAGGATTTCGCAGATCAGATCGGGCACCTGGCCGCGCGGGCGCTGGCCCTTGAGCCAGCGGGCCACCGCGGTGTGTTCGTAGCGCAGTGCCAGGCCGCGGTGGCGGCCGAGTTGATTGATACGTGCCGCGAGGCCGGCGTGCGAGATGCCCGCCTCGTCGAGGATCGCGTCGAGCAGGGTGTTGGGCTCCATAAACCGGCCTCCCGGTGCGCCGGGCCCGCCCACGGGCCGCTGGCTCCGACCTCGTCGCCGTACAGACTCCGTACGTCCAGGCTAGTGAACAGCGGCTCACACGGGGTGTGAAGACGCCTCGTCACCGGCCGTACGCGGGGCGGCGGCGGAATGCCGCCACTCGCCCGGCCCGCGCACCAGGGCCGGACGCCGGGGGCCGGGGGCCTGCGTCCGCGGACGTGCGGGCTCCTCGACGCGGGCCGCCGGGCGGCCGGGGCCCGAGGGCGCCGGGCCGGGGGTGCGCGGCGGTGCGGCGCTCAGCATCACCAGCGCCACATCGTCGGTGAGCTGCCCGCGGGCGTGCCGTACCAGGGCGTCGTGGACGCCGCCGACCACCGCGTCCGCCCGCGCCCCGGCGAACTGCCGCACCGTTTCGACCAGCGGGAAGAACCCGCCGTCCACGCCCCGTGCGTCATGCGCGCCGTCGGTGTAGAGCAGCAGCCCCTCCCCCGGCGTCAGCCGCCCGCACTCCGTCGTCTCCAGTGCGCAGGGCAGCGGGAACAGGCCGAGCGGCGGCAGCGGTTCCGCGCGGACGACGGGCTCCACCACACCGGGCGCGACGCGGTACGGCCACGGGTGACCGCAGTTGAGCGCCCGGGCCGTGCCGTCCGGCGCGATCTCCAGCAGCAGGATCGTCACGAACTCCTCGGCGTCCGGGCCGAGCGGGGCGGCATGCGGGACCGGGTCGCGCCCGGCCAGATGACGGGCGTGCGCACGCTCCAACCGCCGCAGCAGTCCGCTCAGTTCGGCCTCGTCGTGGGCGGCCTCGCGGAAGCAGCCGAGCATCGCGGCGACCGTGGCGAGGGCCGCCAGCCCGTGGCCGCGCACATCGCCGATGACGGCCCGTACGCCGTACCGGGTGGCCACCACGTCGTAGAGGTCGCCGCCCATCGAGGCGCCCTCGTCGGCGGAGAGGTGGAGGGCGGCGGGGGCGACCGTGCCGATGCGGGGCGGCAGCGGGGGCAGCAGCGCCCGCTGTGCGGTGGCCGCCACCTCCCGGACGCGGACCAGCTCCCGCACCAGTCGCAGCCGCCGCCCGGCCGTCAGATAGCTGGCACACACCACCGTGAGGATCGCGGCGCAGTTGACGGCACGGGCGGGCAGGCCCGGGCCGATCGGCGGGGCGCCGTCGAACGGTACGAGCGCGAGGAGGGCGCAGAGGCCGCCCATCACCACGCAGAGCCGGCGGCCGGTGCCCGCGCAGGCGATCGCCGGGGCGGCGGCGAGCAGTTGGAGCAGCTGTCCGCTGCTGGGCCAGGACAGCTCCCAGGCCAGCACGGCGAACACCCACAGGCCGGGCAGGGCGAGGACGAAGGTCCACCGGGTGCGTGTGACGTCGGCGCGCGCTCCGTCGCTCACGCGACTACGGATCATGCCGATGGTCCCCCTTGCCTGTGGTTTCCACAGCGGGCTGCGCGGCGGTCGAGCCGCCCCTGCCCTGCGGACGGCGGGCCGTATCGGCCGCAACGATTGTGTCGACGTTACGTGCCCGGACCCCCACGGTGCGCATCTGTATCACTCCATCGGGTGAGGTGGTACGGGGTGCGTACAAGGGCGCACCCGGACCTGCGCGGATGCGCCCCGCCGGGGTCCGCGGGGCGTTCGGGAGGGGGTGGCGCGGGGTGGCTGAAGAACCGGTACACCGCCTGTCGCGCGGGAGGTGTCGTCGCCTCGTCCGGGCCTTTCAGAGCCCTGCGGACGGCCCTGCGGAGGGGTGGCGCGCACCCCCGGAAAAGGCGAGGGCGCGACCGGCGGCGGTGCCGGTCGCGCCCTCACTCCTTCGTGTGCCCCGTGCCGTCAACGGCACGGTCCGCCGTCAGCCTCGCAGCACCGCCCCGGTGTGCTCGGCGGCGGCCGCGACCGCCGCGTCACGGGCGGCCGACGCCTCCTCGGCGGTCAGCGTGCGGTCGGCGGCGCGGAAGCGCAGCGCGTACGCCAGCGACTTCTTCCCGGCGCCCACCTGCTCGCCGCTGAAGACGTCGAACAGCCGCAGCGACTCCAGGAGCTCGCCCGCGCCGGAGCGCAGCGCGGCCTCCACGGCGGCGGCCGGGACCGAGGCGTCGACGATGAGCGCGACGTCCTGCGTGGCCACCGGGAACGACGAGATCCGCGGCGCGCGCAGCGGGCCGTCGGCGGCGGCCTCGACGCGGTCCAGGTCGATCTCCATCGCGCAGGTGCGCTCCGGCAGACCCAGCGCCTTGATGACGCGCGGGTGCAGCTCACCGGCGTGGCCGACGACCTCCTCCGCGCCGTCGACGGTCACCACGAGCGCGGCACAGCGGCCCGGGTGCCACGGCGCCAGCTGGTCCTGACGGACGATCAGCTCGACACCGGCCTCCCGCGCGACGGTACGGCCCGCCTCGACGGCGTCCGCCCATGTCGCCGGGTGGCCCTTGCCCCACCAGCCGGCCTGCTCGCGGGCGCCGGCCAGCACCACGGCGGCGCGGCGCGGCTGCGCCGGGAGCGCGGCGTTCAGCTCCGCGATCTCCTCGTCGGTCGGACGGCGGTCCACGGGCAGCCGGACCGCGGGCTTCTCGTCACCGGTCGGCAGGAAGACCTGGCCGGTCTCGAAGAGCGCGAGGTCGTGCGTGCCCCGGCCGTCGTTCCGCCGCAGCGCGCCGAGGAGGCCCGGGATCAGCGTCGTGCGCAGATCGGGCTCCTCGTCGGAGAGCGGGTTGACGAGCGTGACGGTGCTGCGGCGCGCATCGCCCGGCTCGATACCGAGCTGGTCGAGGACGGCCGCGCCCAGGAACGGGTAGTTCAGCGCCTCGGTGTACCCGGCACCGGCCAGCGCCCGGCCGACGCGGCGGTGCAGCCGCTGCCGCTCGGTCAGCCCGCGGCCGGCGGGCGGCAGCGGGAGCGTGGCGGGGAGGTTCTCGTACCCCTCCAGCCGGATGACCTCTTCGGCGAGGTCGTTGGGGTCGGTGAGGTCCGGCCGCCAGGACGGCACGGTGACGACCAGCTCGTCCTGACCGTAGACGTCGCAGCCGACCTGCTGGAGGCGGCGGACGACGGTCTCCCGGCCGTACTCGACACCGGCGACCTTGTCGGGGTGCGAGGCGGGGATGGTGAGGGTGCGCGGGGCGCTGGGCGAGACGACCTCGGTGACACCCGGCTCGGCGGTGCCGCCGGCCAGCAGCACCAGCAGGTCGACGGTGCGCTGCGCGGCGGCGGACGACGCCTGCGGGTCCACACCGCGCTCGAAGCGGCGCGACGCCTCGGACGACAGCTTGTGGCGCCGGGCCGTACGGGCGATGGAGAGCGCGTCGAAGTGCGCCGCCTCGATCACCACGTCGGTGGTGCCGCGCACCTCACCGGTCTCCGGGTCGCTGACGCCCCGGGCGATCTCGGTGTTGGCGCCGCCCATGACACCGGCCAGGCCGATCGGACCGCGGTCGTCGGTGATGACCAGGTCCTCGGTGTCCAGCACGCGCTTGACGCCGTCGAGGGTGGTGATCTCCTCGCCGCCGGTGGCGCGGCGGACGCCGATCGGGCCCTGGAGGGTGGCCCGGTCGTAGGCGTGCAGCGGCTGGCCCAGCTCCAGCATCACGTAGTTGGTGATGTCCACGGCGAGCGAGACCGGGCGCATCCCGGCCTTCTGCAGCCGCCGCTGGAGCCAGATCGGCGAGCGCGCCTCGGGGTTGAGACCGCTGACCGTACGGGCGGTGAAGCGGCCGCAGCCGATCGGGTCGGAGACCTTCACGGCGTAGCCGCCGGAGTTCGGCGGCGGGACGTCGAGCAGCGCCGGGTCGCGCAGCGGCAGGCCGTACGCGGTGGCGGTCTCGCGGGCGACGCCGCGCAGCGAGAGGCAGTAACCGCGGTCGGGGGTGACCGCGATGTCCAGCACCTCGTCGACGAGCTGGAGCAGCTCGATGGCGTCGGCGCCGACCTCGGACTCCGGGGGCAGCACGATGATGCCGCCGCTGCCGTCGTCGCCCATGCCCAGCTCGTCGCCGGAGCAGATCATGCCGTGCGACTTCTTGCCGTACGTCTTGCGCGCGGAGATCTTGAAGTCGCCGGGGAGGACGGCGCCGGGCAGGACCACGACGACCTTGTCGCCGACGGCGAAGTTGCGGGCGCCGCAGACGATCTCCTGCGGCTCACCGGTGCCGTTGGCGTCGCCGACGTCGACGGTGCAGAAGCGGATCGGCTTCTTGAAGCCCTCCAGCTCCTCGATGGTCAGCACCTGGCCGACCACCAGCGGGCCGGTCAGACCCTCGCCGAGCTTCTCGACCGTCTCGACCTCCAGGCCGACGGCGACGAGCTTGGTCTGTACGTCACGGCCGGTCTCGGTCGCCGGCAGGTCGACGTACTCCCGCAGCCAGGAAAGCGGGACACGCATCTCAGATCTCCATCCCGAACGGCCGGGTGAACCGGACGTCGCCCTCGAACATGTCGCGCATGTCTTCCACGTTGTGCCGGAACATCAGCATCCGGTCGATGCCGAAGCCGAAGGCGAACCCGCTGTACTTCTCCGGGTCCACACCGCAGGCGGTCAGCACCCGGGGGTTGACCATGCCGCAGCCGCCCAGCTCGATCCAGCCCTCGCTGGAGCAGGTGCGGCAGGGGCGGTCCGGGTTGCCGACGGAGGCGCCACGGCAGACGTAGCAGACCATGTCCATCTCGGCGGACGGCTCGGTGAACGGGAAGTAGTTGGGCCGCAGGCGGGTGGTCATGTCCGGACCGAAGAGCGCCTGGACCATGTGGTCGAGGGTGCCCTTGAGGTCCGCCATGGTCAGGCCCTCGTCGACGGCGAGCAGCTCGATCTGGTGGAAGACCGGGGAGTGCGTGGCGTCCAGCTCGTCGGTGCGGTAGACCCGCCCGGGGCAGACGACGTAGACCGGCGGCTCGCGGTCGACCAGCGTACGGGCCTGGACCGGCGAGGTGTGGGTGCGCAGCACGACGCCGGACTCATCGCCCTTGGTGTTCTCACCCTGGACGAAGAAGGTGTCCTGCATCTGGCGCGCGGGGTGGTCCGGCACGAAGTTGAGCGCGTCGAAGTTGAACCACTCCGCCTCGACCTCGGGCCCCTCGGCGACCTCGTAGCCCATCGCGACGAAGACGTCGGCGACCCGCTCCATGAAGGTGGTCAGCGGGTGACGGGCGCCGGCGGGCGTGCGGTCGTACAGCAGGGTGACGTCCACCGCCTCCTCGACCAGCACGCGGGCGTCACGCTCCGCCTCCAGCTCCTCCTGGCGGGCCTTGAGCGCCTGGTTCACCCGGCCGCGGGCCTGGCCGACGCGCTTGCCGGCCTCCGCCTTGGCCTGCGGGGGCAGGGCGCCGATCTCGCGGTTGGCGAGGGCGAGCGGCGAGGTGCCACCGGTGTGCGCGATCTTCGCCTGGGCGAGCGCGTCGAGGTCGCCCGCGGCGGCGATGGCGGCCAGCGCCTCGTCCAGCCGGGCGGCGATCTCTTCCGGTTTCAGGGCTTCGACCTCAACAGGGTCGTACGACTTATTGGGTGCGGACATCTCTTCCCGTGCTTCCGGTGGTCTGGCTTGGCTTCACGCCTCTTCGATCACAAACTTCGGATGCCGAGCCCGCGCTGTGCCCGCGATGCTTGTGCGCCAAAGGTGCCAAAGGGCAAGTCTAAGGGGACGGGCCGACAACGCCGGTCCGAGCCCCGGGCGGGGGCGCCCGCCGCCGGGCGGTCAGGCCATGAAGGCCGGAGTGGCGGCGGGCAGCACGAAGCGGAACTCGGCGCCGCCCGCGGGGGCCCGGCCGACGGTGATGACGCCGCCGTGTGCCTCGACGATGCCCTTGACGATGTAGAGGCCGAGGCCGGTACCGCCGCGTTTGCTGCCGCGCCAGAAGCGGGTGAAGACCCGGCCCATGGACTCCTCGGGGATCCCCGCCCCCTCGTCGCCGACCGTCACCGCCGTCCCCTCCCCGCTGGTCACCGTGGCTGCCGCGACCTCGATGGTGACGGTTCCCTCGCCGTGCCGCACCGCATTTTCCAGCAGGTTGCTCAGCACCTGGTCGACCTTGTCCGGGTCGGCCCACAGATCGGGCAGCGCCCCGCACACCCGGATCATGAAGCGGCCCGGGGCGCGCCCCGCGGTGATCTGCGCCTGGACGTGCCGCCGCACCGCCGCGACCATGTCGATCCGCTGGCGGCGCACCTCCAGCCGCCCGGAGTCGATGCGGGAGATGTCCAGCAGCTCGGCGATGAGCCGGGTGACCCGGTGCGCGTCGGCGTCGACGGTCTCCAGCATCAGCCGCTTCTGGTCGTCGGTGAACCGCTCCCACTTCTGCAGCAGGGTGGCGGTGAACCCCTTCACGGAGGTCAGCGGCGAGCGCAGTTCATGGGCGACGGTCGCGATCAGCTCGGCGTGGCTGACCTCCGTACGCCGCCGGGCCTCGGTGCCGCGCAGCGAGACGACCAGCCGGCGCAGCGGCCCGCACCGGCCGTCGCGGAGATAGCGGGCGGAGACCAGCACCTCGCGGCCGCCGAGCAGCAGATTGCGCTCGGGCTGCCCGCGCCGGATGGCGAGACCGCCGTACGGGTCGGTCAGCCGCCACCAGCGGCGGCCCTCCATGTCCTGGAGCGGCAGCGCCTCGTCCAGGGGGCGGCCGAGGGCGTCGGCCGCGGGGATACCGGTGATCTTCGCGGCGGCGGCGTTGAAGCAGACGACGGTGGCCTCGGCGTCGGCGACGACCAGCCCGTCGGGCAGTTCGTCCGGCGCCACCACCGGCCCGCCCACCTCTTCGGCCACCCGGCCCGGCGGCCGCCCGTCCCTGTCGTCCGATGTCCTCGTGTCCATCCCCACCAGCCCCCTCCGGCCCCGGCCCGTCACCCTACTGACAACACCGGCGGACGGCTCGGGGTTGCGCCGCCGGGGCACACCCGGCGGGACGGGTCAGGCGGACGAGGCGGCGCGGCAGCCGCCGGCGGTGCGCTGGGCGCGGGCCGAGGCGTAGAGGCAGACGGCGGCGGCGGTGGCGAGGTTGAGGCTCTCTGCCTTGCCGTGGATGGGCACCCGGACGACGGCGTCGGCCAGGGCGCGGGTCTCCTCCGGCAGGCCCCACGCCTCGTTGCCGAAGACCCAGGCGGTGGGGCCGCCCATGGAACCGGCGTCCAGCTCCGCGTCGAGATCCCGGTCGCCCGCGCCGTCGGCGGCCAGCAGCCGCGCCCCGACGCCGTGCAGCCCGGCCATCACCTGCTCGACGGGGACGCCGACGGCGACCGGCAGATGGAAGAGCGAGCCGACCGAGGCGCGGACGGACTTGGGGTTGTAGAGGTCGACGGAGGCGTCGGTGAGGACCACCGCGTCGGCCCCGGCGGCGTCGGCGCAGCGCAGGACCGTACCGGCGTTGCCGGGGTCGCGGACGTGCGCGAGGACGGCGATCAGCTTCGGCCGGGCGGCGAGGACGTCCTCGAACGGTGTGTCCAGGAAGCGGCAGACGCCGACCAGGCCCTGCGGGGTGACCGTCTGGGAGATGTCGGCGACGGTGCGGTCGTCGGCGTGGTGGACGCGGATGCCGGCGGCGTGCGCGGCGGCGACGATCTCGGCGTGCCGCTCGGCCGCCTCGACGGTCGCGAACAGCTCGACGAGGGTGGGCTCGCCGCCGGTGCGGTGCGCGATGGCCTCGCGTACGGCCTGCGGGCCCTCGGCGATGAACCGGCGCTCCCTGGCCCGGAAGGCGCGGCGGGCCAGCCGCCGGGCGGCGGAGACTCGCGGGGACCGCGGGGAGATCAGCTCGGGGGTGCCCATGGGCGGCGGCTCGCTTCTGTGGTTCGGTGCGGGGAGAGGCGGGGGCGTCCGGTGAAAAGGCGGCGGACCCGCAGGCCGGTGCCTGCGGGTCCGCTCGTCACGTCGTCAGGCCGGTGTTCAGGCGGCCTTCGGGGCGTTGACGTCGCTCGGGAGCGCCTTCTGGGCGACCTCGACGAGCGCGGCGAACGCGTTCTCGTCGTTGACGGCCAGGTCCGCGAGGATCTTGCGGTCGACCTCGATGGAGGCGGCCTTCAGACCCTGGATGAAGCGGTTGTAGGTCATGCCGTTGGCGCGGGCAGCGGCGTTGATGCGCTGGATCCACAGCTGACGGAAGTCGCCCTTGCGCTTCTTGCGGTCGTTGTAGTTGTAGACGAAGGAGTGGGTCACCTGCTCCTTGGCCTTGCGGTACAGGCGCGAACGCTGACCGCGGTAACCGCTGGCCTGCTCCAGGATCGCCCGGCGCTTCTTGTGGGCGTTGACCGCCCGCTTGACGCGTGCCACTTCTTAACTCCTTGTAGCGGGGCCGTGGTGGTCGTCACACGGCCCGGTTCGATTAGTCCCGGTCCTGGTCGCGCGCCCCGTACGGAGCGGGGCGCGGCGACTCACTTGCCGAGAAGCTTCTTGATCTTCTTGGCGTCGCCCGGGGCCATCTCGGCGTTGCCGGTGAGGCGACGCGTCACGCGGGACGACTTGTGCTCGAGCAGGTGGCGCTTGCCGGCGCGCTCGCGCAGCACCTTGCCGGAGCCGGTGACCTTGAAGCGCTTGCTGGTCCCGCTGTGCGTCTTGTTCTTCGGCATGCGCCGTTCTCTCCTCGTCAGTGGCGCCCCCTACCGGCCCGAGCCGTACGGGGGCGTCAGATGTATCGGTTGTGTCCGGGGCGGGTGCCCCGGCGCGATCTCCGGGGCGCGCCCGGGAATCACGCCTCGGCGGGCTCCTCGTGGGACTCCGCGGCCCCGCCCTGGCGCTCCGCCTTGCGGGCGGCCTGCGCCTCACGGGCCTCGGCCATCGCCTCGGTCTTCTTCTTGTGCGGACCGAGGACCATGATCATGTTTCGGCCGTCCTGCTTCGGGTTCGACTCGATGAAGCCGAGGTCCTCCACATCGGCCGCGAGCCGCTGCAGCAGCCGGAAGCCCAGCTCGGGGCGGGACTGCTCGCGACCACGGAACATGATCGTGATCTTGACCTTGTCACCCTGCTTGAGGAACCGAACGACGTGACCCTTTTTGGTGTCGTAGTCGTGCGGGTCGATCTTCGGCCGGAGCTTCATCTCCTTGATGACCGTGTGCGCCTGGTTCTTGCGCGCCTCACGGGCCTTCATGGCCGACTCGTACTTGAACTTTCCGTAGTCCATGAGCTTGCAGACCGGCGGACGTGCGTTCGCGGCCACCTCGACCAGGTCGAGGTCGTACTCCTGCGCAAGCTCCAGGGCCTTGGCAAGCGGCACGATGCCGACCTGCTCGCCGCTGGGACCGACGAGTCGCACCTCGGGGACGCGAATCCGGTCGTTGATGCGGGGCTCGGCGCTGATGGATCCTCCTCGGTAGCACCACGCGACGGCCTGGCGGACTGCCGCGTCAGTTCTGTTTCGGTGTGACCAACCGCGCCGGTACATCAAAAAACGCCCCGGACGGGACACAGGCGGGGCTCCGTGAAAGGTTCAGGAACACCGCCGCGAAGGTCTCCGCGGGGCGCAGCCGGACCGTTGACCCGCCAACCCTGAGGTCGGTCGGGTGGGAGATCGGAGCCTCCACTTGTGGGCCGGTCACCTGGGTGTCCGGCCGGTCGGAACACCAGAATACACGAGTCAAGAGGTGGGCCCCAGGCGGATGCGGACATCCGTGCGGAAGGCGGCCGACGCCCGGGGACAGCCCACGGTCACCGGAGCCCCGGCCGGGGGCAGAAGCCGCGCGGACGGGTCTTAGGCTGGACGCGATCCCCCTCCAGCAGGAAGCGAAGCGCCCCGACATGAGTGACCAGACCCCGCAGCAGCCCGACGCCCCGGACGCGTCGGAGACGGACTTCGACGCGATGACCCGCGACATCGCGGACGTCCCGGCGGTCGAGGTGATCACCACCGTCGCCGTGCACCTGATGAGCTCCGCCGCGGTCAACCTCGGGCTCGCCGAGGAGGGCGACGCCCACAAGGACCTCGACGAGGCGCGGAAGCTGATCCACGCACTCGCGGGCCTGGTGACGGCGAGCGCCACCGAGATCGGCTCGTACCACGCGGCGCCGCTGCGCGACGGCCTCAAGTCGCTCCAGCTGGCCTTCCGCGAGGCGTCGGTCGTCCCGGACGAGCCGGGCCAGGGGCCGGGCGAGAAGTTCACCGGGCCGGTCTACGGCTGACCCGGCGCATGTCACACGACGGAGCCCCGGACCGCCGCGCGGTCCGGGGCTCCGTCGTGCGTACGGGGCGCCGTCAGGCCGTCTCCGGCTTCTCCCGCTTGCCCGCGGCGACCTCGTCGGCGACGACGGCCGGGGCGTACGGCGGGTGGGTGTAGCGGTGCACCACCGCGGCGAGTGCGCCGCCGATCAGCGGGGCGACGATGAACATCCACAGCTGGGTGATGGCGGCGCCGCCGGCGAACAGCGCCGGGCCGATGCTGCGGGCGGGGTTGACCGACGTCCCGGTGAGCGGGATGCCGACGAGGTGGACCATGGCCAGCGCCAGGCCGATGGGCAGACCGCCGAAGCCGACGATCGCGACCTTGTGCGTCACGGACAGCACCACGAAGACGAAGGCGAAGGTCAACACGAGCTCCGCGACGAAGGCGCCGCCGGTGTTGAGATGCACGGCGGAGCGGTCGCCCCAGCCGTTGGAGCCGAAGGACTCGCTGGTGCGCAGGCCCGGGATCTGCTTCGCGATCAGGAAGAGCACCGCCGCGCCGACGATGGCGCCCAGCACCTGCGCGATCCAGTACTCCACGGCCGTCCGGAGGGTGATGCGACGGGCCAGCAGCATGCCCATGGTCACCGCCGGGTTGATGTGGCTGCCGGAGATCGGGCCGAGCGAGTAGGCCATGGCCAGCATGACGAAGCCGAAGCTCAGCGCGATGCCGAAGGTTCCGATGTACTCACCGGCCAGCACCACGGCGCCGACGCCGAAGAACACCAGGAGCAGCGTCCCGAGGAATTCGGACAGGACCGTGCGGGTCTCGGTGGTCTCCATAGGTGCTCTCCTCGCGTGGATCCGAGCTGTCCTCGCATTCTGCGACCGGGGAGAGCGGCGCGCCCGTCGGGCGGGCGCGGCCCGGGGCCGGGTGGAGGTACCGGCTGCCGGGGTCAGCGGCGGTAGAAGGGCTCCTCGGGCGGCTCCGCGCCGGGCGGCAGCAGGGCCAGGTCGAGGCCGCGGACCAGCCGGGCACGCAGCTCCTCGTCGGTGGCGAGGGACTGGGCCAACCGGTGGGCGACGTCGGCGGCGGAGGCGTCGGCGGCGAGGCCGAGGGCGAGGGTCGCATCGGTTTCGGCCGAGGGGGCCAGGTGGGCGATGCGGACGGCGGGCTCGGCGGCGAGGAGGGTGCGCAGCGCGTCGAGGACGGCCGGGTCGGTGCGCGGGTCGGCGTCCTGGCGGCCCTCGGCGAGGGCGCGCAGGGCGGGGCCGGTGAGCTGGTAGGTGACGGGCCCGGCGAGGTCGACGACGACGGTGTCGGCCTTCTCGTGGGAGGCGGCCAGCAGCGCCTGGCGGAGCGGGACCGCCACCGGGCGGGCGTCGGCGCGCCAGCGCTTGAGGGTGTCCATCGAGGTGAAGGCGGGCAGCGCGCGGCGGCCGTCGGGGGCCTGGAGGGTGGGGACGGCCATGTCGCTGGTCTTCTCGCGGCGCAGGCCGTCGGGCCCGGTCTCGCTCTCGCCGAGGACGGCGACGACGGGTACCAGCACGCGGGCGCCGGAGAGGGCCGCGAGGAGCTGCGGTTCGGCGCTCCGGTCGCGGTCGTAGGCGGCCAGCGCGGCCGCGAGGGCCGGGTCGGCGGAGCCGTCGTCGTCGGAGAAACCGGGGTCCGGGATGTTCTTCTGCGCCACGGGGCGAGCCTAGCGGCACGGGGGTGCGCGGCCGGGGGCGGGTGCCGCGGGGCCCGCGGGCGCTGTGGTCCTCACCACGCACGGCGGAGAGAGGTGTATCCGCCGTGGTGGGGGCAGTATCGGTTCCATGATCGAATTGCCGAACGACATCCGCCGCCGGATCGAGGCGCCGACCTTCTGGTACGTCGCCACGGTCAACCCGGACGGATCGCCGCATGTGAGCCCCATGTGGGTGGGGCTCGCCGGGGACCTGCTGCTGTTCAACACCTCCGTCGGGCGGATCAAGGAGCGCAACCTCCGCCACGACCCGCGGGTGTGCCTCTCGCACGCGGACCCGGACGACCCGTACGACCGGGTGCAGATCCACGGCCGCGCCGTCCGCTTCGTCGAGGGCCCGGAGGCGGAGCGGAACATGGACGAGCTGGCGCGCGTCTACCGCGGCGCGGCGGGGTACGAGTGGCTGCTCCCGGGTGAGCAGCGCGTGATGGTGCTCATCGAGCCGGACCGGGCGCGCCGCATCACGGGCGTCGAACCGCTGCCCTCGGGGGCGCCGGGCGCGGCGTCGTAGGGGAAGGATCCGGGGTGACCCGCAGGGGCCCGGGCCTGCCGTCGCCGGCGGGTCCGGGCCCTTCCGTCGCCACGGGGCCCTCTCGTCCACGGCGGGCGAGCCGCACCGCGGAGCCCGAATGCGCCGCCGGTCGATTCCTGGGTGGCGAGGTACGCGGTGGAGCCGTCGGGCGTGGAGACCTCCGGCGGGATGGCGGCCGGGCGGGCGCGGGCATCGGGCCCGGGCATGATCACTGCGGGCGTCCGGACGAGGTCCTGCGGCCTGGGCGGAGCGCGGGCCGTCAGCGGAAGAGGCGGGTGGGGTGGCGGTCGCGCCAGAGGGCCGCGGCGGCGGCGAGGAGGGCGGTGCCGGCGGCCGCGGCGGTCCAGGGGAACCAGCCCGCGGGGGCGGTGCCGTGGGCCTCGGCGGTGCGGCCGGGGCCGAAGTGGCGTGCGGTGTGGGTGGCGGGGACCGGGTTCTGGGCGGCCGGTTCGAGGTCGGCGGCGGCCTTGAGGGCGGCTGCGGGGTCGACGGTGCCGGCGCCGCGGTCGTCGTCCCGGCCGCCGTCGGGGCGGTCCTGTGCGGTGTCCATGAGGAGCTGGCGGATCTGCGCGGGGCTCAGGCGGGGGTGCGCGGCGCGGATGAGGGCGATGGAGCCGGAGACGAAGGCGGCGGCCGGGCTGGTGCCCCACCCCTCGTAGTAGGTGCGGTCGGGGTTGGCGGTGGCGACCTCGTCGCCCGGGGCGGCGACGGTGGCGTACCAGTGGCGGGTGGAGAAGTCCGTACGGCTGCCGTAGCGGTCGACGGCGGTGACGGCGATGACGCCCGGGTAGGCGGCCGGGTACGAGGCGCGGTTGCCCTCCTCGCCGCCGTTGCCCGCGGAGGCGACGACGGGTATGCCCTTGCCGAGCGCGTACTGGACGGCGGCGTCCTCGCGGGGTTCGGGGTGGGCGGAGGCGCTGTCGTCGCCCAGGGAGAGGTTGATGACGTCGGCGCCGTGGTCGGCGGCGTAGCGGATGCCGTCGGCGAGGGCCCCGGCGCGTTCGGCGCGGGCGCGTTTCCGGGCCGGGTCGTCGTCCTCCAGGATCACCCGGACCGGGAGTATCCGGGACTCCGGGGCGATGCCGAGCACGCCGTCACCCTTCCCCGGGCCGTGGCCGTGACCTGCGATGATCCCGGCCATGCCGGTGCCGTGGACGGCCCATTGGGGGTCGCCGGGGCCGGCGCCGAAGCCGATGAGGTCCTTCTCGGGGGCGACCGAGCCGCGCAGGTCGGGGTGGTCGGCGTCGACACCGGTGTCGAGGACGGCGACGGTGACGCCCTTGCCCTTGGTGGTGCGCCAGGCGTCCTGGGCGTGGACGGCCTCCAGGGCCCACTCCTGGGCGCGGATCCCGTCGGCGCGGGCCGGTGCGGCGGTCAGCAGCGGCGCCAGGGCGGCGGTCAGGACCGTGGTCAGGGCGGCGGCGCGCAGCGGGGCTCGGGTCACGGGGATGCCTCCGTGGTGCGGGTGGTGCTGCCGGCCGCGGCGCGGAAGGTGGCCTCGATGCGGTCGGCGAGGCCCTTGGCGTCGTGGCCGAGCCCGGCTTCGGCGGCCACGGTGGTGGTGCCGGGCCGGACGGCGTCCGCGGCGGGCTGCGGTGTGGTGACGGTGCGGCCGTCGGCGAACCCGGCGACGGCGGAGACGACGACGGGGATGTCGGTGAGCACCCGCACGGTCCAGCTGGCGCGCTGGTCGGCGCCGAAGGGGGCGGCCGGGGTGCCCTCGGGGGCGTAGGTGCGGGGCATGAGGTCCGCGTCGTCGGCGAGGCCCTTGGCGGCGAAGCGGTGGCGCAGCGCCTTCATGGTGTCCTGGTCGGCTCTGGCGGTCCGGACGCCGATGGTGACGAGGTCGGTGCGGGTCGCGTCGAGGTAGGTGGCGCGCAGCTGGCGTACGCATCCGGCCGGGGCGAGGGCCTTGGTCAGCTCCGGGTTCTCGGCGCCCGGGCAGGAGCGGTCCGGGGCGACGGCGACACGGGTCCAGCGGCGGTCGGAGCCGCCCGGCCCGGCGCCGATCCCGTCGACGACCGGCGGGAAGAGAGCGTCGACGGGGGCGTTGTGCCAGGCGTCGCGGCCGTTGTCGTACGCGATCTGGGCGGCGGTACGGGTGTCGGCGCCCTCGGTGAGCCAGCTCCCGGCCACCGCCCCGCAGAGGAGCCCGGTGCCGAGCACGAGGCAGGCCGCGGCGGCGAACGCCCGGGAGAGCGGGCGGCGGGGCGCGGACAGCGGACGGGGCGGGCCCAGCGGCCCGGCGGCCTGCGGCGGCAGCGGGGTACGCGGCCGGAACGGCCCGCCGGAGCGCCCCGGGGGCGGGCCGGCACCCGGGCCCCGGGTGGCGGCGCGGGCGCGGGGCCCGGCACCGCCGCGGGGCGCCCACAGGCCCTGGCTGCGGGCGAGGTGGTAGGCGGCGGTGTCCCGGAAGCCCGGTACGGCGGCAGGCGCGGCGGCCGGGCGCGGGGGTGCGGCCGGGGCGGGCGGTGCCGTGGGACGCGCCGGTGCGCCGGGCGCGCTCGCGGGGCGCGCGGCGGCGCCCGCACGCCCCGGGCTCGGGACGGTGTCCACCGGGGGCACGACGGGCGGCGCGGCCGGGCGCGGCGGGGGCGGGAGGGCGCCGCCCGGTCCGCGGACGGGGATCGCGGGGTCCGGCGCCGGGGTCGCCGAGGCCGAGGTCCGCACGGGTGCGGCCGGCGGCGTGCGCGGCGGGGCGGGCGCCTGCTCCGGAGCCGGGGCCGGCTCCGGGGTGCGCTCGAAGACCGAGGCGGAGGTCGCCTTGGGGGCGTCCGCCCTCTGGGCACCGTCCCCGGCGGGCGCCCGACGCAGCACGGCCGTTGCCTCGTCCTCCTCGGGGGGCGCGGGGGCGGAGCCCGGGGAGGAGGGCCGGGGCCGCGGCGGGGTGGGCGGCGTGGGCGAGCCGGAAGGCATGGACGGACCCGGCTCGGGTGGGACGGGCGACGCGGGCGGACCGGACACAGCCGATCCAGACACCGGGGCCGCCCCCGAGCCCCCCACCCCCACCGGAGCAGACGCCCCCATCGCCGCAGGTCCCGCCGAACGCCCGGGCCCGGGCGGCGTGGGCCCGGCAGCGGGTCCGTCCCCGCCCGCGGGCCGTCCTGTCGTGGACTCCCGCACCACGGGTACCTCCGGAAGGGATCGTGAGGACGCGGACGGCGCGGGGCCGTCCAGTTCGGCGGCGGGGCGGGACGGTTCGGGCGGGGCGGAGACGGCGCGTCCGGGGGGTGGCTGCGGCGGGGCGACGGAGACCGGGCCGTCCAGTGCCGCGGCGGGCGGGACGGGGACGCGGCGGGACGCGGCGGAGACCGGCGAGGTGCCCGCCGGGGTCCGGGAGACGCCTGCCGGGCCGCCCTTCGCCGGGTCTCCGCCGGGGCGGCGGGGGCCCTCCGGGGACGACTCGTCGCCCCGGCCGCGCGGGCCGGAGGCCCGGGCCGGGGACTCGGGGGCGGCCTCTCCCCCACGGCGGCGGGCGCCCGCCGAACGGCCCTTCAGCAGCCTGCCCTTCGCCGCCCGGACCTTTCCGCCGCGCACCTTCGGCGACCGGCCCTTCGCGGGCGGTGCGGCCGGTTCGGCCCCCGCGTCCGCCACCGGGTCCGCCGACGGACGGGGCGGCAGCGGCGGCGTATCCGGCACGGGCGGGGCGTCGAGGCGGATCACCGGCAGGCTCGCGGTGTCGCGTTCCAGGTTGGCCGGGGGGTAGGACGGGGGCGGGGGTATCGGGGGGAGTGTCCGCTTTCCGGCAGAGTCCGCCTCGGTGCTCACCCGCGCCCCCCTCGCGCCGCACACCCGCCCCCGCACGGCAATCGGGGCAAGGTGGTCGATATCCCGTAAAACGCCGCTGACCTGCTGGTTACGGCGTCCGGACACTCTACGGTCTCCGGTGGACCGGCCCGTACCCCCGTGGCCGGTCCGCCGGGTTCCCGGCCCCTACCCAGCGGTAGCGGGGTCTGGCAGGCTGCCGCCATGTCCCAGGACCCCGCCGTCGCGTATGGCGACAAAGCCCGTTACGACCGTGCGACCGCCGGAATCGACGCGCCGCTGGCCGTCGTCGATCTGGCCGCCTTCGACGCGAACGCCGACGATCTGGTGCGCCGCGCCAAGGGCAAGCCGATCCGGGTCGCGAGCAAGTCGGTGCGCTGCCGGGCGCTGCTGGAGCGGGTGCTGGCCCGGGACGGCTTCGCGGGGATCATGAGTTTCACGCTCGACGAATCGCTGTGGCTGGCGCGTTCGGGCTTCGGTGACGTGCTGCTGGCGTACCCGACGGCGGACCGCGCCGCGCTCACCGAGCTGACGGCGGACGCCCGGGCGGCCGCCGCGGTGACGGTGATGGTCGACGACCCGGCGCAGCTGGACCTGATCGACGCCTGCCGCCCCGCAGGCCGCGGCGCGGAGATACGCGTCTGCCTGGAGCTGGACACCTCGTACCGGATCGGCGGCGGCGCGCTGCGGATCGGTACCCGCCGGTCGCCGCTGCGCCGACCGTCCCAACTGGCCGCGCTCGCCGGTGAGGTGGTGCGCCGCCCCGGCTTCCGGCTGGTCGGGCTGATGGCGTACGAGGGGCATGTGGCGGGCGTCGGGGACGAGGTCGCGGGGCGGCCGGTGTTCTCGCGAACGGTGCGGATGATGCAGGCGGCGGCGCGCAAGGAGCTGGCGGCGCGGCGCTGGGAGGCGGTGCGGGCGGTGCGGGCGGTGGCGCCGCGGCTGGAGTTCGTCAACGGCGGCGGCACCGGCAGTGTGCAGCACACCGCGGCGGAGGCGGCGGTCACCGAGATCGCGGCCGGGTCCGGGCTGTTCGTCCCGCGGCTGTTCGACAACTTCCGGTCGTTCCGGGGGCGTCCGGCGGCGCTCTTCGCCCAGCCGGTGGTGCGCCGCCCCGGGCCCGGTGTGGTGACGGTGCTGGGCGGCGGCTATCCGGCGTCGGGGGCGGCGGGCACCGACCGGCTGCCGGAGCCGTACCTCCCGGCCGGGCTGCGCTACGACCCGCAGGAGGGACCGGGCGAGGTGCAGACGCCGCTGCTGGGGGCGGCCGCCGACCGGCTGGCGCTCGGCGACAAGGTGTGGTTCCGCCACGCCAAGGCCGGTGAACTGTGCGAACGGTTCGATGCGCTGCGGCTGGTGGACGGCGACCGGGTGGTCGCGACGGTGGCGACGTACCGGGGCGAGGGCCGCACGTTCCTGTGAGGTGACGGAAGCGGGGAACCCCGGGCGCCGTGACGGGCCCGGGGCTCCCCCGGTGCCGGGCCCCGTGGGAGCCCGGTGGCCGGACCGCGCGCACAACCCCGTGCGGTCCGGCCGGTGGTTCAGCCGTGGATGCGGTCCTTCTGGTCGGGAACGACGGTGGTGTCGGGGCGGCGCAGCGGGCCGAGGACACCGTCGGTGTTGATGTAGCCCTGGGTGGCGCAGGGGTAGCTGCCGGACTTGCGGGGCAGCGGGTCGATGAACATCGGGTTGATCACCCAGCGGCCGTCGGCGTTGTCGTAACCGCGGCACATGACCTCGGTCTTGTTGCGGTTGATGACCAGGTGGGAGCCGGTGGCGTCGGCGACGAAGGTCGAGTCGGTGTCGGCGTCACCGCCGCCGAGGGCGATGCGGTGCGCGGGGTCCTGCTTGCGCCACGCCTCGGCGCCCTTGATGTGGAAGATCTCCTGGTTGATCCAGCAGCGCTTGCCGTCGATGTAGGGGATGGCGTCACCCTGGGAGTCGGGCATGTCGCCGCAGCCCTGCGTCCGGTACGTCAGCTTCCGCTCGTCGTCGAGGATGCTGCGGATGGCGATGGTGTGGGCGCGGTCGAAGCCGAGGGAGCGGGACCACACCTCGGTGACCGGCTTGGAGCCCGCCGAGACGATGTAGACGTCGAACCCGGCCTTGCGCAGGGTACGGACCAGGTCCTTCTGCTGGTCGTAGTAGCGCACGTACGCGGGGAGCGTGTGGGTGCCGACCTTGACGGTGGCGCCGACGGGGGCGGCGAGGGCGGCCTTGCGGCCGGCGGCGGCGTACGCGCGGACCTCGTCCTCGGTGTGGCCGGCGAACAGCTGCGGCACCCAGGCGTATTCGGGGACGGTGCGGCGGTGGTTCCAGGTGCCGGAGAAAGCTTCCTGCCCGCTCATCGTCTTCGCCTCGGCGCGGATCTGGAGGATCTCGTCGGCGCAGTCGGCGTCGGTGGAGGTGGGCAGCGGGGAGCCGACGGGGACGGCGGTGCCGCAGGCGGCGGTCAGCGCGCGGTCGGCGGCGGGCGTCATCCACTTGCTGGTGTCGCGCCAGTGGGCGGGCCGCAGGATCTTGTCGTTCAGCAGGGACCAGTTGAGCGTCGCGTCGGTGACGTCGTTCTTGGTCATGGTGTTGTCCCAGTCGAACGCGGCGACGGGGGCGCGGCCGTGGCCGTGGGCGAGGCCCGGGTTCTCGCAGGTGCCGCGCGTGTCGATGGTGCGCTGGAGCTTGGCGCGGTTGTCGCCGTACCAGGGCAGGTCGCGGGAGAGCTGCGGGCAGCGGGTGGCGTGCGACGGCTCGGTGCGGGCGGGGGCCGCGGCGGTCGCCGGGACGCTGCCGGCGAGGAGTGCGGCGGTGGCCAGGCCCAGGGCCAAGGCGGATCTGCGCATGGGGGACTCCGGTGTCCGGTGCGGATGGGAAACGTGTCGGGACCGGCACCTGCTGGCGCCGGTCCCGGCCGTGACGTGCGACTTTACCCAGTCTTCACACCGGGGTGACATAGGCCCCGGCGATACCGCCGTCGACCAGGAACTCGGCGGCGTTGACGAAGGAGGAGTCGTCGCTGGCGAGGAAGGCGACGGCGGCCGCGATCTCCTCCGGTTCGGCGAAGCGGCCGACGGGCACGTGGACCAGGCGGCGCGCGGCGCGCTCGGGGTCCTTGGCGAACAGCTCCTTCAGCAGCGGGGTGTTGACCGGCCCGGGGCACAGGGCGTTGACGCGGATGCCCTCGCGGGCGAACTGCACGCCCAGTTCGCGGGACATCGCGAGGACGCCGCCCTTGGACGCGGTGTAGCTGATCTGGGAGGTGGCGGCGCCGAGGACGGCGACGAAGGAGGCGGTGTTGACGATGGAGCCGCCGCGCCCGGTCTGCTCGAACTGCCGCCGCATGTAGGGCAGGGCGTGCTTGCAGCAGAGGTAGACGGAGGTGAGGTTGACCTCCTGGACGCGCTTCCAGGCGTCGAGTCCGGTGGTGAGGATGGAGTCGTCCTCGGGCGGGGAGATCCCGGCGTTGTTGAAGGCGATGTCGACGGAGCCGTAGGTCTCGAAGGCGGTGCGGTAGAGCGCCTCGACCTGATCGGAATCGGTGACGTCGACCTGGACGTAGAGGCCGCCGGTCTCCTCGGCGGCGGCCTTGCCCGCCGCCTCGTCGATGTCGGCGCAGACGACGTGGGCGCCTTCGGAGGCCAGACGGCGGGCGGTGGCCAGGCCGATGCCGCTGCCCGCTCCGGTGACGACGGCGGTGCGGTCCACCAGGCGGCGGCAGACGGGGGTCTGGTCGGTCACGAGCTCTCCTCGACGTGGATGAAGACGTTCTTGGTCTCGGTGAAGGCGGTGAGGGCGTCGGGGCCCAGTTCGCGGCCGATGCCGGACTGTTTGAAGCCGCCGAACGGGGTCTGGTAGCGCACGCTGGCGTGGGAGTTGACGGAGAGGTTCCCGGCGGCGACGGCGCGCGAGACGCGCAGGGCGCGGCCGATGTCGCGGGTCCACAGGGAGCCGGAGAGGCCGTAGTCGGTGGCGTTGGCGAGGCGGACGGCGTCGGCCTCGTCGTCGAAAGGGAGGACGACGGCGACCGGGCCGAAGATCTCCTCGACGGCGGCGCGGTCGCCGGGGTGGCCCGCAAGGACGGTCGCCGGGTACCAGAAACCCTTGCCCTCGGGGGCCTCGCCGCGGATGGCGACGGGCGCGCCCTCGGGGACGTAGGACCGTACGCGCTCGCGCTGGGCGGCGGAGATCAGCGGGCCCATGCGGGTGTCCGGGTCGGCCGGGTCACCCGCGGTGAACGCCTTGACGGCGGGCTCCAGCAGCTCCATGAAGCGGTCGTGGACGGAGCGTTGGACGAGGATCCGGCTGCGGGCGCAGCAGTCCTGGCCGGTGTTGTCGAGGAAGGAGCCGGGGGCCGCCGCGGCGGCGGCCTCCAGGTCGGCGTCGGCGAAGACGATGTTGGGGCTCTTGCCGCCGAGTTCGAGGGTGAGGCGTTTGGTCTGCGCGGCGCAGCGGGCGGCGATGTGGCGGCCGGTGGCGGTGGAGCCGGTGAAGACGACCTTGGCGACGCCCGGGTGGTCGACGAGGGCGGCGCCGGTGACCTTCCCCTCGCCGGGCAGCACCTGGAAGAGCCCTTCGGGCAGCCCGGCGTCGAGGGCGTGGCGGGCGAGGCGGAGGGCGGTGAGCGGGGTGGTCTCGGCGGGCTTGAGGAGGACGGCGTTGCCGGCGGCGAGGGCGGGGGCGGCGCCCCACGCGGCGATCGGCATCGGGAAGTTCCAGGGGGCGATGACGGCGACGACGCCGAGCGGTTCGCGGAAGGTGACGTCGAGGCCCCCGGCGACCGGGATCTGGCTGCCCGTCAGGCGTTCCGCTCCCCCGGCGGCGTAGTGGAGCAGATCGCGGACGTTGCCCGCCTCCCAGGTGGCGTTGGCCAACGGGTGGCCGGCCTCCAGGAGTTCGAGGTGGGCGAGGGAGTCGAGGTGGGCGTCGACGGTGTCGGCGAAGCGGCGCAGCAGACGGGCACGGTCGGCGGGGGCGAGGGCGGCCCATTTCTCCTGGGCGGCGGCGGCCCGCCGGACCGCGGCGTCGACCTCCTCGGGGGAGGTGACGGGGACGGTCGCCACCGTCTCCTCGGTCGCCGGGTTGATGATGTCCAGCTCGTGCGGCACGGGCAGTCCTTACATGCGCTCGAAGGAGCGGAAACGCTCCCAGTCCGTGACGGCCGCGTCGTAGGCGTCCTGTTCGACGCGGGCCATGTGGCGGTAGTGGTCGACGACGTCGTCGCCGAAGGCCTCGCGGGCGAGGGCGCTGCGCTCCCAGAGGTCGGCGGCCTCGCGGAGGGTGGCGGGGACGTGGGCGGCGTCGCCGTCGTAGGCGTTGCCGGTGCAGGCGTCCGGCAGTTCCAGCGCGCGGTCGATGCCGTGGAGTCCGGCGGCGATCATCCCGGCGACGGCGAGGTAGGGGTTGACGTCGCCGCCGGGCAGCCGGTTCTCCAGGCGGAGGGCGGCGCCGTGGCCGACGACGCGCAGGGCGCAGGTGCGGTTGTCGGGGCCCCAGGCGACGGCGGTGGGGGCGAAGGAGCCGGGGCGGTAGCGCTTGTAGGAGTTGATGTTGGGGGCGTACAGGAGGGTGTAGTCGCGCAGGGCGGCGAGCTGTCCGGCGAGGAAGTGGCGCATCAGCGCGGACATGCCGTGCGGGCCGTCGGGGTCGGCGAGGACGGAGGCGCCGTCGTCGTCGCGGAGCGAGAGGTGGATGTGGCAGGAGTTGCCCTCGCGCTCGTCGTACTTGGCCATGAAGGTGAGCGCCATGCCCTCCTGGGCGGCGATCTCCTTGGCGCCGGTCTTGTAGACGGCGTGCTGGTCGCAGGTGGTGAGGGCGTCGTCGTAGACGAAGACGATCTCGTGCTGGCCGAGATTGCACTCGCCCTTGGCGGACTCGACGGTCATCCCGGCGGCGCCCATCTCGTTGCGGATGCGGCGCAGCACGGGCTCGACACGGCCGGTGCCGAGGACGGAGTAGTCGCCGTTGTACTGATTGGCGGGGGTCATGTCGCGGTAGCCGCGTGACCAGGCGTCCTCGTAGGTGTCCTTGAAGAGCTGGAACTCCAGCTCGGTGCCGGCGAAGGCGTGCAGTCCGCGCTCGGCGAGGCGGTCGAGCTGGCGGCGGAGTATCTGCCGGGGCGAGGCGGTGACGGGCGTGCCGTCGTGCCAGGTGAGGTCGGCGGTGATCAGGGCGGTGCCCGGGTTCCAGGGGGTGCGGCGCAAGGTGGCGCGGTCGCCGTGCATCGCGAAGTCGCCGTAGCCGCGTTCCCAGGACGACATGGCGTAGCCGTCGACGGTGTTGAGGTCGACGTCCACGGCGAGGAGGTAGTTGCACCCCTCGGTGCCGTGGTCGAGGACGGAGTCGAGGAAGTGGCGGGCGGCGAACCGCTTGCCCTGGAGCCGTCCCTGCATGTCGGTGAAGGCGAGCACGACGGTGTCGATCTCCCCTGCGGCGACGAGTGCGCTCAGCTCCTCCACGGAGAGCGGGGGCGTGCGGTGGGCCACGGTGTTGCCTCCTGTCGCTGCGGTCCGGAGTCGCCAGGGCCTCCGGCCGGAATAAGGTATGCATACGAACCATTGGTTGGGAAGGGGTCGGGATGGACGGTGCGGCGGATGGGCTGGCACCCGTGCTGCGGCCGGTGCGGGCGGGCAACGGCTTCGAGGAGGCGCTGGAGCAGATACTCCAGATCGTCCGGCTGGGCCTGGTGGCACAGGGCGAACGGCTGCCCGCGGAGCGGGAGTTGGCCGACCGGCTGCACATCAGCCGGGTGACGCTGCGCGAGGTGCTGAAGGTCCTTCAGGACGAGGGGCTGGTGGAGAGCCGGCGCGGGCGGTACGGCGGCACGTTCGTCCGGGCGCGCGACGGGCATCCGGGCGAGGCGGAGCTGCGCCGCCGGACCGACCTGATCGATCTGGAGGACGCGCTGCGCTTCCGCGAGGTGCTGGAGACCGGCGCCGCCGGACTCTGCGCGGCGCACGGCCTGCCGGACGCGGACGCCGCCCGGCTGCGCGCCTGCCTGACCGCGACCCACGACGCGCCGCTGGCCGAGTACCGCCGCTGCGACACCCTGCTCCATCTCACCCTCGCGGAGCTGTCCGGCTCCCCCTCGCTCGCGGCGCAGTACGCGGCGGTGCGCGCCCGGGTGAACGATCTGCTGGACTGCATCCCGCTGCTGGTCCGCAATCTGGAGCACTCCCAGACGCAGCACGACGCGCTGGTGGAGGCGGTGCTGGAGGGCGACGCGGACGGCGCCCGCGAGGTGGCGCGCGAACACTGCGGCGGCACGGCGGCGTTGCTGCGAGGGTTTCTCACCCGCCCCGGAGGGTGAGACTGCGAAGATGCCGGGCGCTCCCCCGGTCCGGCCGCCGTTTCCCGCACGGGTCTTGCGCCCGCCCCGCCGGCCGGGCAAAGGTATGCCGCTGAACCTTTATTCGGGCCGTCCGTCCCGGGCGCCCCGGACCACCGGCGAGCAGGAGCGGCTGATGGCCGACCGTACGGAACCGCAGAGCGCACCGCCTGGGACCGGCCCCGGGGAACCCTCCGCCGAGGACGCCTATCTGGAGCGGCGGTCGCTGCGGCGCGGCAGCGCGGGCCCGCTGCTGCTGACCGGGCTCGGCGTCGCCTACGTCGTCTCCGGCGACTTCTCCGGCTGGAACAACGGCCTGGCGCACGGCGGGTTCGGCGGACTGGCCGTCGCCGCCGTGCTGATGGGGCTGATGTACACCTGCCTGGTCTTCGCGCTGGCGGAGCTGGCGTCGGTGCTGCCCACCGCGGGCGGCGGCTACGGCTTCGCCCGGCGCGCGCTGGGCACCTGGGGCGGCTTCCTGACCGGCACCGCCATCCTCATCGAGTACGTTCTCGCGCCCGCCGCCATCTCGATCTTCATCGGGGACTACGTCGAATCGCTCGGCCTGTTCGGCCTGCACTCCGGCTGGCCGGTCCACCTGGCCTGTTTCGTCGTCTTCATCGGCATCCATCTGTGGGGCGTGGGCGAGGCGCTGCGCTTCAGCCTGGTGGTCACCGCCGTCGCGGTGGCCGCGCTGCTGGTCTTCGCCGTCGCCGCGTTCAGCGACTTCCATGTGGACGCGCTCGACGACATCCCGGTCCGCGCGCACGCGTTCGGCGCCTCGTCCTGGCTGCCGTTCGGGCTGCTCGGCATCTGGGCGGCGTTCCCGTTCGGGATGTGGTTCTTCCTCGGCGTGGAGGGCGTGCCGCTGGCGGCGGAGGAGACCCGGGATCCGGCGCGGGTGCTGCCGCGGGCGATGGCCTCCGCGATGGGCGTCCTGCTGCTGCTCGCGCTGGTCACCTTCACCGCCGCGACCGGCGCCCGCGGCAGCGCCGCGATCCAGTCGGTCGGCGACCCGCTGGTGCAGGCGCTCCAGCCGCACGGCACCCCGACGGTGGTGAGCCGGATCGTCAACTACGCGGGGCTCGCCGGTCTGGTGGCCTCGTTCTTCTCGCTGATCTTCGCCGGCTCCCGGCAGCTCTTCGCCCTCTCCCGGGCCGGGTACCTGCCACGTTTCCTCTCCCTGACGAGCCGCCGCAAGGCCCCCTACCTGGGCCTGCTGGTGCCGGGCGCCCTCGGCTTCGCCCTCGCGGCGGCCACCGGCGACGGCGCCCGGATGCTGAACGTCGCGGTCTTCGGCGCCACCATCTCGTACGCCCTGATGGCGCTCTCGCACCTGGTGCTGCGGCGCCGCGAGCCGGGGCTGCACCGGCCGTACCGCACCCCGGGCGGGATGCTGACCTCGGCCGTCGCCTTCGTGCTGGCCTGTGCGGCGCTGGTGGCGACGTTCCTGGTGGACAAGGACGCGGCGCTGATCGCGCTCGGCGTGTACGGCGTGGCGCTGGTGTACTTCGCATGCTGGTCCCGGCACCGGCTGGTGGCCGCGGCGCCCGAGGAGGAGTTCGCCGCGCTGGCCGCCGCCGAGGCCGAACTGGACCGCGGCTGACCCCGCAGCCGCACCCGACTCCGCCCCCGACCCCGTACGGAGGACCCGATGCACCGGCCGCTCATCGGTATCAGCACGTATCTGGAGGACGCGGCGCGGTGGGGCGTGTGGACGCAGCCCGCCGCCGTGCTGCCCGCCGGGTACCACCGGCACGTCCAGCGGGCGGGCGGGATCGCCGCACTGCTGCCGCCGGACGCCCCGGAGACCGCCGCCGCCACCGTCGCCCGGCTGGACGGGCTGATCATCGCGGGCGGCGCGGACGTCGCCCCCGAGTGCTACGGCGCCGCACCGGACCCGCGGACCGGGCCGCCCGCACCCGCCCGGGACGCCTGGGAACTCGCCCTGATCGACGCGGCGTCCGCCGCGGGCGTCCCGCTGCTCGGCATCTGCCGCGGGCTCCAGCTGCTGAACGTCGCGCGCGGCGGCACGCTCGTCCAGCATCTCGACGGACACAACGGCCCGCCCGGCACCTTCGCCCGGCACACCGTCACCCCGGTCGGCGGCACCGCGCTGGCGGCCGTCCTGCCCGAGGAGGTCTCCGTCCCGACCTACCACCACCAGGCCGTCGACCGCCTCGGCCGGAACCTGCGGGTCTCGGCGTACGCGGCGGACGGCACGGTGGAGGCGGTGGAGGACCCGGACGCGCGCGCGTTCACGCTGGCCGTGCAGTGGCATCCGGAGGCCGGCGACGACCCGCGGGTGGTGGCGGCGCTGGTGGCCGCGGCCGGGGGCTGAGCGGCACGGGCCGGTGCGCGGACGGAAACGGGCCCCGCCCCCGGCGTACTGCCGGGGGCGGGGCCCGCACCGTGCGACGGGTGTGCCGTGCGTGTTACTTCACAGGAGCCATCTTGTCGACGATGCCCGGGTGGGCATCGATCCACTTCTGGACACCCTTGTTCTCGTTGCCCTTACCGGCGTCCTGAATGTCCTTCTCCAGGCTGTTCAGCTCGTCGGGGGTCATCTTCCAGTTCTTCAGCCAGCCGTGGAACTCGGGGAATTCCTTCGGGAAGCTCTTGTTGCCGATCGAGGTGATGTGGTTCTCGGCGCCCCAGGTGCCCTTGGGGTCCTTCAGCTTGGTCAGGTCGTACTTGCTGTACGCCCAGTGCGGCGACCACAGGACGACCGCGATGGGCTCCTTCTTGGCGTACGCCCGCTGGAGTTCGGCGAGCATCGCACTGGTACCGGCGGAGGTGACCTGGAAGTCCTGGAGGCCGTACGCCGGGGCGACGGTGCTCTTGAGGCGCTTCATCGCACCGGTGCCCGGCTCGATCCCGATGATCTTGCCGCCGAACTCGTCCTTGTGCTTGCGCAGGTCGTCGAGGGTCTTGACGTCCTTGACGTAGGACGGCACCGCGATCTCCACCGACGTCTTGTCGTACCAGGGACCGATGTCGACGAGGCTCTTCTCGTACTTCTCCCAGTACTGCTTCTGCATGACCGGCAGCCAGCCGTCGGTCTCGACATCGATCTGGCCGGTCGACAGGCCGGTCCACATCGGGCCGACGTCGAGGTTGTGCAGCTTCGGCTTGTAGCCGCGCTTCTCCAGGACGTTCTTCCACAGGTACGTGGTGGCGATGCCCTCGTCCCACGCCGGGTAGCCGATGTCGGGCGCCTTGCCGGCGTCCTTGCCCTTGGCGTACGAGGCGTGGCTGGACGGCGCGATCTTGTCGACCAGACCGGGGTTCTTCTTCAGCCAGGCGCGGACACCCTCCTGCTCGTGTCCGATGCCGGCGGACTGCATCTCGTTCTCCAGGCTGGTGAGCTGGTCCTCGTCCAGGTGGAAGTTCTTCATCCACCCGGCGACCAGCGGCTCGTCCTTGGAGAAGCCCTTGCGGCCCAGCATGTGCAGGCTGTCACCGGAGCCGAAGGCGCCCTTGGGGTCCTTCAGCTTGGTCAGGTCGTACTTGTTGTACGCCCAGTGCGGCGACCACAGCGGGACGGCGATCGGCTTCTTCTTCGCGTACGCCCGCTGGAGCTCGGCCAGCATCGAGGAGGTCGTGGAGTCCTGGACCTTGTACTCGCCGGAGAGGCCGTACTCCTTGAGGACCTTGCTCTTCAGGATCTTCATCTCACCGGCACCCGGCTCGATGCCGATGATCTTGCCGCCGAAGGTGGAGCCCTTGCCCTTGAGGTCGTCGAGGGACTTGAAGTCCTTCATGTACGACGGGACGGCGATCTCCAGCGACGTCTTGTCGTACCAGGCGCCGAGGTCCTCCAGCTTGTCCTTGTACTGCTTCCAGTACTCCGCGTGCGTGGTCGGCAGCCAGGCGTTGGACTGGACGTCGATGTCGCCGCGGGCCTGACCGGCGAAGAGCGGACCGGCCTCCAGGGCCTGGACCTTCGGCTTGAAGCCGCGCTGCTCCAGGATCTCCTTCCACAGGAAGGTGGTGGCGCGCCCCTCGTCCCAGTTGACGTAGCCGAGGCTGATCGGACGGCCGTGGCCGTCGTTGCCGGCCGCGGCGCCGCCGGAGTCCTTGCCGGCGTAGCTCATACCGCCCGCGACCAGCGCGAGGACGACGACGCCGACGGTCGCCAGCGAGGTGGCCGGCTTCCAGCGCAGGAACTTCAGCCCGCCGAGCGCGGCCTGCGCCTTGGCGAGGGCGCGGCGGCCCAGCGGCGAGACCCGCTGGTTGAGGGCGCCGGTCATCCGGTCGAGGTAGACGGCGAGGATGACGACGGAGAGACCGGCCTCGGCGCCCAGCTTCACATCGACGGAGCTGAGCGAGTTGTAGACCGAACCGCCCAGACCGCCGCCACCGGCGGTACCGGCGATGACGACCATGGACAGCGCCAGCATGATGACCTGGTTGACACCGGCCATGATCGTCGGCAGCGCCAGCGGCAGCTGCACCCGGAAGAGGGTGCGCCGCGGGTGGGTGCCGAAAGCCTCGGCCGCCTCGACCAGTTCCTCGTCGACCTGCCGGATGCCCAGCTCCGTCATGCGGACGGCGGGCGGCATGGAGAAGACGATGGTGGAGACGATGCCGGGGACGACACCGAGGCCGAAGAAGAGGATGCCCGGGATCAGGTAGACCATCGCGGGCATCGTCTGCATCAGGTCGAGGACCGGGCGCAGCGCACCGCCGACGACGCGGCTGCGGGCGGCCCAGATACCGAGCGGCACGGCGACCGCGATGGTGATGATGCAGGCGACCAGCACCAGCGAGAGCGACGAGATCGTCTCGTCCCACTGCTCGATGGAGTCGATCAGCGCGAAGCCGAGGAAGGTGAGGACCGCGGCGGGCAGGCCCCGCAGCCACCAGGCGATGATCGCGAAGATCCCGGCGAGGATCAGCGGCTCGGGACCGGCGAGGACCGCGTGGATGCCGGTGTAGAAGCCGTTGAGTACGTACGTGACGAAGTCGAAGAGCCAGGCGGCGTGGTGGGTGAGCCAGTCGACGGCGTCGCTGGCCCAGCTGCCTATCTGAATCCTAGGCACCGGCGCTCACCTTGCCCTCGGGGTCGTTGTCCTCGGGCGCTTCCGCGTCCTTCTTCGCGTCCGCGGCGGCGGCCTTCGTGAGCTTGTCCGCCGGGGCCGGGCGCGGCGCGGGGGCCGCGGGCTCGCCGTCGTCCTCACCGATCGCGGCGAGCAGCCGGTCGGCGCGGACGGCGCCGATGGCCTTGCCCGCCTTGTCGGCCACGGCGACCGGCACGGTGCTGACCGAGCAGGGCGTGAAGAGGTCGACGATCGGGGCGTCCTTGCCGACGACGGCGGGCGCGGCGGCGAGGAAGTCGTCGAGGGTGGCGATCTCCTTGCCGTCCGGGCCGGTGGTGCCCAGCACCTCGTCGGTGCCGGTCATGATCGCGCCGGCGGTCAGCACCCGGGTGCGGTCGACGTCCTGGGTGAAGGAGGCGACGTAGTCGTTGGCCGGGCGGACGAGGATGTCCTCGGCGCTGCCGATCTGCACGATACGGCCGTCGCGCATGACGGCGATCTTGTCGCCGAGGCGCATCGCCTCGTTGAGGTCATGGGTGATGAAGACGATGGTCTTCTTCAGCGTCTTCTGGAGCTCCAGCAGCTGATCCTGCATGTCGCGGCGGATCAGCGGGTCCAGCGCACTGAAGGACTCGTCCATCAGCAGCAGGTCGGCGTCGGTGGCGAGCGCGCGGGCCAGGCCGACGCGCTGCTGCATACCGCCGGACAGCTCGTCCGGCCAGGACTCCTCCCAGCCCTTGAGGCCGGTCAGCTCCAGCGCCTCGTAGGCGCGCCGCTCGCGCTCGGCGCGCGGAACGCCCTGGACCTCCAGTCCGTAGGCGGCGTTCTCCAGCACGCTGCGGTGCGGGAAGAGCGCGAAGTGCTGGAAGACCATGGAGATCTTCTCGGAGCGGACCTTGCGCAGTTCCTTGGCGCTGAGCGAGGTCAGGTCCTCGCCGTCGAACCGGACGGTTCCGGCGGTCGGCTCCAGCAGCCCGTTCAGAGTCCGCAGCAGCGTGGACTTACCGGACCCGGACAGACCCATGACGACGAAGATCTGGCCCTCGTCCACCTCGATCGATGCGTCGATCACCGCGGCGGTGGTGCCCTCGGCGCGCAGTTCGTCGCGGTCGGCTCCCTCCTGGAGCCTGCGCACCGCGTCCTTCGGTCGTCTGCCGAACACCATGTACAGGTGCTCGGCTTGAAGCCTGGACACATACACCTCTCTTGTCGCACGAGAAACGACCTGCCACCCCCGTAGACAGGTCGTGGAGAGGGACGGGATCCGCCCGCCTACACCGATAAAAATGTTGAAACGCTTATCGGGTCCGCTCCGGGTGCGCGCCTGCCCCCCTTTATCTGGCTCAAACCATCCGGTGACCCACCTCACATCTGGGGCACGTTTGAGCCGTACTCCTGGGAGGTTTCCGCCGTACGGCATCATGCGGGGGTGACTCGACGCCTGATGCTCCTCGACACCGCCTCCCTCTACTTCCGCGCGTACTTCGGCGTCCCGGACTCGGTCCGGGCCCCGGACGGCACCCCGGTGAACGCGGTGCGCGGCCTGCTGGACTTCATCGCCCGGCTCGTCCAGGACCATCACCCCGATGACCTGGTCGCCTGCATGGACGCCGACTGGCGCCCCCAGTGGCGGGTCGACCTGATCCCCTCCTACAAGGCACACCGGGTCGCCGCCGAGGCCCCCGCGGGCTCCGCGGACCCGGACGAGGAGGAGATCCCCGACACCCTCTCCCCGCAGGTCCCGGTGATCGAGGAGGTCCTGGACGCGCTGGGCATCGCCCGCGTCGGCGCGGCGGGGTACGAGGCGGACGACGTCATCGGCACGCTCACCGCCCGCGCGAGCGGCCCGGTCGACGTCGTCACCGGCGACCGCGACCTCTACCAGCTGGTCGACGACGCACGCGGCATCCGCATCCTCTATCCGCTCAAGGGCGTCGGCACCCTCCAGGTCACCGACGAGGCGCTGCTGCGCGAGAAGTACGGGGTCGACGGACGCGGGTACGCGGACCTGGCGCTGCTGCGCGGCGACCCGAGCGACGGCCTGCCGGGCGTGCCGGGCATCGGCGAGAAGACCGCGGCCAAGCTGCTCGACGCCTACGGTGACCTGGACGGGATCATCGCGGCGGCCGCCGACCCGGCTTCCAAGCTCACCCCCACCCAGCGCCGGCGGCTGACCGATGCCGCGCCATATCTGGCGGTCGCCCCGAAGGTGGTGCGGGTGGCCACCGACGTACCGGTGCCGCGGAGCGGCTTCGCGCTCCCCCGCGAGCCCGCGGACCCCGTACGGCTGGAATCGCTCGCCGCGCGGTGGGGCCTGGGCGGATCGCTCCAGCGTTTGCTCGACACACTCCAGGGGTGAGCTGCTAAGTTAGGTAAACCTAACCAATTATCGCGTCAGGGGAGACCGCCGTGGCAGCAGAGCGACCCGCCCGTAAGAAGCAGACGCTGCACCGCGCCGAGGTCCGGCGCACCGAACAGCTCACCCCGCACATGGTGCGGCTGGTCCTCGGCGGTGAGGGCCTCGCCGCCTTCGCCGCCGGCGCCTACAGCGATCACTACATCAAGCTGGTGTTCCCGCTGCCCGGCGTCGTCTACCCCGAGCCGTTCGACATCGCGCAGATCCGCGCCGAGCTGCCGCGCGACCGGTGGCCCCGGACGCGGACGTACACGGTGCGCGCCTGGGACCCGGAGCTGCGCGAGCTGACCGTCGATTTCGTGGTCCACGGCGACGCGGGCGTCGCGGGCCCGTGGGCGGCCGCGGCGCAGCCGGGCGACGAGGTCCTCTTCCTCGGCCCCGGCGGCGCGTACGCCCCTGAGACCACGGCGGACTGGCATCTGCTCGCCGGGGACGAGAGCGCGCTCCCGGCCATCGCGGCGTCGCTGGCCCGGATGCCGGAGGGCGTACCGGTCCACGCCTTCATCGAGGTGGCCGGGCCCGAGGAGGAGCAGGCGCTGACGGCACCGGCGGGCGCCGAGATCACCTGGCTGCACCGCGGCGACGCACCGGTCGGCCGCCGCCTCGTCGCCGCCGTCGAGGCGCTCGCCTTCCCCACCGGGCGGATCCAGGCGTTCGTCCACGGCGAGGCGGGCTTCGTCAAGGAGCTGCGCCGCGTCCTCCGCGTCGAGCGCGAGGTTCCGCGCGAGGCCCTGTCGATCTCGGGCTACTGGCGCAACGGCCACGACGAGGACGGCTGGCAGGCATCCAAGCGCGACTGGAACCAGCAGGTCGAGGCGGAGCAGGAGCCCGCGGCGGCCTGACCCGGCACCGACGACGATGCGGCGCCCGTCCCCGGGCAGGGGGCGGGCGCCGCATCGTGAGCGGGCACCGCGTCGGCGCCCCCGGTCTCACCCCACCGACGAGTACGCCACCACGCCGCGCAGCACGCCGTCCACGGCCTTGCGGGCCGTGCGGGCGACGGTGCCGCCGGGCGGGGCGGCGACCGCGATCTGTCCGAGGACGTCGATCAGCTGCTTGCACCAGCGGACGAAGTCACCGGCCGGCATCTCCGCCTCCCGCAACACCTCGTCGAGGCCGAAGCCGGACGCCCAGCGGTAGGCGGCCCAGGCGAAGCCGAGATCGGGCTCCCGCTGGCCGACACCCTCCGCCTGGTTGATCTTGTGGTCCTCCTCCAGGGCGTCCAGCCGGCCCCAGATCCGCACCATCTCCGCCAGCGCGTCCCGCGCCTTGCCGGACGGCAGCTTCGGCGCCACCGCGTCGTCCGCCTGCCGCGCCTCGAAGACCAGCGCCGACGCACAGGCCGCCAGCTCCGCGGGGCCGAGCCCCTCCCAGACGCCCTCGCGCAGACACTCGCTGGCCAGCAGGTCCAACTCGCCGTAGAGCCGGGCCAGTCGGCGGCCCTCGTCCGTGACGGTGTCGGCCTCCAGGTAGTCCAGCTCGGTCAGGAGCGCGCAGATCCGGTCGAAGGTACGGGCGATGGTGTTCGTCCGCCCCTCGATCCGGCGCTCCAGCTGCCGGGTGTCCCGCAGCAGCCGGTGGTAGCGCTCCGCCCACCGGGCGTGGTCCTCACGCTCGTCGCAGCCGTGGCAGGGATGCGCCCGGATGTCCTTGCGCAGCCGTGCGATCTCACGGTCGTCGGCCGCCTCCGCACGCGGCTTGCGGTGCCGGGAGGGGACGTGATGCCCCGCCTTCGTCCGCAGCGAGGACGCCAGATCGCGGCGGGACTGCGGGCTGCGGGCGTTGAACGACTTCGGGATCCGCATCCGGTCGAGCGCCTCGACCGGCACCGGGAAGTCCATCGCCGCCAGCCGCTTGACCTGCCGCTCGGCGGTCAGCACCAGCGGCCGCGGCCCGTCCTGCACCTCGTAGCCCCGCTGCCGGTCGGTACGGCCCGAGGACATCCCCGGATCCAGCACCAGCGCGAGCCCCGCGTACTTCCCGGCCGGGACATGGATGATGTCGCCCGGCCGCAGCTTCTCCAGCGCCGCGGCCGCCGCCACCCGGCGGTGCGCCGCGCCCTGCTTGGCCAGCTCCGTCTCCCGGTCCTTCAGCTGCCGCCGCAGCCGGGAGTACTCCTCGAAATCGCCGAGGTGGCAGGTCATGGAGGCGCGGTAGCCCTCAAGACCCTCCTCGTTCTTGTGCACCTGCCGGGAGATCCCGACGACCGACCTGTCGGCCTGGAACTGCGCGAACGACATCTCCAGCAGCTCGCGCGAGCGGTGCCGCCCGAACTGCGAGACGAGGTTGACCGCCATGTTGTACGACGGCTTGAACGACGAGCGCAGCGGATACGTCCGCGTCCCGGCGAGACCGGCCAGCGCACCCGGGTTCATCCCGCGCTGCCACAGCACCACCGCATGGCCCTCGACGTCGATACCGCGGCGCCCGGCCCGCCCGGTGAGCTGCGTGAACTCGCCCGGGGTGATGTCGGCGTGCTGCTCGCCGTTCCACTTGACCAGCTTCTCCAGCACCACGGAGCGGGCCGGCATGTTGATGCCCAGCGCCAGCGTCTCGGTCGCGAAGACGGCCTTGACCAGGCCCTTCACGAACAGCTCCTCGACGACCTCCTTGAACGTCGGCAGCATCCCGGCGTGGTGGGCGGCGACACCGCGCTCCAGGCCCTCCAGCCACTCGAAGTACCCCAGCACATGGAGGTCGTCGTCGGGGATGCCCGCGGTCCGCGCCTCGACTATCCGCCGGACCTTCTCCCGGCCCTCCTGGTCGTTGAGGCGCAGCCCCGCGTGCAGACACTGCTGGACGGCCGCCTCGCAGCCCGCGCGGCTGAAGATGAAGGTGATCGCGGGCAGCAGGCCCTCGTTGTCCAGCCGGTCGATCACCTCGGGGCGGCTCGGCGTCCAGATGCGGCTGCGCTGGCGCCGCTCGCGCTCGCGGTCCGCCTCGCGCAGATTCCGGCCGCGGCGCTTGTCCCGGCCGGAGGTCGGGCGGCTGTTCTCCAGCCGGGCCAGCCGCTCCAGATCCGGGTTGACCTCCCGGCGGGCACCGCCGCGGCCCTCCCGCTCCTCGAACAGGTCGTACATCCGGCGGCCCGCGAGGACGTGCTGCCACAGCGGCACCGGCCGGTGCTCGGAGACGATCACCTCGGTGTCGCCGCGGACGGTGTCCAGCCAGTCCCCGAACTCCTCGGCGTTGGAGACCGTCGCGGAGAGCGAGACCAGCGTCACCGACTCGGGGAGATGGATGATCACCTCTTCCCAGACGGCGCCCCGGAAGCGGTCGGAGAGGTAGTGCACCTCATCCATCACCACATAGCTGAGCCCTATCAGCGTCTGTGAGCCCGCGTAGAGCATGTTCCGCAGCACCTCGGTGGTCATCACGATCACCGGTGCCTCGGCGTTGACGCTGTTGTCGCCGGTCAGCAGGCCGACCTTCTCGGGGCCGTACCGCCGCACCAGGTCCTGGTACTTCTGGTTCGACAGCGCCTTGATGGGGGTGGTGTAGAAGCATTTGCGGCCCTGGGTGAGGGCCAGATGCACGGCGAATTCGCCGACGATCGTCTTGCCGGAGCCCGTCGGAGCCGCGACCAGCACACCCTTGCCCGCCTCCAGGGCACGGCAGGCGTCGAGCTGGAACGGATCCAGGGGGAAGTCGTACATCTCACGGAAAGGGGCGAGTGCGGTGGCCTGCTCGGCCGCACGGAGCTTGGCGGCGGCATAGCGCTCAGCAGGAGACATGTCCTCGGTCATCGTGCTCACGAGCCTACCGGCCACCTCTGACACTCGACCCGGCTTTATCCGGCACCGCTCCCTCCGCGCTCCGCCCGCTCCGTGCGTACGGCAGGGTCGGCGGGGAGCGGGAACGACGAAGGCGGGGAGCCACCGGCTCCCCGCCTTCTCCCGGGCGCGCGCGAGATCATCTCCCGCGCCGCCCCGGTGGAGGTCAGGTCACATCGTCCAGCTCACCGCGGTGGCGCCGGTCGTCACCGGGTCCGCCGGCCTGCTCGGGCAGCTCGGGCACGGCACCCACCGGCTCCATCTCCCCGATCGGCTGCGGCGTCAGATCCAGGTCGGACGCCTCGTCGTCGGACGGCCCGGACTCGTCCCGGCGCCGCCGCCGGGCGTCCCGGGAGAGCGCGATCAGCACGGCGCCGAAGTACAGCACGCAGATCGGCGAGGCCAGCAGCAGCATGGTGATCGGGTCGGTGCTGGGCGTCGCTATGGCGGAGAAGACGGTGATGCCCATGATCATGCCGCGCCACCAGCCGAGCATCCGCTTGCCCGAGAGGATGCCGGCGAAGTTCAGCATCACCAGCAGCAGGGGCAGCTCGAAGGAGAGACCGAAGACGATCACCATGCGGGTGATCAGATCGAGCAGCTTGTCCAGCGTCAGCAGGTTCTCCACGCCCGCCGGGGTGAAGTCGATCAGCACCCGGGCGGTGGTCGGCAGCACCTTGTACGCGAAGTAGGCACCGGCGACGAAGAGCGGGAAGCCCACGGCGACGAAGCTCAGCGCGTACTTCTTCTCCTTGCTGTGCAGCCCGGGAGCGAGGAAGGCCCACAGCTGGTACAGCCAGACCGGCGAGGCGAGGATGACACCCGAGACGAGCGAGACCTTCAGCGCGAGGGTGAAGGGACCGAGCAGGTCCATCATCACGATGTTCGCGCAGCGGCCCGAGTGCTGTTTGGCCAGGTCGGTGAAGAGCGAATCGCAGCCGACCGTGTGCAGGATCGGTTTGGTGAAGAAGTTGATGATCGACTCGTAGAAGAACGCAGCGACGATCATCATCACGACGATCGCCAGCACGCCCTTGGCAAGGCGGTTACGCAGCTCCCGCAGGTGCTCCACGAGCGGCATACGCCCCTCGGGATCCTTCTCCCGCTTCTGCTTCTTGGGGACGGACTTGCGCACCCCTCGTCCTCATCTCATCCGGTGGGGGCGGCCGGATCCGCCACCCGGTCAGGGCCCTCGGTCTGCGCTACGCGGTGCGGTCGGTCTCGGTGACCGGACGCGCGCTGTTCACATCACCGGGTGCGGCCTTGATCGTCCGGGGTGCGGCCTGGGTGTCGTCCTGCGGCGGGTCGGCGGGGGCGGCGTCCTTCTGGGCGCTCTCCGACTTCATCGCCTTCGCCTCGCTCTTGAGGATGCGGGCGGACTTACCGAGTGAGCGGGCCATGTCGGGAAGCTTCTTGGCACCGAACAGCACGACCACGATGACCAGGAGCAGTACGAGCTCGGGCCAACCGATCTTTCCAAACATAAGCGAATACCTTCTCACCGAGGCGGCTGAGGATGGGACTACCTGACTTGGCCGGACATCCGTCCGTCCGCCGTGCTCGAGCGATCGTAACGCTCACCGGTGAACGCCGGGCAACCCCCGTGCGCACTCCCGGACACGTGCACACCACGCCCGTCGGACCCGCGCTCCAGCCTACCGTCCCCGGGCACGGCGCCGACGTCGCGTCAACCCCTGTTCTCCCCTGATCCCGGTTCCCCGGCGGCGGACCGGCCGGCCCGGGCCGCCAGCGGCGTGGCCGCCCGCTCCAGATCCCGCGCGGCCCGCTGGATCCGCTCCGACGCGGCCCCCACCTGCCCGGCCAGCCGCCGCACCTCGATGAAGACGCGGAGGGCGAGCACCCCGAGCACGGCGATGCCGAGGAAGCCGAGGACGACAGCGATCATGGGCCAGAGCATGGGACGAGCCTAACGGTGACGCGGAACCACACCGTCCACGGGCGGCCCGGTCAGCCGGTGTGCAGCCGCAGGGTGCGCACCCCGCCGCCGGTGAGCAGCTCCACGATCCGCTCCCCCGCCGGGCGGCGCACCGCGCGCCCGCAGTCGGGGCAGGTGAAGGAGTAGAACGTGGTGCGCCGGCTGCCCCCTATGGCCAGCCGGAAGGCGTCCGACGCCAGCTCGAACCGGCCCCGGCAGTCGGGGCACGCCGCCTTGAAGAACACCGGGGCGGGCGCTTCCGCCAGGGTGCCGGTCGCCGTCGTCGTCATCCTTCGCTGCCTCTCCTCACGGTGACAGGGGCGCGCTCACTCGCCGTACGCGGCGAGCGCCTCGGTGGCGGCGCGCCGTGCGCTGTCGGCCAGCTCCCGCGGGGCGGTGATCCGCCCGTCGCGGCCGAGCCGCAGTGCCAGGCGGCGCAGTGACGCGGGGTCGGGGGTGCGCAGGGTGATCCGCAGCCCGCCGTCCGGCAGCTCCTCGGCGCTGTCGTGCGGGTAGTACTCGGCGACCCAGCGGCCGCCGGGCCCGACCTCGATGCACACCTCGGGGTCCTCGGCCGCGGGCTGGACCAGCCCCTCGGAGAGGTCGCGCAGCTCGACGGGGGGCGGGTCGGCGGGCGCGTCCAGCAGCCTGATCTCCGCGACCCGGTCGAGGCGGAAGGTCCGCCGGGCCTCGGAGAGACGGCACCACGCCTCCATGTAGGTGTGGCCGACGGCGAAGAGGCGGATCGGGTCCACCTCACGCTCGGTCAGCTCGTCGCGGGCCGGGGAGTAGTAGCGCAGCCACAGACGGCGGCGCTCGGCGATGGCCCGGTCCACGTCGGCGAAGACGCCGCCCTCGGACTCGAAGGTCACCGACACCCGCGAGCTGGCCCCGGCCGCCTCGCCCGCCGCGGCCTCCAGCTTCGCGGTGGCCCGCAGCAGCGCCTGCCGGTCGCCCTCGCGCAGCCCCGGCAGGGTCGCCACGGCGCGCGCCGCGACCAGCAGCGCGGTGGCCTCGTCGGCGGCGAGCCGCAGCGGGGCGGCGACGTCGTCGGGGTTGTGCCACCAGATGCGGTCGCCGTCGGTGTCGATGTCGAGGAGGTCGCCGCCGCGGAAGCTCGTCCCGCACATGGGCAGGACGTCGAGGTCGGCGATCAGCTCGTCCTCGGTAATGCCGAAGGCGCGGGCCACGTCGCTGACGCGGGCGCCGGGGCGCTCGCGCAGATATGTCACCAGGGACAGCATCCGGCGGGTCTGGTCGATCGCGTTCGTCGCCACGGTGTCCGTCTCCTCAGCCCTTGGCCACGGCGCGCAGCCGGTCGATGACGTCCGCACGCAGCTCGGCCGGCTCCAGCACCACCACGTCGGGTCCGAACTCCACGAGCCAGGCGTCGAGCCCACGTCCGTTCGGGATCTCCAACTCGTCCCAGCCGTCGCCCAGCTCACGGACGGTCAGGGCGCGGGCCCGCAGCGGGTAGCCGTGGCCGGCGCGCAGCCGGATCCGGGCGGTGCCGGTCGCGGTCTCCCCCGCCCAGACCTCGACGGTCTCGCGGACGGTGACGTGGTCGGGCACCGGCGCGGTGAAGGCGCCCTGCCGGGAGCGGACCTTGCCGGTGATCCGGGAGAGCCGGAAGACGCGTTCGGCGTGGCGGTCGCGGTCCCAGCCGGCGAGGTACCAGTGGCCGCGCCAGCACTCCAGGATCCACGGCTCGACCTGGCGGCGCTCGGGGTGGGCGGCGTTGGACTTGCGGTAGTCGAAGACGACCGGGCGGCGGTCGCGGCAGGCCAGCATCAGCGGTTCGAAGGCGGCCTCGTGGGCGGGGATGCGCGGCTCCAGCGCGCTGTGCGGGGTGTCGACGGCGTCACCGCCGGCGGCCTCCGGCATCCCGGCGGCGCGCAGCTTCTGCAGGGCGCCGCTGGCCGCACCGGCCAGCCGGGCCTGCTGCCAGATCTTGGCGGCGAGTCCGAGGGCCGCGGCCTCCTCGGCGTCCAGGGTGATCGGCGGGAGGCGGTTGCTGTCGCGGCGGGCGAGGTAGCCGACGTCGCCCTCCAGGCCCTCGACGGTCTCGATCACCAGGCCCAGCTCGCGGAGGTCGTCCTTGTCCCGCTCGAACATGCGGTTGAACGACTCGTCGTGGCCGCCGTCGTCGCCCTTGCCGAACGACTCGACGTACGCCTCGATCGACGACCGCAGTTCGCGCTTGGTCAGCGGACGACGGGTACCCAGCAGGCACAGCGCCAGGTTCATCAGCCGCTCGGCCTTGGCAATCGCCATCGGCGCCCTTTCTCGTGGAACTCCCGATCCGTGACCGTACCGCCACGGGCGCCCGGGGCAAAAGCCGAGGGCCCGTGCGCTACGGCACGGGCCCTGGCGGGTGCGGCGTGGTCTCAGACGGAGACCAGGTCGCAGACGAAGATCAGCGTCTCGCCGGGGGCGATGCGGCCGCCGCCGGCGCCGCGGTCGCCGTACGCGAGGTGCGCGGGGATGGTGAGCCGGCGGCGACCGCCGACCTTCATGCCCTGCACGCCCTTGTCCCAGCCGGCGATGACCTGGCCGGCACCGAGCTGGAACTGCAGCGGGGTGCCGCGGTTCCAGCTGGCGTCGAACTCCTCGCCGGTGCTGAAGGAGACACCCACGTAGTGGACCTTGACGTTGTCCCCAGCCTTGGCGACCGGCCCGTCACCCTCCCACAGGTCCACGATCTCCAGATCGGTGGGAGCCGGGCCCTCGGGGAAGTCGATCTCGGGCTTGTCGATGCTCACGGATGTGCTCCTACGTGTGTTTCCTTGCGATGGCCGCGTCAGTCTCGCAGACCGTGATCAGAACGCGTCGACGATGTCGACGGAGAAGACCAGGGTGTTCTTGGCGAGCTCGGACTGCGGGTCGGCACCGTAACCCAGCTTCGGCGGAATCACGATTTCGACGCGGTCGCCCACGTGCTTGCCGACCAGCGCGTCGTCCCAGCCCTTGATGACCGAGCCGGTGCCGATCTGGAAGGTCGTGGCGCCGCCGTGGTCCCAGGAGGAGTCGAACTTCTTGCCGTCCTCCCACTTCACGCCGGTGTACTGGGCGACGAGCGCATCGCCCTTCTTGACCTCCTTGCCCTTCCCCTTGACCAGCACCTGCTGCTTCAGGTCGGCGGGGGCCTTCTCCCCCTTGGGCACGGTGATCGTGGCGGCCTTCTCGCCCTCGGCCTTCACCTCGGGCATACCGTCCTCGGGCTTGGCCTGCTCGCCCTCGGCCTTGGCCTTCTTGTCGACCTTCTTGGCCCCGGCGATGTCGACGACGTACACCATGCCGTCGTCGGGCTTGAGCTGGGAGCCCTGCGGCACGTCGCCGATGAACGCCTTGACGGTGCCCTCGACCTGGACGCGGCTGCCCGCCTTCTTGCCCTTGAGCGCCTCCAGCACCTTGACCGGCACCGGCAGCTGCCGCTGCATCTGCGGCAGCTGGTCGTTCATCTCGACGACGATCTGGTGCCGCGCGTCACCCTTGGCGACCTTGCCGCCCTTGGCGTCCTTGCCCGGGCCGGGCGGGATCTCCCAGCTGCTGCCGAGGCTCTGCCCCTTCACCATCTTGCCCTCGTAGTCGACGCGCACGGTGGTGCCGTCGCCGACCTTCTCGCCGTCGCCCTCGACCAGGGTCTTGGTGACGAGATCGGGCGCGACCTTGGCGTTCTTGGAGACCTTGATCGCGGGTTCGTCGCCCACCTTGCCCTGGACATCGGCGACCGTCTTGCCCGCGTCCTTGTCGTCGGACCCGCAGGCGGCGGTGAACAGCAGAAGGGGCACGGTCAGCGCGGCGGCGGCAGCGCGACGGGTGTTTTTCGTGAGGTTCATCAGTCCCACTCGGGATCGGGGGGTGGTGGCCAGTCCCGCCACTCTACGACCTGAGATCCACCGCGGTTCCCGTTCGAACACGGCAAAGTGCCGGGAGCCACACGGGCTCCCGGCACTCCGTTCCCGGACGCGCTCACATTCCGGCGATCAGCTTCTCCACCCGGTCGTCCACCGAACGGAACGGGTCCTTGCACAGCACCGTCCGCTGCGCCTGGTCGTTCAGCTTGAGATGCACCCAGTCCACCGTGAAATCGCGGCGCTGTTCCTGGGCCCGGCGGATGAAATCGCCGCGCAACCGCGCGCGGGTGGTCTGCGGCGGCACCGATTTGCCTTCGAAGATCTTCAGATCGTCGCAGATCCGCGCCGCCTGCCCCTTCCGCTCCAGGAGGTAGTAGAGCCCCCGGCGGCGGTGGATGTCGTGGTACGCGAGGTCTATCTGCGCGACCCTGGGATGCGACATGGTGATGTTGTTCTTGGCGCGGTACCGCTCGATGAGCTGATGTTTCATCACCCAGTCGATCTCGGTCGCGACGCGGTCGAGTTCCTGCTCACGGATTGCGCCGAGGGTACGGCCCCACAACTCCAGTACGCGTTCGACGGTGCCGGTACGGATTCCGCGGCGGTCGCAGAAATCCACCGCCTTTTCGTAATACTCCTGCTGGACCTCGAGCGCCGACGCCTCCCGCCCGCTGGCGAGGCGGACCTTGCGCTGACCGGTGATGTCGTGGCTGACCTCGCGGATCGCCCGGATGGGGTTCTCCAGCGTCAGATCCCGCATGACGGTGCCCGCTTCGATCATCCGCAGCACGAGATCGGTGGCGCCGACCTTGAGCAGCATCGTCGTCTCGGACATGTTGGAGTCGCCGACGATGACGTGCAGGCGGCGGTAGCGCTCGGCGTCGGCGTGCGGTTCGTCGCGGGTGTTGATGATCGGACGCGAACGGGTCGTCGCGGACGAGACGCCCTCCCAGATGTGCTCCGCGCGCTGACTGACGCAGTAAACGGCGCCGCGCGGGGTCTGCAGCACCTTTCCCGCGCCGCACAGCAACTGCCGGGTGACGAGGAAGGGAATGAGGATGTCCGCGAGCCGGGAGAACTCCCCGTGGCGGGCGACGAGATAGTTCTCGTGGCAGCCGTAGGAGTTGCCCGCCGAATCGGTGTTGTTCTTGAAGAGATAGACGTCGCCCGCGATTCCCTCCTCGTGCAGGCGGCGTTCGGCGTCGACGAGAAGACCTTCGAGAATGCGCTCGCCTGCTTTGTCGTGGGTGATGAGTTCCGTCACGTTGTCGCACTCGGGGGTTGCGTATTCCGGGTGCGATCCCACGTCGAGGTACAGGCGGGCGCCGTTCCGCAGGAAGACATTGCTGCTGCGGCCCCATGACACGACACGGCGGAAGAGGTACCGCGCCACTTCGTCAGGCGACAGTCGGCGCTGTCCCCTGAACGTGCACGTGACGCCGTACTCGTTCTCCAGCCCGAAAATGCGGCGGTCCATGACTGAACATTACGCCTGACGGCCTGCTCTGAAACCGGGTTCGACAGCCCCGTTGCGATCAATTTCCGCCGGGAGCACGACCTCCTTCGGCCGTACGGGATCTCCCAGGAAGCGCTTCGTGACCACCAGGACCAGCAGCGCGGCGATGCCGCCGGCCCCCGCGACGGCGAACCCGGCGGCCGCTCCCCCACGCTCCACCGCGGGCCCCACCACCGAGGCGCCGAGCGCCGAACCGACCCCGAAGGTCGTCACCAGCCAGGAGAACGCCTCGGTGACCGTGCCCTGGGGCGCATGCCGGTCCACGACGATGAACGCGCAGGCCAGCGCGGGCGCCAGGAACACCCCGGCGACGCCCGTCAACGCCGTCATCCCGACCACGCCGGGGACGAGCACCAGCGGCAGATACCCCAGCGCCAGCAGCCCGACGAGCAGCCGCAGCCGCCCCTCGGGCCGTCCGGGCCACTCGCGCGCTCCGTAGACGACACCGCCGGCCAGCGCCCCGGCACCGAGCGCGGAGAGGAGATAGCTGGAGACCATGCCGCCGCCGTGCTCGTCGGCGTAGGCGACCGCGGCCACCGCGATGGAGCCGAGCGCCAGCCCGACGAAGAAGAACGCGCCGATCAGCACCAGCATCCCCGCCGAGCGCAGCGCGCCCAGCCAGTGCGCCTCCCGCGGTTCGCTACGCCACTGCCGCGACGGCGGCGACACCACGACGGAGAGCGCGCCGAGCACCCCGACGGCGTTGATGAGCAGCAGCGCGACCCGCTCCGACCGGGCGGCCACACACACCGTCACCAGCAGCGGTCCGACCGCGAACATCACCTCCTGCGCCACCGCGTCCAGCGCGTACGCACTGTGCACCTTCTCGGGGCGCTTGAGCACCGTGGGCCACAGCGCCCGCAGCCCGCCCTCCAGCGGCGGCGTGAAGAGACCGGCGATCACCATCGCGGCGCAGGCGAGCGGCAGTGAACGCAGCCCGACGGCGGCCAGCAGCGCCATGCCCAGCGCGGAGACCACCGCGGCGGGCAGCATCACGCGCGGCTGTCCGTGGAGGTCGACGGCGCGGCCCAGCAGCGGCTGGCCGATGGCGGTGCAGACGCCGTAGACGGCGGAGAGCACGCCGGCCAGGGCGTAGCTGCCGCCTTCGGCGCGGATGAAGAGCACCACGGCCAGGGCGGCGGTGGCGTTCGGCAGCCGTCCGACCAGGGTGCCGGTCAGCAGCCGGACCGCATGCCTGGTCCGCAGCAGCTCCGCATATCCCGCGGCCATGCCGCCCCTTTCCCGTCCGGCGCCAAGGGTCGGACATGATACGTATAACTTCCGGCGTCATACGTATCATGTCGGCACCCGCGGGTCCAGGCCGCCCGCTCGACCGCCAGGAGGAAACCGCCGGTGAGCAGCAACGACGCGACACGACCGGCGGCGACCGACGCGGGAGGGGCCACCGGAACAGCCCGTGTCACCAGCCGGGACGTGGCTCGCGCCGCCGGGGTCTCGCAGGCGGCCGTCTCGCTCGTGCTGGGGGACAAATGGCGCGGCCGGGTCTCGGCCGCCAAGGCCGAATCGGTGCGCACCGCCGCCCGCGACCTCGGCTACCGCCCCAACCTCGCCGCCCGCAGCCTGCGCACCGGCCGCACCCGCACCGCACTGCTCGTCGTCCCCGCGCTCACCACCGAGTTCTTCGCGCGGGTGCACACGGGCGCCACCCGCACCGCCGCGGAGGCGGGGTTCGGCGTGGTGCTCTACCCCTCCCCCGAGGGCATCGGCCCGGCCCCCGACCCGTTCGGCTCGGCGCGCACCAGCCTCGACGGCGTGATCGCCTCCTCCATGGCCGTGGACGCGCTCGCCGCACTCCACGGCGCCGGGCTCCCGCTGGTCATGCTGGACAACGACCCGGCCGACGACCGCGCCGCCGCGACCGTCAACGTCGACATCGCCGGCGGTGCCCGCCAGGTGGCCGCGCATCTGCTCGCCCTCGGCCACCGCCGCATCGGCCATCTCGCTGCCGACGTCGACTCCTGGACCTTCGCGGAACGCGGCCGCGCGCTGGCCGAGGCGTTCGCCGCGGCGCCGGGCACCACGGTGCGCCGGGTACCGGCCGCCCTCTCCGTCGCCGCGGGCCTGACCGCCGCGCACACCGCGCTGACCGGCCCCGAACCCCGTCCGACGGCGCTGATCTGCGACGACGACGTGGTGGCCGCCGGTGCCTGCAAGGCGGTACGGCGGCTGGGCCTGCGGGTGCCGGAGGACGTCTCGGTCACCGGCTTCGACGATCTGGCGCTGGCGATGGCCGTCGAACCGGAGCTGACGACCGTACGGCTGCCCGCCGAGGAGTTCGGCGCCGCCGGGATGCGGGCCCTGCTGGACGCCCTCGACGGCCACCGGCCGGCCGCCCGCACCTTGCCGGTCGACCTCGTCACCCGCGGCTCGACGGGACCGGCTCCGGAATAGGGCCCGGGCGGAGGGAAGGAGCCGGGGCGGAGTGGCGGCCGGTCACCCGACGGGACCGGCACGGGCGTACCGGGCGCCCCGGCAGGCACACCGGCTTCTCGCCACGACGCGGTGCGCCCCGGCGGGATGTTCCCACCGGGGCGCATCGACCGGGCCGGGCCCGGGTGCCGTGCGGCGCGGTCAGGCGTCGCCCTTCGGCTTCTGCTCCTTCTCCGCGCCGTCGGACGCGTCCTTCTCGGCGTCCGGCGCCGCGGAATCCGCCGTGCCGTCGGCGTCCCCGGAGGTGTCCGCCGCGGACTCGTCCAGCAGCCGGGAGAGCTGGCTGCCGAGGATCCGCTTGAATTTGCGCTGCTGGGGGCGGGTGCGGTCGAGCGTGGCGACCTCCAGCTGCTCGGCGGTGAGGGTGCGCTCGCCGCCGTTGTTGTCCCGCGACAGCGAGTCCACGGCGAGCTTCAGCGCCTCGCCCAGCGTCATGCCGTCGCGGTGGCGCTGGTCGAGGTAGCTGCTGATCTGGTCGGCGTTGCCGCCCACCGCGACCGAACCGTGTTCGTCGACGATCGAGCCGTCGTGCGGAAGCCGGTAGATCTGGTCGTCCTCGGGGGCCTCCCCGACCTCGGCGACGATCAGCTCGACCTCGTACGGCTTCTCGGCGGCGCTGGAGAAGATCGTGCCCAGCGTCTGGGCGTAGACGTTCGCGAGGCCGCGCGCGGTCACGTCCGCACGGTCGTAGGTGTAGCCGCGCAGGTCGGCGTAGCGCACCCCGCCGATCCGCAGATTCTCGAACTCGTTGTACTTGCCGACCGCCGCGAAGGCGATGCGGTCATAGATCTCGCTGACCTTGTGCAGGGCCCGGGAGGGATTCTCGGCGACGAAGACCACGCCGTCGGCGTACTGCAGCACCACGACGCTGCGGCCGCGGGCGATGCCCTTGCGGGCGTACTCGGCGCGGTCGGCCATGGCCTGCTGGGGTGAGACATAAAACGGCGTCGACACCGGTTATCCGTCCCTTTCTGTCAATGGCTCTCTCACTGGCACGCGCATCCGCCGGCCGTCCTTCCCTCAGAGCAGCGCGGCACGGGGACCTTCGGGCTCCTCCAGCCGGCGCTCGTAGACGGCGCGGGCGATCTCCGCGACCTCGGCGTCGGCGAACCTCTTGAAGCCCTCGTCGGTGATCACCGTGACGATGGGGTAGATCCGCCGGCCCATGTCGGGCCCGCCGGTCGCCGAGTCGTCGTCCGCCGCGTCGTAGAGCGCCTGGACGACGGCGGTGGCGGCCTGATGCTCCGTGAAGTCGTCGCGGTAGAGCTTCTTGAGGGCACCGCGGGCGAAGACGGAGCCGGAGCCCGTGGAGGCGTAGCCGTGCTCCTCGGAGCGGCCGCCGGTCACGTCGTAGGAGAAGATGCGGCCCTTGGCGCGGTCGACGTCCCATCCGGCGAAGAGCGGCACCACGGCGAGGCCCTGCATGGCCATGCCGAGATTGCCCCGGATCATCGTGGAGAGGCGGTTCGCCTTGCCCTCCAGGGAGAGCTGCGCGCCCTCCACCTTCTCGAAGTGCTCCAGCTCCAGCTGGAACAGCTTGACCATCTCCACGGCCAGCCCGGCGGTGCCGGCGATGCCGACCGCGGAGTACTCGTCGGCCGGGAAGACCTTCTCGATGTCGCGCTGGGCGATGACGTTGCCCATCGTGGCTCGCCGGTCACCGGCGAGCACCACACCGCCCGGGAACGACGCGGCGACGATGGTCGTACCGTGCGGCGCCTCGATGGCGCCCTGGACCTGCGGCAGCGGGCGGCTGCCCGGCAGCAGGTCGGGGGCGTGGTCCCCGAGGAAGTCCATGAACGACGAGGATCCAGGCGTCAGGAAGGCAGCTGGTAGACGCCCGGTGTTACGGGTGTTGGCTTCCACACGTTTCCTTCCGGATACTCGGCCGGCCGCCTCGGGGCGACGGGCCGCTGCTTGACTGTCCCAGGCTGCGGTGCAGCTGAAGCACTGTACGACCGGGACCCTACCCGCCCCGCGGGCGTGATCCACATGGGTGGTGGAACCGGGCTCCCGGCCGCACGGCCCGCGCGCCCGCCGGAGGCTGACGGGCCGCCACGGCGCACCGCCTGCCGGGGCCGGGACGCGCCGGCCCTGGCCGGTGGTGCCACGCGGGACACCACCGGCGCCGTGCCCGGATCCGCGCTGCGGCTACTCCCCGCCCTTCTGGACGAAGCTCCGCACGAAGTCCTCGGCGTTCTCCTCCAGGACGTCGTCGATCTCGTCCAGCACCGAATCGACGTCGTCCGACAGCTTCTCCTGGCGTTCCTTGAGATCGTCGGAGGTCTCCGCGTTCTGCGTCTGCTCCTCGACCTCTTCGGTGGAACGCGTGGCCTTCTGCTGACCGCCGCCGCTGTCCTTGGTCGCCATTACCCTCACCCCGCTCGGTTCGGCCCCGCTCGATGTGACTTTCAAGATCCGACCCTACAAGGCCCCTCTGACATCGGCCCTGCTCTTGATGCAACGTCCGGGGGACACCCCGATCATTCCCGGCGCGCGCCCCTTTCAGCCGCGATTCGGTGGTGAATCCGTGGCGGTTCAGCGGCCGGAAAGCGCCCTCACCAGGTCCTCCGCCGTACGGCAGCGGTCCAGCAGATCCTTGACGTGCTCCCGGGTGCCGCGCAGCGGCTCCAGCGTCGGTACCCGTTGCAGGGAGTCCCGCCCGGGCAGGTCGAAGATCACCGAGTCCCAGGAGGCGGCCGCGACGTCGTCGGCGTACTGCTCCAGGCAGCGGCCGCGGAAGTACGCCCGGGTGTCCTCGGGCGGCTCGATACCGGCCCGGACGACCTCGGCCTCGTCCAGCAGCCGGGTCATCTTGCCGCGGGCGGCGAGGCGGTTGTAGAGCCCCTTCTCGGGGCGGACGTCGGCGTACTGCAGGTCGACGAGGTGGAGGCGGGCGGCGTCCCAGTCCAGGCCGTCGCGGCGGCGGTAGCCCTCCATCAGCTCGCGCTTGGCCACCCAGTCCAGCTCGCCGGAGAGGCTCATCGGGTCGTTCTCCAGCCGCCCCAGGACGTCCTCCCAGCGCCCGAGCACGTCCTTGGTCTGTTCGTCCGCGTCCGCGCCGTAGCGGTCCTCGACGTATTTGCGGGCCAGCTCGTAGTACTCCATCTGAAGCTGTACGGCGGTGAGCGTACGGCCGCTGCGGAGCGTGACCAGGTGGTGCAGACCGGGGTCGTGCGAGACCTGGTGGAGGGTGCGGACCGGCTGGTCGACGGCGAGATCGACGGCGATGAAGCCGTCCTCGATCATGGACAGGACCAGCGCGGTGGTGCCCAGCTTGAGGTAGGTCGAGATCTCGGAGAGGTTGGCGTCGCCGATGATGACGTGCAGGCGGCGGTATTTCTCGGCGTCCGAATGGGGTTCGTCGCGGGTGTTGATGATCGGGCGCTTGAGCGTCGTCTCCAGCCCGACCTCGACCTCGAAGTAGTCGGCGCGCTGACTGATCTGGAAGCCGTGGTCCCGGCCGTCCTGGCCGATGCCGACCCGGCCCGCGCCCGTGACGACCTGCCGCGAGACGAAGAACGGGGTCAGGTGCCGCACGATGTCCGAGAACGGCGTCTCCCGCTTCATCAGGTAGTTCTCGTGTGTGCCGTAGGAGGCGCCCTTGTTGTCGGTGTTGTTCTTGTAGAGGTGGATCGGCTGGGCGCCGGGGACCTGCGCGGCCCGCTCCGCCGCCTCGGCCATGATCCGCTCGCCGGCCTTGTCCCAGAGCACCGCGTCCCGCGGGTTGGTGATCTCGGGCGAGCTGTACTCGGGGTGCGCATGGTCGACGTAGAGGCGCGCGCCGTTGGTGAGGATCACATTGGCGAGGCCGATGTCCTCGTCGGTGAGCTGACTGGAGTCGGCGGCCTCACGGGCGAGGTCGAAGCCGCGGGCATCCCGCAGCGGATTCTCCTCCTCGAAATCCCAGCGGGCACGGCGTGCCCGGTGCATCGCCGCCGCATAGGCATTGACGACCTGGGACGAGGTGAGCATGGCATTGGCATTGGGGTGACCGGGGACGGAAATTCCGTACTCCGTCTCGATTCCCATTACTCGCCGTACGGTCATGCGGCCCTCCTTGCCCGGCGGCGCCCCCGGATGGGGTCGGCGCTCAAGTACCGCTGCGCTTCCGATCCGCGTGTGCTCCCCGCATCCGTACCGTGTGACGCGGCGGTACCCCTGAGCCTAGAGCGCCATTGCGGTACTGGGGAGATCATGACAGTCATTGCTCCATTCGGATTCCTGCCGCACGGCTTTTTGGGGCCACTTTCGGCCCCAAAAAGCATCCGGCTGCGGACGCCCCGTGCAGGACATCCGCAGCCGGAGCGCGGTTTACAGGTATTGGCCGGTATTGGCGACCGTGTCGATGGAGCGGCCGGTGTCCGCGCCCTGCTTTCCGGTGACCAGCGTGCGGATGTAGACGATCCGCTCGCCCTTCTTTCCGGAGATACGGGCCCAGTCGTCCGGGTTGGTGGTGTTGGGCAGGTCTTCGTTCTCCTTGAACTCGTCCACGCACGCCTGGAGGAGGTGGGAGACCCGAAGGCCCTTCTGCTCGTGTTCGAGGAAAGCCTTGATGGCCATCTTCTTCGCACGGCCGACGATGTTCTCGATCATCGCGCCGGAGTTGAAATCCTTGAAGTAGAGGACTTCCTTGTCACCGTTGGCGTAGGTGACCTCCAGGAAGCGGTTCTCCTCGGATTCCGCGTACATCTGCTCGACGACCGACTGGATCATGCCGCTGACCGCGGCCTTCCGGGAGCCGCCGTGCTCGGCGAGGTCGTCGGTGTGCAGCGGCAGGCGCTCGGTGAGGTACTTGGAGAAGATGTCCTTGGCCGCCTCGGCGTCCGGGCGCTCGATCTTGATCTTCACATCGAGCCGTCCCGGGCGGAGGATCGCCGGGTCGATCATGTCCTCGCGGTTCGAGGCGCCGATGACGATGACGTTCTCCAGGCCCTCCACACCGTCGATCTCGGAGAGCAGCTGCGGGACGATGGTGTTCTCCACGTCCGAGCTGACGCCGGAGCCGCGGGTGCGGAAGAGGGAGTCCATCTCGTCGAAGAAGACGATGACGGGGGTGCCCTCGCCGGCCTTCTCGCGGGCCCGCTGGAAGACCAGCCGGATGTGGCGCTCCGTCTCGCCGACGTACTTGTTGAGCAGCTCGGGGCCCTTGATGTTGAGGAAGAAGCTCTTCCCCGCGGGCTGCCCGGTCACCTCGGCGACCTTCTTGGCGAGGGAGTTGGCGACCGCCTTGGCGATGAGCGTCTTGCCGCAGCCGGGCGGGCCGTAGAGCAAGACGCCCTTGGGCGGGCGGAGTTCGTGCTCCTTGAAGAGGTCGGGGTAGAGGTAGGGCAGCTCGACCGCATCCCGGATCAGCTCGATCTGGCCGCCCAGACCGCCGATCTTGTTGTAGTCGATGTCCGGGACCTCTTCGAGGACCAGCTCCTCGACCTCGCTCTTGGGAATGACTTCGTAGACGTAGCCGGAGCGCGGTTCGAGGAGGAGGGCGTCGCCGGGGCGGATGGTCGTGTCCAGCAGCGGCTCGGCGAGCCGCACCACCCGCTCCTCGTCGGTGTGCCCGACCACCAGGGCGCGCTCGCCGTCCTCCAGGATCTCCTTGAGGGTGACGATGTCCCCGGCGCTCTCGAACTCCATGGCCTCGACCACGTTGAGCGCCTCGTTGAGCATGACCTCCTGGCCACGCCGGAGACCGTCCGTCTCCACGCTGGGGCTGACATTCACCCGGAGCTTGCGGCCGCCGGTGAAAATATCGACCGTGTCGTCCTCATTGGCCTGCAGAAAGACACCGAAGCCGGCCGGCGGCTGGGCGAGCCGGTCGACCTCCTCCTTGAGGGCGACGATCTGGTCGCGCGCCTCGCGCAGCGTATTCGCGAGGCGTTCGTTCTGCGCGGAAACGCCGGCCAGATTGGTCTGCAGCTCGACGATCCGCTCTTCGAGAATCCTCGTATGCCGCGGAGAGTCGGCGAGCTTACGTCGCAGGACGGCGATCTCCTGCTCAAGATAGGCAACCTGACCGGCGGGATCCTCGGACCCCCGCCCCGGCCGGATGCCGCGGTTGATGTCGTCGTCGTGGGCTGCCACGGTCCTCACCTCCTCCAAGGGGAGCTGGACGCTTCCTGACCCTACCTGGGCGGGTGCGGGTTGAAACCCCTAGATCGAAAAGACGGTCGGGGCGTGTCCGATCTTCACCCTTGCGCACGTCCGCTCACCAAGGGAATACCCACCGAACAACATCGGAAAGCGACCGGTTGTATCGTCGGGACGGTCAACACCCGTCAGGGCTGGCGCCACTTAGACAAAAATGCTTCACGTACGCAGGAAACGGCAGGCGAGATGACCGCGCAGGAAGAAGCCCGTCCAGAGCTTGAAGTCTGGATCGACCAGGACCTGTGCACGGGGGACGGGATCTGTGCGCAGTACGCGCCGGAGGTCTTCGAGCTGGACATCGACGGGCTGGCGTACGTCAAGAGCGCGGACGACGAGCTGCTGCAGGACAAGGGCGCCACCACGCCCGTCCCGCTGCCGCTCCTCGACGACGTACGGGACTCCGCGAAGGAGTGCCCCGGGGACTGCATCCATGTGCGGCGGGTCGCCGATCAGGTGGAGGTCTACGGTCCCGACGCGGAGTAGCGGGGAACGGACCGGGAGTGGCGGCGGCGCGATGTGCGACCGCCGCCTTCCGCTGTCCGGGCGGGGCCGCTCCCGGCCCGGTCCCCGTGGGGCGCCGGGCCGGGCGGCGGCAGGTCAGACGCGGGCGGTGCCCAGAGCGGCCTCGTCGTCGATGCGCAGGAACTTGCCGCCCTGCCAGCGCCACTTGGTGTCGGTGCGGACGTCGGGGCAGCAGCGCGGGACATCGGTGGTGGAGTAGCCCAGGAGCGTCGCGGAGACCGTGCCGTCGTGCAGGGTGAGGTCCTGGACGCTCAGCTGCCGGGACGGGTCCAGGAGCGTCGCCACGATGCGGGGCGTGGCCTTGGCGTCGGAGGTGCGGGCGAGGACGTAGACGCCGCTGGGCGGGGTGCCGGCGTCGCTGTGGCAGCGGACGGTGGCGACGGTTTCGGTGGTGCCGTCGCCGTCAAGATCACCGGATACCTGTTTCACCACTTCGAGGCGGTTGGGTCCGCAGTCGAGGGGGAAGGCCACGGCGCGCGCGTCGGGAGCGGGCGCCGTGCGGCCGGGCTTCGCAGAAGCGGCGTTGGCCGTCGCATCGGGAGGCTGGACGAAGGACGCGGCGGCGATGACCGCGGCGACGGCGGTGGCCGTGGTGAGCCAGTGCATGGGGCGGGGCTGGGTGTGCGAAAGGTCCTGGCCTGCCAAGGGCTGCACGCGGGGTAACTCCTGTGAAGTGCTGTGGCGGTGGGAGTGCCCAGCATCGTTCCACAAGGCGGGGTGCCGAGGAACCAGCGGGACCCGAGTTTCACGCCGGGAACACTCCGGAAACGACAGAGCGCCGCCGACGGTTCCCCCGAGGGGAACTCATCGGCGGCGCCCGGTTGTTCGGTGGCCGGAAGTCTGCGGTCAGCCGCGCTCGGCGGCGGAGCCGGAGGCGTCCTTGGCGGCGCCGCCCGAGGCGGAGCCGGGGCCGGTGTAGTCGTCGCCGTACGCGCCCTTGGCGGGGCGGCGGCGGCGCAGCGGGGGCTCGACGCCGTCGGCGAGGCGACGGGCGGTGAGCAGGAAGCCGGTGTGCCCGATCATGCGGTGGTCCGGGCGGACGGCCAGGCCCTCGACGTGCCAGGTGCGGACCATGGTCTCCCAGGCCGACGGCTCGTTGAAGGTGCCGTGCTCACGGATCGCCTCGACGGTGCGGGCCAGCTGCGTGGTCGTGGCGACGTACGCGCAGAGGATGCCGCCGGGGACGAGGGCCTTGGAGACGGCCTCCAGGCACTCCCAGGGGGCGAGCATGTCCAGGATGACCCGGTCGACGTCGGTGTCGGAGAGGTTGTCCTGGAGGTCGCCGACGGTGAGCGTCCACGCGGGGTGCGGACCGCCGAAGTACCGCTCGACGTTCTGCGTGGCGATGTCGGCGAAGTCGGCGCGGCGCTCGTAGGAGTGCAGCATTCCCTGGTCGCCGATGGCGCGGAGCAGGAAGCTGCTCAGCGAGCCGGATCCCACCCCCGCCTCGACGACGCGGGCGCCGGGGAAGATGTCGGCCATCGCCAGGATCTGCCCCGCGTCCTTGGGGTAGACCACGGCTGCGCCGCGGGGCATGGACAGGACGTAGTCGGGGAGCAGCGGGCGCAGCGCGAGGTAGGCGACGTTCCCGGTGGTACGGACAACACTGCCCTCGGGAGCACCGATCAGCTCGTCGTGGGGGAAGGCTCCCTTGTGGGTGTGGAAGCTCTTGCCCTCTTCGAGCGTGAAGGTGTAGTGGCGTCCCTTGGGGTCGGTGAGCTGGACCTGGTCCCCGACCTTGAAGGGCCCGCGACGGCGGGCGGCACCGGTCGGTTCGGACATGTGACCAGCCTACCGGCCCCGGGGCGTGCCCCGGACCAGCGGGCGCCCGGCGGCGGCACCGGGGAGCGCCGGGCGGGTCCTCGGGGCCGGTGCGGGGCGGTCAGGAATGGCGGGCCATGGCGGTGACGAAGGCGCGCTCGACGTCGGCGGCGGAGAGTACGCCGTAGATCTCCCCGGTCTCCTCGACGACGAGGTACTCGCTGGCCGGGGTGGTCCGGAGGTGTTCCAGCAGCTCCTCGCCGGAGAGGTCGGCCGGGACGCGCATGCCGTCCTTGAGGTCCTGGGCGAGCGTGCCGACCGCCACCCAGGGACGGCGGTGCTCCGGTACGCCCACGATGGCGGCCTCGCGGACGATGCCGGTGGGCCCGCCCTCGGGGTCGACGACGACGAGGGCGCGGGCCCCGGCGTCGTTGGCGCGGCGCAGCGCCTCGGCGAGCGAGGTGTCGGGCGGGGTGGGCGCGGCGCGGCGGGTGAGGGCCCGGGCGCCGAGGTCGGGGAGGCGTTCGCGCAGGCGGGCCATGCGCAGGCTGTTGCCCGCGCCGGTCCAGATGATGGCGGCGAGGACGGCTGCGAGCAGGGCGTCGGTGAGGGAGTCCGTACCGGTGATGTCGGCGGGCGGGGTGCCGAGCGCGCCGGAGTGGGTCAGCAGCGGCAGGCCGATGAGGACCGTGACGGCGAGCGCGCGGCCCACCCAGGCGGCGGCGACGGTGCCGCTCATGGGGCGGCCGGTGATCTTCCAGACGACGGCGCGCAGCATCCGGCCGCCGTCCAGGGGCAGGCCGGGCAGGAGGTTGAAGACCGCCACGATGAGGTTGGAGATCATCAGGCCGGCCATCAGGACGCCGGGGACGGTGCGCGGCTCGACCAGCATCATGCCGCCGTAGAAGACACCGGCCAGGACGAGGGAGAGCAGCGGGCCCACGAAGGCGAGGACGAACTCCCGGCCGGGGGTCTCGCTCTCCTTCTCGATCTCCGAGACGCCGCCGAAGAACTGCAGCTGGATGCGGCGCACCGGCAGCTTGAAGCGGAGGGCGGCGACGGTGTGCGCCAGCTCGTGGACGAGGACCGAGGCGTAGAAGGCGACCGCGAAGAAGAGCGAGACGAGGTAGCGGGCGGCGCCCAGCTCCGGCAGGACCTGTTCGAGCTGGCCGCCGAAGACCCAGGTGATCAGGGCGGCGACGAGGAACCAGCTGGGGGCGACGTAGACGGGCACGCCGAAGGGGCGGCCCATCAGGATGCCGCCGCCGGTGCCCTTGCGGCGAACGGGCTTCGGCGCCTTGCCGCCCGGGCCGGTCCCGGGGTCCCGGCGCGGCTCGGCCGGTCGGTTCGGCCGAGGCTCCTCGGGGCCCTGCGGCTCCTGGGGGTCCTGCGGCTTCCCGCTGTCGTCCACGGCGTCCCCTCGTCGGAATTGCGGCCTTCGCACCTGCTCGGTCCGATCGTTCGGTCGTCCCGATCGTGCAGGGCAAAGGGGTTCTGCCGTCGATGGTATGCCGAGCCGCCGTCGCGGATCCGTTGCGGGGCCGTCGCCGGCGCCGTGGCGGCGGGCTGCGGCGGGAGGGCGTTGTCAGTGGCGGGCCGTAGGGTCGGGTGTCATGGGAACGAGCACCGAGAACGCCGGGCCGGACGCACCGCACGACCCGCGCGCGCAGGAGGCGGCGGACGGAGCGGCGGCACCGTCCGCGGACGGGCAGGGCGCGGCGGCCGGCGGGCCGCGGGCGGCGGCGATCGGGCCGCAGCCGGGGCCGGTCGATGCGCAGGCCGTGGCCGCCGGTGCGCCGGTGGCGGAGCCCGCCGCGCGGTCGGGGCGGCCCGGGCCGCCGGTGGCGCTGTCGCCGTCGCGGGCGAGCGATTTCCTCCAGTGCCCGCTGCTCTACCGCTTCCGGGTGATCGACAAGCTGCCGGAGAAGCCCAGCCCGGCGGCGACGCGGGGCACGGTGGTCCATGCCGTCCTGGAGCGGCTGTTCGACGCGCCCGCGGCGGAGCGTACGGCGGGTGGCGCGCGGGCGATGGTCGCCGGTGAGTGGGAGAAGTTGCTGGCCAAGCGGCCGGAGCTGGCGGAGCTGTTCGCCGACGACCCGGCGGGCGAGCAGCTGGCCGGGTGGCTGGCGGACGCCGAGGCCCTGGTGGAGCGGTGGTTCACGCTGGAGGACCCGACCCGCCTGGAGCCGGCCGAGCGGGAGCTGTACGTCGAGACGGTGCTGGAGTCGGGGCTGCAGCTGCGCGGCTTCATCGACCGGGTGGATGTCGCGCCGACCGGCGAGGTCCGGATCGTCGACTACAAGACCGGCAAGGCGCCGCGGCCGCAGTTCGCCGAGGGCGCGCTGTTCCAGATGAAGTTCTACGCGCTGGTGGTGTGGCGGCTGCGCGGGGTGGTGCCGCGGCGGCTCCAGCTCGTCTATCTGGGCAGCGGCGACATCATCACCTACGACCCGGGCGAGAGCGAACTGCTCGCCGTGGAGCGGAAGTTGCTGGCGCTGTGGGACGCGATCAAGGCGGCCACGGCGACGGGCGACTGGCGGCCGCGGCCGACGAAGCTGTGCGGCTGGTGCGACCACCAGGCGCACTGTCCGGAGTTCGGCGGCACTCCCCCGGTGTATCCGCTGGAGATCCGCCCGGCGGACGGCGCCTGAGGGCTGCCGCACATGGCGTCGCACGCCCGCCAGGGGTTACGGGACGGCCCTCAGGGCGAGCAGGGCAGAATGGAGCCGGTCCAACAAAGGAGAAGTGGTGGCAATCCGTGTCCTGCTGGTCGATGACCAGCCGCTGCTGCGTACGGGCTTCCGGATGATCCTGGAGGCCGAGCAGGATCTGGCGGTCGTCGGCGAGGCCGGTGACGGCCTCCAGGCACTGGAGCAGGTCCGGGCGCTCCAGCCCGATGTGGTGCTGATGGACATCCGCATGCCGCGGATGGACGGCGTGGAGGCGACGCGCCAGATCACCGGCCCGGCGAAGGACGGCCCGGCGAAGGTGCTGGTGCTGACCACCTTCGATCTGGACGAGTACGTCGTCGAGGCGCTGCGCGCGGGCGCCAGCGGCTTTCTGCTCAAGGACGCCCCGGCCCATGAGCTGGTGCAGGCGATCCGGGTGGTGGCCGCGGGCGAGGCGATGCTGGCGCCGAGCATCACCCGCCGGCTGCTCGACAAGTACGCGGGGCATCTGCCGTCCGGCGAGGAGCCGGTGCCGGACACCCTGGACACCCTCACCGACCGCGAGGTGGAGGTGCTGAAGCTGGTCGCGCGCGGCCTGTCGAACGCCGAGATCGCCGCGGACCTCTTCGTGAGCGAGACGACGGTCAAGACCCATGTGGGCCATGTGCTGACCAAGCTGGGCCTGCGCGACCGCGTACAGGCCGCCGTGTACGCGTACGAGAGCGGGCTGGTGCGCCCCGGCGCCCAGTAGCGGCGCGGGGGCCCCGCCGCGGGCGGCGTGGAACGGCCGGAGGGGCCGGTCCGGGAGACTCTTCCCGGACCGGCCCCTCCTGCTGTGTGCCGTGCGTCAGTCGGAGACGCCGCGGCCCAGCTCCCAGATCTGCAGCGCCGAGGAGGAGTTGAGCGCCCACTCCACACCGGTGATGTCGTCACGGGCGGCGACGTACTGCTTGCCCTGCCACAGCGGGAGGATCGGCACGTCGTCGGCGAGGATGTTCTGGATCTCCTTGAAGCCGGTGCCCGCGGCGTTGCGGTCGGTCTCCTGGCGGGTGGCGGGGATCAGCTGCGACTCGATCTTCGCGTTGCGGTACGGCGAGTTGAGGAAGTTGCCCTTGCCGAGGAACGGACCGACGTAGTTGTCGGCGTCCGGGATGTCGGGGAACCAGCCCATGCCGTAGACGGCGTACTTGCCGTTGGAGGAGTCGGTGCGGAACTGCTGCCAGTTGTTGACGGCCTTGATGTCGACGTCGAACAGCTTGCTGTCGTTGAGCTGCTGCTTCAGCGCCGCGAACTCCTTGGCGGTGCTGGCGCCGTAGTGGTTCTCGGTGTACGTCAGCGTCACCTTCACCGGGGTGTTGATGTTCGCCCGCTCCAGGATCTGGCGGGCGGCCGGGACGCTGGGGTTCCCGTACTTGGTGAAGAAGGAGTTGATGTGGCCGGTGAGGCCGGTCGGCACCAGGGAGTACAGCGGGTCGCCGACGTAGGAGTAGACGTCGCGCAGGATCTGCGAGCGGTTGACGAGCTGTGCCATCGCCTGGCGGACGGCCGGGTTGGAGACCGACGGGTCCTTGGTGTTGAAGGCGAGGTAGCGGATCTCCTGGCCGGGCATCTCCTGGAGGGTGATGTGTTCGCCCCGGGAGTTCTGCAGGCCCTTGACCTGAGCGGGCGACAGACCACGGTTCATCAGGTCGATCTGGCCCTTGCGCAGCGCCTTCTCCATCGCGGACGAGCTGGGGAAGAACCGCATCTCGACCTTGTCGTTCAGCGGCTTCACGGCGCCCTTGTAGCCGGGGTTCCGGGTGAAGGTGATCTTGTTGATGTGCTCGCCGCTGTGGTCCGCCTTGAGCGTGTACGGGCCGGAGCCGACGAGCTCGAAGCCGCTGTAGAGGCGGTCGGCGGGGTACACCTGGTGGTCGACGATGCCCGCGGCCGGGGTGGTGAGCTTCTGCGGGAAGGTCGCGTCCGGCCTCTTGAGGTGGAAGACCACCTCGGTGTCGCTGGGCGTCTCGACCTTGTCGATGTCGTTGACGAGCGTGCCGGGACCGTTGGCGTAGTTGATCTTCTGGACGCGGTCGATGGAGAACTTCACGTCCTGCGCGGTGAGCGCGTGACCGTTGGAGAACTTCAGGTCGCTGCGGAGGGTGCACCGGTACTGCTCGTTCCGCGTGTCGCGGAAGCCGCAGGTCTTGGCCGCCTCGGGGACCGGCGTGGTGCCGGTTCTGGGCAGCCGCAGCAGCGTCTGGAGGGTGCCGCGCAGCACGTTCATCGCGTCGACGTCGTACGCCTGCGCCGGGTCGAACGGAGCGGGGGCATCCTTGGTGGCCTCCATCTGCGTGGCGACCCCGACGACGATGGGATCGCCACTCCCGCCCGCGCCGTCCGGGCCGCCACAGGCCGCGAGTACGGGGGCGAGCAGACCGGCCAGAGCCGGCAGCACCAAGGTCTTGCGATTCATCGTCGGCAGGTTCCTTATCAGCGCAGAGGTGTTGCTCGCGTCGACATTAGTAGGAACAGCCATCGCGTCCGGGCACCAACGGAGTTGCCGTTATAGGGACACCGGATATCAGCACATCGATCTCCGATTACCGGACGCCGGAACGAACTACACGTCACCCCATGAATCCGGACACTTACCCCCGCACTTCAGGGCCCCGGACCCCTCTGGAACGTCCGTCGGGACACCTGTCGACACCGGGGCGCGTGAGAAACGTCACGCGCCCCGGTGGCAGCGACAATGCGGGAATTCAGCCAGGGTATACGTCACGGAAAATGAGCGGGCCACTGCCGTGAGTTCCGTCCGCTTTCCCGGAGGAACGCTCAGTGCACGCGTCAATTGCTTTCCGTGATGAGGGCCCGGAGAAAAGAAAGATCAACTTCTTCGAGTGACCGGACGACGGTCCGTCCCGCGGCGGGCGGCACCGGCACCACCGACGGCACGGCGACGACCCGGCACCCGGCCGCCTCGCCCGCGCGCACGCCCGTGAGGGTGTCCTCCACCACCGCGCACCGCGCCGGGTCGACGCCCAGCCGGGCGGCGGCGGTGAGGTACGGGTCCGGGTGCGGCTTGGTGCGTTCCAGTTCGTCACCGGCGAGCGTCAGATGGAAGATGGCCGGGCCCAGGGAGTGCAGCATGCGGTCGATGATGGCGCGGTGCGAGGCGGAGACCAGGGCGGTGGGGATGCCGTGTGCGGCCAGTTCGCCCAGCAGCCGGCGGGCGCCGGGCATCAGCGGCACACCGCGGCCGATCCGGGCGGCGAAGCGGGCGTTGAGCAGTCCGCTCAGCTCCGGCAGGCCGATCTGAGCCCCGGTGGCCTGAATCAGATATCCGGCGCTGCGGGTCATGGGCCCGCCGACGACGACCTCGCGGTGGGTGTCGTCGAGGATGTGGCCCAGTTCGGCGAAGACCTCGGACTCCGCCTCCCACCAGAATCCCTCGGTGTCCACGAGCGTGCCGTCCAGGTCGAGGAAGACTGCCTGGAGGGCGGTGTTCTTCGCCGCCCGGGAGTCGGCCGCGGGGATGCTGCTGGTCATCCGTCCACCTCCGTGAGACGTCCCCTGGGGGACAAAAGGGCCGGCCACCGCCCCGGAGTGGGGTGCTGACCGGCCGCTACCGGACCGACCAGTCTACGACTGTGCGTGCCGGTCCGCGGGGGTGACGCGGAAGCGGGCCGTCCGCCGTTCGGGCGACGGACGGCCCGGGACCTCACCGGGCGTTGAAGTACTTCGCCTCGGGGTGGTGGATGACGATCGCGTCGGTGGACTGCTCGGGGTGGAGCTGGAACTCCTCGGAGAGCTGGACGCCGATGCGCTCCGGCTGGAGGAGGTCGGCGATCTTCGCGCGGTCCTCCAGGTCGGGGCAGGCGCCGTAGCCCAGGGAGAAGCGGGCGCCGCGGTACTTCAGGGCGAACATGTCCTCGACGTCGGACGGGTCCTCGCCGCCGAAGCCCAGCTCGGCGCGGACCCGGGCGTGCCAGTACTCGGCCAGCGCCTCCGCGAGCTGGACGGAGAGGCCGTGCAGTTCGAGGTAGTCGCGGTAGGAGTTGGCGGCGAAGAGCTTGGCGGTCTCCTCGCCGATGCGGGAGCCGACGGTGACGACCTGGAGGCCGACGACATCGGTCTCGCCGGACTCCTCCGGGCGGAAGAAGTCCGCCAGGCACAGCCGGCGGCCGCGGCGCTGGCGCGGGAAGGTGAAGCGGGTGCGCTCGGTGCCGTCCTCGTGGAGCAGGATGAGGTCGTCGCCCTTGGAGACGCACGGGAAGTAGCCGTGGACGACGGCGGCTTCCAGCAGGTTCTCCGTCTGGAGCCGGTCGAGCCAGCCGCGCAGCCGCGGCCGTCCCTCGGCCTCCACCAGCTCCTCGTAGCTGGGGCCGTCGCCGGTGCGCGCCTGCTTGAGGCCCCACTGGCCCTTGAAGAGGGCGCCCTCGTCCAGCCAGGAGGCGTAGTCGGCGAGCTGGATGCCCTTGACGACGCGGGTGCCCCAGAACGGCGGGGCGGGGACCGGGTTGTCGGTCGCGACGTCGGAGCGGACCGAGCCCTCGGGCTCCTCGACCTCCAGGACGGCCGTGTCCTTCTTCGGCACCCGGCGCTGCTTCAGCTCGGGCAGGGTGGCGCCCGGGACGCCGCGCTTGACGGCGATCAGCGCGTCCATCAGGCGCAGCCCCTCGAACGCGTCGCGGGCGTAGCGGACCTCGCCGTCGTAGATCTCGTGGAGGTCCTGTTCGACGTAGGCGCGGGTGAGGGCGGCGCCGCCGAGGATGACCGGGTAGTCGGCGGCCATCTTGCGCTGGTTCAGCTCCTCCAGGTTCTCCTTCATGATCACCGTGGACTTGACCAGCAGGCCGGACATGCCGATGACGTCGGCGCGGTGCTCCTCGGCGGCGTCCAGGATCGCGGCGACCGGCTGCTTGATGCCGAGATTGACGACGTTGTAGCCGTTGTTGGAGAGGATGATGTCGACGAGGTTCTTGCCGATGTCGTGGACGTCGCCGCGGACGGTCGCCAGGACGATGGTGCCCTTGCCGGCGTCGTCGGACTTCTCCATGTGCGGTTCGAGGTGGGCGACCGCGGTCTTCATGACCTCGGCGGACTGCAGGACGAACGGCAGCTGCATCTGGCCGGAGCCGAAGAGTTCGCCGACGACCTTCATGCCCTCCAGGAGGGTGTTGTTGACGATGTCGAGGGCGGGGGTGTCGCGCAGCGCCTCGTCGAGGTCGGCCTCCAGGCCGTTCTTCTCGCCGTCGATGATGCGGCGGGCCAGGCGCTCCTCCAGCGGCAGCGCGGCCAGCTCCTCGGCCTTGCCCGCCTTGAGGGACTTGGTGTCGACGCCCTCGAAGAGCGCCATGAGCTTCTGCAGCGGGTCGTAGCCCTCGGCGCGGCGGTCGTAGATGAGGTCGAGGGCGCAGCCGACCTGCTCGTCGTCGAAGCGGGCGATCGGCAGGATCTTGCTGGCGTGCACGATCGCCGAGTCCAGTCCGGCCTTGACGCACTCGTCGAGGAAGACGGAGTTGAGCAGGATGCGGGCGGCCGGGTTGAGGCCGAAGGAGATGTTGGACAGTCCCAGGGTGGTCTGGACGTCCGGGTGACGGCGCTTCAGCTCCCGGATGGCCTCGATGGTGGCGATGCCGTCCTTGCGGGACTCCTCCTGGCCGGTGCAGATGGTGAAGGTGAGGGTGTCGATGAGGATGTCGGACTCGCGCACGCCCCAGTTGCCGGTCAGGTCGGCGATGAGGCGCTCGGCGATGGCGACCTTGTGCTCGGCGGTGCGGGCCTGGCCCTCCTCGTCGATGGTCAGCGCGATGAGCGCCGCGCCGTGCTCGGCGGCGAGGGCGGTGACCTTGGCGAAGCGGGACTCGGGGCCGTCGCCGTCCTCGTAGTTGACGGAGTTGATGACGGCGCGGCCGCCCAGCTTCTCCAGTCCGGCGCGGAGGACGGGCAGTTCGGTGGAGTCCAGGACGATGGGGAGGGTGGAGGCGGTGGCGAAGCGGCCGGCCAGCTCCTCCATGTCGGCGACGCCGTCGCGTCCGACGTAGTCGACGCAGAGGTCGAGCATGTGGGCGCCCTCGCGGATCTGGTCGCGGGCCATCTCCACACAGTCGTCCCAGCGGCCTTCGAGCATCGCCTCGCGGAACTTCTTCGAACCGTTGGCGTTGGTCCGCTCGCCGATCGCGAGGTACGAGGTGTCCTGCCGGAAGGGGACGGTCTGATAGAGGGAGGCGGCGCCGGGCTCGGGGCGCGGCTCGCGGGCCGACGGCGTCAGACCGCGGACCCGCTCGACGACCTGCCGCAGGTGCTCGGGGGTGGTGCCGCAGCAGCCGCCGACGAGGGAGAGGCCGTACTCGCCGACGAACGTCTCCTGCGCGTCGGCCAGCTCACCGGCGGTCAGCGGGTAGTGGGCGCCGTCCTTGCCCAGGACCGGCAGGCCGGCGTTGGGCATGCAGGCGAGCGGGATGCGGGAGTGGCGGGCGAGATAGCGCAGGTGCTCGCTCATCTCGGCGGGGCCGGTGGCGCAGTTGAGGCCGATCATGTCGATGCCGAGCGGCTCCAGCGCGGTGAGCGCGGCGCCGATCTCGGAGCCGAGCAGCATGGTGCCGGTGGTCTCGACGGTGACGGAGCAGATGACCGGAAGCGTCGTGCCGGTGGCGGCCAGGGCGCGGCGGGCGCCGAGGACGGCCGCCTTCGTCTGGAGCAGGTCCTGGGTGGTCTCGACCAGCAGCGCGTCGGCGCCGCCGGCGATCATGCCCTCGGCGTTGCGCTGGTAGGCGTCGCGGAGGGTGATGTACGGGGCGTGGCCGAGGGTGGGCAGCTTGGTGCCGGGGCCCATCGAGCCGAGGACCCAGCGCTGCTGCCCGGTCGAGGCGGTGAACTCGTCGGCGACCTCGCGGGCGATGCGGGCGCCCGCCTCGGAGAGCTCGAAGACGCGCTCGGGGATGTCGTACTCGGCCAGTGCGGCGAAGTTGGCGCCGAAGGTGTTGGTCTCCACGCAGTCGACGCCGACCGCGAAGTACTCCTCGTGCACCGAGCGGACGATGTCCGGGCGGGTGATGTTGAGGATCTCGTTGCAGCCCTCCAGCTGCTGGAAGTCCTCCATCGACGGATCCTGCGCCTGCAGCATCGTGCCCATCGCGCCGTCGGCGACCACCACCCGTGAGGCCAGCGCCTCACGGAAGGAATCGACGCGGGATGCGCTGTCGGACGTGGACGTGTACGAGGCCATGGAGGTGCTCCCCTGGTTGCGACGGCTGTCGGCTTTGCGCCTCCCGGTAGGCGGCGCACCTCGCCAGCCTAACCGTCGGGCCGGTACCTGTGTCCTTCTGTTCCAGCGCCTGGACTCCGGAGGGACCGGAGCGGCGTACACCGGCCATGATCACAAGTGGACTCCGACCCTCCCGCGGTTCGGCATCGACCGATATCGTTCAGCATTGTCGAACCGCGCATCTTGGAGGTTGTCCGATGGCACGCACCATCCAGTCGCTGGAGCGAGCCGCCGCGGTGCTGCGGCTGCTGGCCGGCGGGGAACGGCGGCTGGGACTGTCCGACATCTCCTCCGCGATCGGCCTGGCCAAGGGCACCACCCACGGCATCCTGCGCACCCTCCAGCAGGAGGGGTTCGTCGAGCAGGACCCGGCGTCCGGCCGCTACCAGCTCGGCGCGGAACTGCTGCGCCTGGGCAACAGCTACCTCGACGTCCACGAGCTGCGGGCGCGCGCCCTGGTGTGGACCGACGATCTGGCGCGCTCCAGCGGCGAGAGCGTCTACCTCGGCGTCCTGCACCAGCAGGGTGTCCTGATCGTGCACCACGTCTTCCGGCCGGACGACAGCCGCCAGGTCCTGGAGGTCGGCGCGATGCACCCGCTCTACAGCACCGCGCTGGGCAAGGTGCTGTGCGCGTACGACCCGGTGGCGCACAGCGAGGTCGCGGAGGTGGAGCGGGAGCAGCTCACCCCGCACACGGCGACCGGGGCGGACGCCTTCGAGACGGCGCTGGAGCTGACCCGGGCGCGGGGGTGGGCCGCGGACGTGGAGGAGACCTGGGAGGGCGTGGCGTCGGTGGCCGCTCCGGTGCACGACCGGCGGCGGATGCCGGTGGGTTCGGTGGGCATCACCGGGGCCGTCGAGCGGGTGTGCCAGGACGGTGTGGTGCGGCCGGAAATCGTCGCTGCTGTCAGGGATTGCGCACGGGCTGTGTCCAGGGACCTGGGCGCGGGCCGGTTCTGATCCATATTGCCACTGCTTGTCCAGGTTAATTTTTCGCCACAGAACCCTTGACGCCGTTCAACAGGTGGACAAAACTGCCGTTCGTCGGTCGGCATTGTCGAACACCACACGACAATATTCGTTATGGTGGGCAATGCCGCGGGGCCGACCACAGCCCTCTCGGAGGGCGCGGACCACCGGAGACCCGGGGTTCGCCTTCCCCTGGACGAAGGACAAAGGAGTCGCGGGTGTCCAGCTCCGACATCTTCCTCAGCGAGACCATAGGTACCGCTGTTCTGATACTGCTCGGCGGTGGCGTCTGCGCCGCCGTCACCTTCAAGCGCTCCAAGGCGCATGCGGCCGGCTGGGTCGCCATCGCCTTCGGTTGGGGCTTCGCCGTACTCGCGGGCGCGTACATCGCCGCCAAGTCCGGTGCCCACCTCAACCCCGCGGTGACCCTCGCCCTCGCGATCAAGGGCGGCATCGAGTGGAGCCAGGTGCCGGTGTACTTCGCCGGTGAGCTGCTCGGCGCCATGATCGGCGCGGTACTGGTCTGGCTGGCCTACTACGGGCAGTTCAAGGCGCACATGTCGGACCCGGAGGTGCTGACCGCGCACAACGGCCAGGAAGGCATGGTGGACAAGGCCACCGCTCCCAAGGCGGGCCCCGTCCTCGGCATCTTCTCCACCGGTCCGGAGATCCGGAACGCAGTTCAGAACCTCGTGACCGAGATCATCGCCACCATCGTGCTCGTGCTGGCGATCCTCAACCTGGGTCTGAGCGACAACGGCAAGGGTGTCGGCCCGATCGGCTCGCTGCTGGTCGCGTTCGTCGTCGTCGGCATCGGCCTCTCGCTGGGCGGCCCGACCGGGTACGCGATCAACCCCGTCCGCGACCTGGGCCCGCGTATCGTGCACGCGCTGCTGCCGCTGCCGAACAAGGGCGGCTCCGACTGGGGCTACGCATGGATCCCGGTCGTCGGCCCGCTGATTGGCGGAGCCATCGCCGGTGGCATCTATCAGGTGGCCTTCGCCTGAGCCGCGTCCCCGTACCGACTCCGCCCGCACAGAATCACTGGAGCACACCATGAGCGACACCCCCTCCACCTCCTCCCACGGTCACGGCCCGTTCATCGCCGCCATCGACCAGGGCACGACTTCCAGCCGCTGCATCGTGTTCGACAAGGACGGCCGCATCGTGTCGGTCGACCAGAAGGAGCACGAACAGATCTTCCCCAAGCCCGGCTGGGTCGAACACGATGCCGCCGAGATCTGGGCCAACGTCCAGCAGGTCGTGGCCGGCGCCGTCGCGAAGGCCGGCGTCACCGCCGAGGACGTCAAGGCGATCGGCATCACCAACCAGCGCGAGACCACGCTGCTGTGGGACCGGCACACCGGTGAGCCGGTCCACAACGCCATCGTCTGGCAGGACACCCGCACCGACGCGCTCTGCAAGGAGCTGGGCCGCAACGTCGGCCAGGACCGCTTCCGCCGCGAGACCGGCCTCCCGCTGGCCTCGTACTTCGCGGGCCCGAAGATCCGCTGGCTGCTGGACAACGTCGAGGGGCTGCGCGAGCGCGCCATGCGCGGCGACATCCTCTTCGGCACCATGGACTCCTGGGTCATCTGGAACCTCACCGGTGGCGTGAACGGCGGTGTGCACGTCACGGACGTCACCAACGCCTCGCGCACCCTGCTGATGAACCTCCACACGCTGGAGTGGGACGAGAAGATCCTCCAGTCGATCGGCATCCCCGCCGCCGTCCTCCCGGAGATCAAGTCCTCCGCCGAGGTCTACGGCACCACCGCCGCCGGCACCCTCGCCGGTGTGCCGGTCGCCTCCGCCCTCGGTGACCAGCAGGCCGCGCTCTTCGGCCAGACCTGCTTCTCGCAGGGCGAGGCCAAGTCCACGTACGGCACCGGCACCTTCATGCTGATGAACACCGGCAACCAGCCGGTGAACTCGTACAACGGGCTGCTGACCACCGTCGGCTACCGCATCGGCGGCCAGGACGCGGTCTACGCGCTGGAAGGCTCCATCGCCGTCACCGGTTCGCTGGTGCAGTGGATGCGCGACCAGATGGGCCTGATCAACTCCGCCGCGGAGATCGAGACACTGGCCTCCACCGTCGACGACAACGGCGGCGCGTACTTCGTCCCGGCCTTCTCCGGTCTGTTCGCCCCCTACTGGCGCTCCGACGCGCGCGGTGTGATCGCGGGTCTGACCCGTTACGTCACCAAGGCGCACATCGCCCGCGCCGTGCTCGAGGCCACCGCCTGGCAGACCCGCGAGATCACCGACGCCATGACGAAGGACTCCGGCGTCGAGCTGACCGCGCTCAAGGTCGACGGCGGTATGACCTCCAACAACCTGCTGATGCAGACCATCTCGGACTTCCTGGACGCGCCGGTGGTGCGCCCGATGGTCGCCGAGACGACCTGCCTCGGCGCTGCCTACGCGGCCGGTCTGGCCGTCGGCTTCTGGTCCAGCACCGACGAGCTGCGCGCCAACTGGCGCCGGGCCGCCGAATGGACCCCCCGGATGGATGCGGCCACCCGTGACCGCGAGTACAAGAGCTGGCTCAAGGCAGTGGAACGCTCCATGGGCTGGCTCGACGACGACACTGTCGAGGAGTAATTGATGAGCACCCTGCAGAGCGTCCCGGCACTCGGGACGCACCCGGCCGACGGTTCGACCCCGAGCCGCGCCGAAACCCGGGAACAGCTGTCCAAGGCGACGTACGACCTCCTGGTGATCGGCGGCGGCATCCTGGGCATCTCCACTGCCTGGCACGCCGCGCAGGCCGGACTGCGGGTGGCCCTGGTGGACGCCGGCGACTTCGCCGGCGCCACCTCCTCCGCCTCCTCCAAGCTGCTCCACGGCGGCCTGCGCTACCTGCAGACCGGCGCGGTGAAGCTGGTGGCGGAGAACCACTTCGAGCGGCGTGCGGTCTCCCGTGAGGTGGCGCCGCACCTCGCCAACCCCCTCACCTTCTACCTGCCCGTCTACAAGGGCGGCCCGCACGGCGCGGCCAAGCTCGGCGCCGGCGTCTTCGCCTACTCCGCGCTCTCCGCGTTCGGTGACGGCGTCGGCCACGTCATATCGCCGGCCAAGGCCCAGCGCGACGTGCCGGAGCTGCGGACCGACAACCTCAAGGCCGTCGCGGTCTACGGCGACGACCAGATGAACGACGCCCGCATGGCGCTGATGACCGTCCGCGCCGCCGTCGCGGCCGGCGCCACGGTCCTCAACCACGCCGAGGTCACCGGCCTGCGCTTCACCCAGGGCCGGGTCACCGGTGCCGAGCTGAAGGACCGCACGGACGGCGAGGAGTTCGGCGTCAGCGCCCGCCTGGTCCTCAACGCGACCGGCCCGTGGGTGGACCACCTGCGCAAGATGGAGGACCCGAACGCGGCCCCCTCCATCCGCCTCTCCAAGGGCGCGCACCTGGTCCTCAAGCGCACCTCCCCCTGGAAGGCCGCGCTGGCCACCCCGATCGACAAGTACCGCATCACCTTCGCCCTCCCCTGGGAGGACATGCTGCTGCTCGGTACCACCGACGAGGAGTACGAGGGCGACCCGGCGGACGTCGCGGTCACCGAGAAGGACACCGCCCAGATCCTGGACGAGGCCGCCTTCTCCGTCCGTGACCAGCAGCTGACGCGCGACCTGATCACCTACTCGTTCGCCGGTCTGCGGGTGCTGCCCGGCGGCCCCGGCGACACCTCCAAGGCCAAGCGCGAGACCGTCGTGACCGAGGGCAGCGGCGGCATGCTGTCCGTCGCGGGCGGCAAGTGGACGACCTTCCGCCACATCGGCCGTACGGTCATGAACAAGCTCGCCGCGCTCCCCGGCCACCCGCTGGCCGGTGACATGGAGCCGATCGCGCGCCTGCCGAAGAAGCTCCCGCTGCCCGGTATCGCCAACCCGAGCGCGGTCGCCCACCGCCTGCTGGTCGACGGCACCGCCGACGGCCCGCAGATGGCCCCGGAGACCGCGCGCCACCTCGCCACGCACTACGGTTCGCTGTCGTTCGACATCGCGCGCCTGGCGAACGAGACCCCGGAGCTGGCCGAGCGCATCCACCCGGACGCGCCGGAGATCTGGGCGCAGGTCGCCTACGCCCGTGACCACGAGTGGGCCGAGACCGTGGACGACGTGCTGCGCCGCCGGACCACGCTGACCATCCGCGGCCTGGACACGGAGGACGTCCGCGCCAAGGTGAAGGGCATGCTCGAAGGCTGAGCCCGGGGCGTACGCCGGGTGCGTACGGCCTGACGGAGGGGCGGTTCCCGTAGGGGGCCGCCCCTCCGTCATGGGCGGGCGCGAGGTGCGACGGCCCTCGGAGGCCGGGAGGCCGGGCCATAATGTCCCAGACATCGGATGTCTGGAGGCGGATGTCCGGCGGTTCCGAACGGGGAGGTCGGCCGTGGGGGTCACTGACGAGGCCATCGAGAAGATCAAGGGGATGATCCTCTCGGGGGCGCTGCGGCCGGGCGATCGGCTGCCCAGGGAGAGCGAACTCGCCGCTGAGCTGGGCCTGTCCCGCAATTCGCTGCGCGAGGCGGTGCGGGCGCTGTCGCTGATCCGCATCCTCGACGTACGGCAGGGCGACGGCACCTACGTCACCAGCCTCGCCCCTCGGCTGCTGCTGGAGGCGCTGAGCTTCGTGGTCGACTTCCACCGCGACGACACGGCGCTGGAGTTCCTCGCCGTCCGCCGCATCCTGGAGCCCGCCGCCACCGCGATGGCCGCCGGACGGATCGCCGTGGCCGAACTCGACGCGCTGGACGCCGGGTTGGACGCGCTGGGCCCGGAGCCGTCGGAGGCCGAGCTGGTCGCCGGTGACCTGGAGTTCCACCGGCGGATCGCGGCGGCGTCCGGCAACTCCGTGCTCTGCGCGCTGCTTCAGGGCCTGTCGGGCCCGGCCACCCGGGCCCGGGTCCGGGGCCGGCTCGCGCAGCGGGACGCGGTGGCCCGGACGCTCGCCGAGCACCACGCGATCCTCACCGCGCTGCGCGAGGGCGACGCGGAGGCGGCGCGGGCGTGGGCCACGGTCCACCTCGCGGGGGTGGAGCGGTGGGTGCGGACGGCGGGGTGAGGGCGGGCGGCACCGGGTGCGGCGGCCACGCGCTCGAAGGCCCTTCCGAACACCTCGGATGAATGAGCACTCATTCGTGCACAGGGGCTGCGGTCGGACGCCGTGGACCCCGTAGGCTGGGGAGCGCACGCAAGGAAACGGGGTGCCGGTGGCCGCGCAGCGGTGGGACACCGGCCGGAAGGAGGCGCTGGGTGATCGAGCTGGAGGGTGTTCCCGAGCTTGTCGACCCGGTGATGGTGGCCGCGTTCGAAGGCTGGAACGACGCCGGCGACGCCGCCTCCGCCGCGGTCGCTCATCTGCACCGGGAGTGGCAGGGCAAGGTCTTCGCGGCGCTCGACGCCGAGGACTACTACGACTTCCAGGTCAACCGCCCGACCGTCTTCCTGGAGGACGGCGTCCGCAAGGTCACCTGGCCCACCACGCGGCTGTCGGTCGTCCGCATCGAGGACTCCGACGGCAAGGGCCGCCGCCGCGATCTGGTGCTGGTCCGCGGCATCGAGCCGAGCATGCGCTGGCGCTCGTTCTGCAACGAGATCCTCGGCTTCGCCCATGAGCTGGGCGTGGAGATGCTGGTGGTGCTCGGCGCGCTGCTCGGCGACACCCCGCACACCCGGCCGGTGCCGGTCAGCGGCGTCACCTCGGACACCGACCTGGCCACCCGCATGGACCTGGAGGAGTCCCGCTACGAGGGCCCGACCGGCATCGTCGGCATCCTCCAGGAGGCGTGCACCCACGCCGGGGTCCCGGCCGTCAGCCTCTGGGCCGCGGTGCCGCACTACGTCTCCCAGCCGCCCAACCCGAAGGCCAGCCTGGCGCTGCTCAACCGCCTGGAGGACCTGCTCGGCATCCGCGTTCCGCAGGGTGAGCTGGCCGAGGACGCCCGCGCCTGGCAGCTGGGCGTGGACCAGCTGGCGGCCGAGGACAGCGAGGTCGCCGAGTACGTCCAGACGCTGGAGGAGGCGCGGGACACCGCGGATCTGCCGGAGGCGTCCGGCGACGCCATCGCCCGGGAATTCGAGCGCTATCTGCGCCGCCGCGACCCGCAGACCGACGCCGGCCGCGCCTGGCCCCGGCTCCCCAAGGAGTCCCGGGACCCGAAGGACGCCGGAGCCGACCCGCCGGACGGGCCGGAGGCCGACGGCGGGCGGTAGCCCGCGGGAAGACGTCACGGACGGGCGGGGCGGGACCGGAGCGGTCCGGCCCCGCCCGTCCGCATACCCTGGCCTCCCCGCGTGCCCCGTACGCGCAAAGGGGCGCCTCCGCGGATGCGGAGACGCCCCTTCGGGTTGGTGCGGGGTTACAGCGCGACGCCCAGCAGCGCGTCCACCGTGCGCGAGACCAGGCCGGGCGCGCCCTCGTCGTCGCCGCCGCCGGACTCCTGCGCGGCGGCCCAGCGGTCGACCGCCGCCAGCGCCGCGGGCGAGTCCAGGTCGTCGGCGAGCGCCGTACGGACCTCCTCCAGCAGCGCCTCGGCGGGCGGGCCGTCGGGGCGGGAGACGGCGGCGCGCCAGCGCGCCAGCCGGTCCACGGCCTCGGCCAGCACCGCGTCGGTCCACTCCCAGTCGCTGCGGTAGTGGTGGGACAGGAGCGCCAGCCGGATCGCCGCCGGGTCGACGCCGTCGCGGCGCACCGCCGAGACGAAGACCAGGTTGCCCTTGGACTTCGACATCTTCTCGCCGTCCAGCGCCACCATCCCGGCGTGGACGTACGCCTTGGCGAAGGGGTGCTCGCCGGTCAGCGCCTGGGCGTGCGAGGCGCCCATCTCGTGGTGCGGGAACGCCAGGTCGGAGCCGCCGCCCTGGACGTCGAAGCCCATGCCGAGGTGTTCCAGGGCGATGGCGACGCACTCGATGTGCCAGCCGGGCCGGCCGCGGCCCAGCGAGCCGCCGTCCCAGCTCGGCTCGCCGTCGCGGGCGGCCATCCACAGCATCGGGTCGAGGGGGTTCTTCTTGCCCTCCCGCTCCGGGTCGCCGCCGCGTTCGGCGGAGAGCAGCCGCATCGCCTCGGCGTCGAGTCCGGAGACCTCGCCGAAGTGCGGGTCGGAGGAGACGGAGAAGTAGATGTCACCGTCCAGCTCGTAGGCGGCGCCGTTGTCGCGGAGCCGTTCGACGAGCGGGACGATGCCGGGTATCGCCTCGACGGCTCCGATGTACTGGCGGGGCGGGAGCATCCGCAGGGCCGTCATGTCCTCGCGGAACAGCGCGGTCTCGCGTTCGGCGAGCGCCGTCCAGTCGTCCCCGGTGGCGACGGCCCGCTCCAGCAGCGGATCGTCGACATCCGTGACGTTCTGCACGTAGTGAACCTGGCGCTTCGTGTCGAGCCACACGCGCTGAACCAGGTCGAACGCGTTGTAGGTCGCCGCGTGCCCCATGTGGGTGGCGTCGTACGGCGTGATGCCGCAGACGTAGATACGGGCGACGGGACCGGGGTCGAGGGTCACCCGTCCGCCGGTCGCGGTGTCGTGGATCCTCAGGTCGCGGCCCTGACCGGGCAGGGCGGGGACCTCAGAAGCGGGCCATGCATGCATGTCTTGAGACTAACCGGATGCTGGTTCCGCATACGAACCGGAGGGCCGGTAACGACCGGATAGGCGTTCTTGCGTTCGAGGCCGGAACGTGCATCAGGCGGTGGTCCGCGCCCCTCATCCGCCGCCCGCCCGCGCCCCGTGCGCCGGGTCCGGCGGTGTGTCAGACCGGTGGCCAGGGGATCGGCGGCCAGTCGCCGCCGGGCTCGGGATGACGGCCGGAAGCCAGCAGTGCGGCGACCCGGGCGCGCAGTGCGGCGGTCTCGGCTGTGGTGAGAAGTTCGGCCAGTCGGGCGGCGAGCGGAAGGCCCTCCGCCAGCTCGGTGCGGAGCCGCTCCAACGCCGTGACCGCCTCGTCGGGCAGCGGCTCCCCGGCCCATCCCCACAGCAGGGTGCGGAGCTTGTCGTCGGTGTGGAAGGTCACGCCGTGGTCGATGGCGAAGAGCCGCCCGCCGGGGCCCGGCAGCAGATGGCCGCCCTTGCGGTCCCCGTTGTTGAGGACCGCGTCGAGCACCGCCAGCCGCCGCAGCCGGACGTCGTCGGCGTGGACCAGCAGCGCCGGGCGCCCCTGTCCGGTCTCCGCGAACCCGACCGCCTTCCAGCCCGGCCCCGGCTCGTCCCCCTCGACCAGCGCCAGCAGCGGCGGGATCTCCTCGTCGTCCGCCTCGGGCACCTCGATCCACCGCTGCACCATGCCCGGGCCGTACGGCCCCTCGCGCAGCACGGTGGCCGGGATCAGCCCCCAGCCCGTCGCCCGCGATATCTCGTACGCGGCGACCTCCCGCTGGGCGAGGTTGCCGTCGGGGAAGTCCCACAGCGGCCGTTCGCCCGCGACCGGCTTGTAGACGCAGTCGAGGGTGCGGCCCTCGTGGGTCACGGTGCAGAAGAGGACCGCGTTGGACGCCTCCTCGATACGGCCGCGAACGGTCAGCTCCCCCGCGTTCAGGAAGGCTGCCTGAAGGTTCTCGTCGTTCAGGAAGGCTTCCTGAACATTCCGGGAGCCGTCGGCCGAGGGCTCGGCCGACGGTCCGTCCGGCGGTGTCGCGGGCCCCGGGAGCGCCGGTTCTGCGGTGGGTTCCATGGCGGTCAGGCGTCCCGCCGGTAGCCGTTCTGGCGTGGGCAGACATGGCCCTCGGGGTCGAGCGGCAGGCTGCACAGCGGGCACGGCGGGCGTCCGGCGTTCACCACCTCCAGGGCGCGCTTGGCGAAGGCGCGCGCCATGGTGCCGGTCATCCGCACCCGCAGCATCGGGGGGCCGTTCTCGTCGTCCTGGAGCAGCCGCTCCTCGGCCTCGGCGAGGTCCTCCTCGCTGTCGGCGTCCAGCTCGACCAGCGCCTGCGCCTCGATGATCATGCGCTCGTCCTCGCCGTCCCAGGCGAGCGCCATGGTGCCGACGCGGAACTCCTCCTCCACCGGCGTCTCCAGCGGCGCGGTGTCGGCCAGCTCGGCGGGGGCGACGGCGGGCACCGGGGCGTTGCCGCCGCTGCGCCGCACCACCTCGTCCAGCAGCTCGTCGATCCGCTCGGCGAGCGCGGCGACCTGCGTCTTCTCCAGGGCGACGCTGGTGGTCCGGCCGGCCGCGGTGGCCTGGAGGAAAAAGCTCCGGCGGCCAGGCAACCCGACCGTACCGGCCACGAAGCGGTCCGGCGCGTCGTAGAAGAACACCTGACGGGACAACGTCCTGCTCCGATTGCTCGACTGCGGGGGCTGAGCGGTCGCTGCGGCCCCTGTGTTCAGTGCGGTCAGTGCGCTCACGGCACGGTTCGCAGAGGTGTCACGGGCAGCGCCGTCGCACCACCCTACTGCGCCCGCTGATCACGGTGCTCCCGCACCACCGCCCACGGCCGCCTCACCACCGTCCCCGGAGCCGGTCGCGTCCGGCGCGGGCGTCAGTCCGCCGAAGTCGCCGGTGTCCCCGAGCCGGACGAGGAAGGGCCGCAGCCGGGTGTAGCGGATCGCGGTGACCGAGCAGGGCTCGACGGAGATCCGCTGGAAGAGGTCGAGGTGGAGGCCGAGCGCCTCGGCGACCAGCGCCTTGATGATGTCGCCGTGCGAGCACATCAGGTACGTGGCGTCCGGGCCGTGCGCCGCCTCGATGCGGGCGTTCCAGTCGTGGACCGCGTCGGCCGCGCGTGCCTGCATGGCGCGCATCGACTCGCCCCCGGGGAAGGCGGCGGCCGACGGGTGGCGCTGGACGACCTCCATCAGCGGCTCGCCGCTCAGCTCGGCGAGCTTGCGGCCCGACCAGTCGCCGTAGTCGCACTCGTTGATGCGGTCGTCGATGTGCAGCGGCAGCTCGGGGCGGGCGTCGAGCAGCGGGCGGAGCGTCTGGCGGCAGCGCTGCAGCGGGCTGGTGACGGCGGCGGCCAGCGGCACCTGCGCCAGCCGTGCGGGGAGCCCCGCGGCCTGCGCCGTGCCGCGCTCGTCGAGGGCGATTCCGGGCGTCCGGCCCGCGAGGACGCCGGAGGTGTTGGCGGTGGAGCGGCCGTGCCGCACCAGGATCAGCGTGGGCATGACGGCCACCCTACGTTCCCCGGGCCACTCCCCGGCAGGAGTCCGCCGACCGTTCCCCGAGTCCGCCGACCGTTCCCTGGCAGGAGTCCGGGGCCGGGGTGAGAATGCCTGGTGTGATCGTGGACTGCGCCATCTACCGGGACGGGCGCCGCACGGAGCGCCCCGAGGACTTCCCGAGCGCGCTCCAGGAGGCGCGCCGCCGGCGCGGCCACGCCTTCCTGTGGCTGGGCGTCCACGAGCCGACACCGGAGGAGTTCGAGCGGATCAGCGCCGAGTTCGGGCTGCACCCGCTGGCCGTCGAGGACGCCCTCAAGGCGCACCAGCGGCCGAAGCTGGAGGTCTACGACGACTCGCTGTTCCTGGTGCTCAAGCCGGTCGCCTACGACGACGCCACCGCCACGGTGACCACGACGGAGCTGATGGTCTTCGTCGGCGACGCGTTCGTCGTCACCGTCCGGCACGGCGAGACCGGCCCGCTGGCGGCCGTCCGGCGGCGCCTGGAGCACCAGCCGGAGACGCTCCGGCACGGCCCGACGTCGGTGCTCTACGCGGTCAGCGACGCGGTGGTCGACCATTACATCGAGGTGGCCGGGGAGCTGCAGGCGGATCTGGAGGACCTGGAGGCCGAGGTCTTCTCCCCGGACCGCACCGAGAGCCGGAACACCGCCGCCGAGATCTACGCGTTCAAGCGCCAGGTGATGGAGTTCCGGCGTGCCACGGGCCCGCTGACCGAGCCGATGACGCGCCTCCAGGAGAACAGCGGCGTGCCGTTCGTGCCCGACGGCTCGCGACCCTTCTTCCGCGACGTCGGCGACCATCTGGCACGCGCCAACGACTCGGTGGACGGCCTGGACCGGCTGCTGTCCGACATCCTCTCCGCGCATCTGGCGCAGATGGGGGTGCGGCAGAACGACGACATGCGCAAGATCTCCGCCTGGGCGGCGCTGGCCGCCGTGCCCACGCTGATCGCCGGGATCTACGGCATGAACTTCCACCACATGCCGGAGCTGGGCCTGCGCTTCGGCTACGCCGGGGTGCTGCTGGCGATGGCGGTCATCGAGTTCTCGCTCCACCGGCTGTTCAAACGGCGCGGCTGGCTGTGAGCGGGCCGGCGGGAGGCGCCCGGCTCAGGCGTACTCGGTGACCGGCCCGCCCAGGGCGTCGCGCCGCTCGGGCATCCGGAGGCTGACCATCCGGCGCCAGCCGACGAGGCGTTCGTAGCCGTAGCGGAGGCGGATGCCGACGGCGAGGAGGGCCGCCTTGGGGGCGGACCAGCCGAGGATGCGGCCCATGTGGTCCATGACGGCGAGGCTGACGTCCCGGTGGACGGCGATCTCGGCGAGCGCGCAGTCGCGCAGGATCCGCTGGATGGTGCGGCCGTGGCCGTCGCGGGCGAGGCGGAGCAGTTCCTCGTGGCAGTAGGCGAGGTGGTTGTCCTCGTCCTGGGAGATCATCCGGACCGCGCGGCCCAGCTCGGGGTGGTCGCCGAAGTACTTGCGCAGCAGCCGCATCTGCTCGGCGGCGCGCTGCTCGGTGACCCGGCTGTGCGCGAGGTAGGTGACGACGTCCTCCTCGGTCAGCGGCGCGGTGCCACGGAGCCGGTCGTGGGCGAGGCCGATGCCGCGGCGCTCCAGGAGCATCGTGTAGTCGGTGGCGGCGGGGACGGTGGCCGCCTCCAGGCCGCGTCTGCGGAGCAGGGCGCGGAAGATCCGGCCGTGTTTGTCCTCGTCGGCGCCGTGCCGGGCGGCCTTGGGTGCCAGGTCGCGCCGCCCCTCGGGGATGAGGGCGGCGATCCGCCCGTTCTCCCAGCCGCCCTGGGCCTCGCCGCCCGCGGCGATGGAGCAGAAGAGGCGGTACGCCTCGTCGTTGTCGACGATTTCCTGGAACAGGCTCCGGGCCGAGAGCATCAGCGCCACCTCCGAAGGACACTCCTGGAGGCACAGTCAAGAGCGGCCCTGCGCACCCGGCAACCGGAGGCGGAGGATCGTTCCTCCGTGCGAACGAGCGGGGGCGTAACCGGGTGGTCGGCGGGGCGTTGTCCCCGGTGACGGCCGTGGCGGGGAGGCCCCGAGCTCCCACCGCGGCCGCGGTCCGCAAGCCGCCCGGTGCCCGTGCACCGGGCGGCTTCCCGTATCAGGCGAGCCCGGCCTTCTCCAGCGCCTCGGTGCCCGCGCGCAGGGCGGCGATCCGCTCGTCCAGGGTGAATCCGGCGGGCGCCAGCGTCAGCGTGGTGACGCCCGCGGCGGCGTACGCCTGCATCCGCTCCGCGATCCGCTCGACGGGGCCGAGCAGCGCGGTCTGGTCGATCAGCTGCCGCGGAACGGCGGCGGCCGCGCCGTCCTTGTCCCCGGAGAGGTACCGGTCCTGGATCTCGGCGGCCTCCGCGCCGTATCCCATGCGGGTGGCGAGCTTGTTGTAGAAGTTCTGCTTGCGGCTGCCCATGCCGCCGACGTACAGCGCGGTGTACGGCCGGAACATGTCGGCGAGCGCGTCGACGTCCTCGCCGACGGCGAGCGGCAGCGTCGGGCAGACGTCGAAGCCGTCCATCGTCAGCCCGGCCTTGGCGCGGCCCGCGCGCAGGGGGGCGAGGGCGGTCTCCTCCAGGTGCTCGGCCGAGGGGAAGATCAGCAGCGCGCCGTCGGCGATCTCGCCGGTCTGCTCCAGGTTCTTGGGGCCGATCGCGGCGATGTAGAGCGGGATCCGCTCGCGGGTGGGGTGGACGGTGAGCTTGAGGGGCTTGCCGGGGCCGTCGGGCAGCGGCAGCGTCCAGTGCGCGCCCTCGTACGACAGGCGCTCGCGGGAGAGCGCCTTGCGGACGATGTCGACGTACTCGCGGGTGCGGGCGAGCGGCTTGTCGAACTTCACGCCGTACCAGCCCTCGGAGACCTGCGGGCCGGAGACGCCGAGGCCGAGGCGGAAGCGGCCGCCGGAGAGCGAGTCGAGGGTGGCCGCGGTCATCGCGGTCATGGCGGGGGTGCGGGCCGGGATCTGGAAGATCGCCGAGCCGACGTCGATCCGCTCGGTGCGGGCGGCGACCCAGGACAGGACCGTGGGTGCGTCGGATCCGTACGCCTCGGCGGCCCAGCAGACCGCGTAGCCGAGCCGGTCCGCCTCCTGCGCCACGGCGAGGTTGTCGCCGTCCATCCCGGCGCCCCAGTAACCGAGGTTGATGCCAAGCCTCATGCCGCTCCCCTTACCGATCAGTAACGTCACGTTGCGGGGACTCTAGCGCGCACCGGCGCCCGCCGTCATCGGCGGTTGTCCACAGGTCGCCTGCGCGCGGCGGACGGCCACTAACCTCGGGCCGCATGGAGCAACGGCATCTCGGCCGTACGGGTCTGCGCGTGTCCCGTATCGGGCTCGGCACACTCACCTGGGCGCGCGACACCGACGAGCGGGGTGCGGCCGAGCAGCTCAAGACGTTCTGGGAGGCGGGCGGCAGTCTCGTCGACACCGCGGACATCTACGCCGACGGCGGCGCCGAGCGGCTGCTCGGGCGGCTGCTGGAGGGCCTGGTGCCGCGCACCGATCTGGTGATCGCCACGAAGGCGGGCAGCGTCCTTGCGCCGGATCGCCGGGTGGACTGCTCACGCCGCCATCTGCTGGCCGCACTGGACGCCTCGCTGCGCCGCCTGGGCACGGACCACGTCGACCTCTGGCAGCTGCACGCCTTCGACCCGCACACCCCGCTGGAGGAGACGCTGCAGGCGCTGGACACCGCCGTCAGCAGCGGCCGGGCGCGGTACGCGGGGCTCGCCGACTTCTCCGGCTGGCAGCTCGCCAAGGCCGCCACCTGGCAGCTGGCCGAGCCCGCGGTGCGCACCCGGCTGGCGAGCGCGCAGGTGGAGTACTCGCTGCTCCGGCGCGGTGTGGAGCGGGAGGTGCTGCCCGCCGCCCGCGACCTGGGCCTCGGCCTGCTGCCCGCCTCACCGCTGGGCCGCGGGGTGCTCACCGGCAAGTACCGCCGCGCCACGCCGATCGATTCGCGGGGCGCCTCGGACCGGTTGGCCGGGTTCGTCGCGCCGTATCTGGACAAGCGGTGCGACGGCATCGTCGACGCGGTCACCACGGCGGCCGACGGGCTCGCCGTCACCCCGCTCCACGTCGCACTCGCGTGGGCGCGCGACCGCCCCGGAGTCGTCGCCCCGCTCGTCGGCGCCCGTACATCGGCGCAGCTCGCGGCGGCATTGTCAGTGGAGGCGCTTACGCTTCCTGACGAGATCACCCGGGCGCTGGACGACGTGTCGGCCCCGGACCACCACTGTCCCGATCACCACTGGAGCACGCTGTGAGCACCGACCGCCCCTCCGGCGAGACCGCGCCCGAGCAGGAGGCCGCGCCGGGCAGCCCGCCCGCCGCCGCGGAGGCGAGCGCTTCGGAGGAGCCGACGGCTTCGGAGGGCCCGGCACGGACGGCTTCCCCGGGCGACGGGGCGGCGGCCGCTCCTTCGGGTGACGCGGCGGGCCCGTCCGGGGCCGGGCAGGGCGCGGCCGGGGCGGCCGCCAGTGGTGCGGCGACCGGCGCCCCGGCTCCGGGCGGGAAGGCCACGGCCGCGGCGCTGGCGGCCGCGGTGCGGGCGGTGGAGAGCGGCGAGCGTTCCGCCGCGTCCTTCTTCAACGACGCACCGCGCCCTCCGGCCGCCCGGCCCGCCGCGGCGCCTCCCGCGGGAGGTCCGGCGGGTGGCGGGCGGCCTCCGCAGGGTGCCGAGGGGGCTCCCGGTGACGCTCCGGCGCGGGCCGCGGCCCCGCCGGCCGAGGTCCGGCAGACGGCGCCGGCCGCACCGCCGCGCCCGCTGCCGCCCACCGCCGAGGGGATCGACGGCGTACGCCAGGTGCTGGCGGCGGGCGGCGCCCCGGAGGCGCTGGCGGGCAAGGCGGCCGAGGTGCTCGGCGAGCGGGCCGGGGAGGCGCTGCGCGAGGACCCGTGGCAGCTGCTCGCGGTGCCCGGCGTCCGCCCCGAGCAGGCCGACACCTTCGCGCGGGCGCTGCTGGGCGCCGCCTGCGGCCCCGGTGACGAGCGGCGCTCCGTGGCGCTCGTCGGCTGGCTGCTGGAGCAGGCCGCGCTGGCCGGACACTCCGCCCTGGAGGCGTCGGCACTGCGGGCGGCGCTCGACCGGCGGGCGGTGCCGGACCCGGACGAGGCCCTCCAGCTCGCCCTCGCCGAGGGCGCCGCCCTCGTCTTCCAGGACGCCCTCGACACCCCGGGCACGGCCCACCCCGCCCCGGAGGACGAGGAGGAGACCCCCGTACGGGTGCTGCTGGGCCTCGACCGCTACGCGATGGCCGAGGAGAGCGTCGCCGACGGACTGGCCCGGCTGCTCAACACGTTCGAGGCAGCGGAGGACGGCGAGCCGGATGCCTCCGAAGACCCGTCCAAAAAGGCCGGGCAGGCCGAGCCGGAGACCGGGGAAGCAGCGGAATCGGCGGCCGGCGAGGCCGCCGAGGGCGCGGAACCGCAGGCCGCGGAGCCGGAAGCCGGGGACGAAGCAGACGACACCCAGGCCGGGGACGAGGCAGACGCCCAAGCCGGAGACGGGGCGGACGCACAGGGCGGGGACGCCACGGCCGAGGGGCGGGTGCGGCCCTCCGCGGCGCAGTGGGAGGCCGCGGCCGCGGCAGCCCCCTCGCCCTCCGCGGCCGAGCTGATCCGGGCCGTGGCCCACAGCGGTCTGGTGGCGCACACCGGCGCCGAGGCGGCCCGCGCCGAGCCCGCCGCGCTGGTCACCGCCGCCCGCGCCCTGGGCCTGCGCGCCTACGCCGCCACCCACACCGGCAACGGCCGCGCCCGGCTCGCCGCCCAGCTCACCGCTGCGGACTCCCCGGATGCGGCGGACGCCGGCGCGGCGGCCGTCACCGTCGCCGGGCTGCTGTCGGGCCAGGAGGGTCCGGGCCGGGACGCGGACGGGGCGCTCGCCCTCGACCTCCTGGTCGTCCTCGACGCCCCGCAGCTGGACCTGGAGACCGCGGCGGTGCTCATCGAGTCGCTGGCCGACGGGGTCCGACTGGTGCTCAGCGGTGACCCGGGTGTGCTCTGGTCCGCGGGCCCCGGTCGCCTCTTCGCCGATCTGCTGGCCGCCCGCTGCTGCCCGCAGATCGCCTCGCGCACCCCGGACTTCGGCCCGATCGGGGAGCTGGTCTCCGGTATCGGCATCGGGGAGCTGAGCCCGGTGGAGGCACCTGGCAAGGAAGTGGTGATCGTCCCCGTACGGGACGCCCGGGAAGCGGTGCACCGCACGGTCCAGCTGGTGGCCGACTCGGTGCCCCGGGCGCTGGGCGTGCCGCCGCAGGAGACACAGGTCATCACCGTCGGCCACGGTGGCTCGGCCGGCACCCGCGCGCTCAACGCCGCACTCAAGGAACGGCTCAATCCGGGCCCCGGCCGGTTCGGCGGCTTCGATCCCGGGGACCGCGTCGCCTACTCCCCCGCCCCGGGCCGCACCGTGCCCGCCACGGTCACCGGCGCGGACGCCGACGGCCTGCGGCTGGACTGCGACGGCGCCCCCCTCGTGGTCGGGCGTGCCCGTGTCGAGGCGGGCGCGCTCCGGCACGGCTGGGCACTCACCGCCCATCAGGCGGCCGGGATGCGCTGGCCCGCGGCCGTCGTGGTGCTCCCCGGCGACGCCGCCCAGGGACTCAACCGCGCCTGGGTCTACACCGCGTTCAGCCGCGGCGAACGCCATCTGTCGGTGGTCCAGGGCGTGGACCAGGCCCTCCCCCACGCCGTGTCCGACCTCCCGGCCAAGGAGCGCACCACCCGCCTGCGCACCCTGCTCCAGCAGCAGAACACCCAGGCCGCGGCGGAGGCCGCACAGGCGGACTGAGGCGGAAGGACGGCGAGCGGCGACGGAAGGGCCGGGCCCGTACCGCCGCCGCTGCCGCCGGACGGCCGGGCGACGGCGGCCCGGGGTGCCCCCGCCGCCCCCCCCGGACGGGCCCCGACAGCCCACTGCCCCGGGGAGCCGGAAACGCACACGCGCTCCCGGCTCCCCGGGGCAGTTCCGAGGCCGTCAGGCCCGTCAGTCCGGCCCGGCCCACTACCGGCCGGGCAAAGCGGCTGCTCAGCGCCCCCGGTCGGGCCCGCCGGTGTCCTGCTCCTCGTCCAGCTCCTCGTCGAAGACCGAGCTGACGTCGAACCGGCAGACCACCTGCTGCGGATCGATGTCCTCGAACGGCTCCGACAGCCACTCCCCCGGCTCCGGCAGGTCGTCGGCGGCCGCGACCCAGAGCGTGGAGTCGCCCTCCTCCAGGCCGAACTCCTTGTGCCGGGAGGCGATTTCGTCCGGCTCGAACTCGCCGAAGAGAACGCCGAGCGCCGCGTACACGCTGGAGCCCACCACCGCGGCGCCGCTCTCGCCCGGGGCGCGGGCCACATCGTCCGCGGTGTCCGGGTCGAGATCGGCGACGCGCTGTGCCTGATGGAGCAGCCGCTGCGGATCGGCGACCGCGTAGTCCCGGCGGATCAGCACGCTCAGCGCGCTGGGTTCCTCCGGCCCCTGGTAGGCGGGGAGGTGGTCATTTCCGGGGATCTCGAAGGGGGTGACTTCGTCGTAGGTGTCGTAGAGCAGCTCGTCGTAGACCTCTGCCGCGGCGGCGAGCTCGTCGAACGCGGCGTAGACGGCGGGATCGTCCTGCCCCGAGCGGCGTTCCACCGCGTCGAGGTGACGGTCCAGTGCGGCTTTGACCGCCTCGGCGGCGGCACGTACCTCGGCAGCGGAAGGCTGCGCAGCATCAGACATGGTGCAGACGCTATCCGTACCGGGGCCGGTCCCGCACAATAGATGCGATGCCGGAATACGAATTCTGCGATGTGTACGTGCCGCGGGGGGTCTCCCGCAAGGCCGCCACACGCCTGCTGACCGACCACGCCGAGTACGGGCACTGGGAGTTGGACCGCCTGCGCCTCAACCCCGACGGCAGCCGCCGGGTGCGACTGCGCCGCCGGATCATCCGCCAGCTCCGCGCCACGTGGTGACGGTCCCCGCCGCCCGCTGACGGTGTGCGCCGGCGGCACGCCGTGCCCGGCGGGGTGCGCCGACCGTCTCCGAAGGTGTGCACCCAGCGCCGAACGGCGGCCACACGGAGCGACTGCGGGCGGTCGTTCACGGCAACGCGAAGCGGGCCCCGCCGGTGTGCGGGGCCCGCTCCGTCCTGCGATGCCGTGTCGGCGCTACCTCACCTGCGTGCGGCGCGGGCCCGACGGTAGAGCAGTGCGCCACCGAGCATCAGACCGGCGCTGGCCGAGGCCGCGTATCCGATCGACTCGGCGCCGGTGTGCGCGAGCTCACGCGTGGGCTCCGGAGTGTCGGCGATCTTGACGTGCGACGCCGTCTGCGGCCGCGGCCCCGGGGTGGACGGTGTGGAGGGGTGCTCCTTCACCGGCTCGCCGGGGTGGTGCGGCTGCTCCGGGTTCCCGGGCTTCGCCGGGTGTCCCGGCTCGGCCGGTTCGGCCGGGCGGGTCGGGACGGCGTCGTTGCCGCACTCGTTCCCGAACGTGGGGTTGAGCAGCCCGACGATGTCGACGCTGTTGCCACAGGCGTTGACCGGGACGTCGACCGGCACCTGGACGTTGTTGCCGGACGCGACGCCCGGCGAACCGACGGCGCCACCCTCGGCGGTCGAGCCGTGCGAGCCGCCGTGCCCGCTCTGCGCCCCGTCGTGGCCTGCGGGCTTGCCGCCCTCTTCGTGGTGCCCCCCGCCCGGCGAAGTCCGGTGCTCGCCGGAGCCGTTGGCGCAGCTGTTCCCGAACGCCGGGTTGAGCAGCCCGACGATGTCGACGGTGTTGCCGCAGGCGTTGACCGGTACATGCACCGGGACCTGGACGTTGTTGCCGGATGCGACGCCGGGTGAGTTCGCTGCGCCACCCTGGGCGCCCGCGTCGGCGTGTGCGTAGCCGACCGTGGCGGCGAGGATGCCGCCTGCAGCCGCCACGGTGATCAGGCCCTTGCGTGCGACCTGTCTCATAGGTTGTTCCCCTGCCTCGTGCCTTGCGAATGCGGACGGACGCGGAAGCATGCCGCCCGCGGGAATCCTCAGCGGCTCCGGAACGCGAGGCGTTCCGGAGCCGACCGGATCGGACCCTTGCGGGTACAGATGCGACGTCAGTCGTTGATGCAGATGTTGCCGAAGGCGGGGTTCAGCAGCCCGACAATGTCGACGGTGTTACCGCAGAAGTTCACCGGGACGTGCACCGGAACCTGAATCACATTGCCGGAGATCACACCCGGGGAACCGACAGCGACCCCCGCGGCTCCCGAGTCGGCAACAGCCAGGCCCGCGCCGGCGAGCACAAAACCACCGGATAGCGCCGCGGCAGCGACGACCTTCTTGATCATGTAAATCCTCCTACGTTGGCAGTGCGATCCCAGCCGCGGACCGCACAGCCTGCAACGACGTGGAGGACCATCAGGCTACGAGGACAACCCGGTATTCACTCTTTCCAGCGAAAAACCCCTCAGTATTGGGCAGTTCACCTCTTGCCGGGGCGATCAGCTCGCCTCGATGAAACGGTCCAGCACACGGACACCGAACTTCAGCCCGTCCACCGGCACCCGCTCGTCCACACCGTGGAACATCCCCGCGAAGTCCAGCTCCGGCGGCAGCTTCAGCGGCGCGAACCCGAAGCCGCGGATGCCCAGCCGGTCGAACGACTTGGCATCGGTGCCCGCCGACAGCATGTACGGCACGGCCCGCGCGATCGGGTCCTCGGCCAGCAGCGACGACTGCATCGCATCGACCAGGGCACCGTCGAAGCTGGTCTCCAGCGCCTTGTCGGCATGGATGTCCTCCCGCTTGACGCGCGGGCCGAGGAGGCGGTCGAGGTCGGCCAGGAACTCCTCCTCGTAGCCGGGCAGGAAGCGGCCGTCGACATGGGCGGTGGCCTGGCCGGGAATGACGTTGACCTTGTAACCGGAGCCGAGCTGGGTGGGGTTGGCGGTGTTCTTGAGGGAGGCGCCGATCAGCTTGGCGATGCCGCCGAGCTTCGCCAGCGTGTCCTCCATGTTCTCCGGGTCGAGTTCGGTACCCAGGGCGTCGCCCAGCTCGTCCAGGAAGTGGCGGAGCGTCTTGGTGACGCGCACCGGGAACTCATGACGGCCCAGCCGGCCGACGGCCTCGGAGAGTTCGGTGATGGCGTTGTCGCGGTGGATCATCGACCCGTGTCCGGCGGTGCCGTCCACGGTGAGCTTCATCCAGTGCATGCCCTTCTGCGCCGTCTCGACGAGGTAGAGGCGCAGGTTCTCGTTGACCGTGAACGAGAAGCCGCCGACCTCGCTGATCGCCTCGGTGACGCCCTCGAAGAGGCCGGGGTGGTTGTCGACGAGGTGGCGGGCGCCGTAGGTACCGCCGGCCTCCTCGTCGGCGAGGAAGGCCAGGACGATGTCGCGGGGCGGCTTGCGGCCGGAGCGCATCCGGTCGCGGACGACCGCCAGCGTCATCGCGTCCATGTCCTTCATGTCCACGGCGCCACGGCCCCAGACACACCCGTCGGCGATCTCGCCGGAGAACGGGTGATGGGTCCAGTCGTCGGCATTGGCCGGGACGACATCGGTGTGGCCGTGGATGAGCAGGGCCGGACGGGAGCTGTCCTCGCCCTCGATACGGGCGACCGTCGAGGCCCGGCCCGGGTGGGATTCGAAGATCTGCGGCTCCAGCCCGACCTCCGCGAGCTTCTCCGCCACGTACTCCGCCGCGGCACGCTCGCCGGGACCGGAGTGGTCGCCGTAGTTGCTGGTGTCGATCCGGATCAGGTCCCGGCACAGGTCGACGACCTCGTCCTCACCGGTGACCGTACGGGCCGGCTGTGACTCGCTCACGCTGCCTCCTTGTGGTTCACGGCCGCGGCACGTCCACCCAGGGACCGGCCGCGGCGGGGTCCACCGCCATCCTCCCCCCGGGGCGGCCTCCGCCCAAGGCCGCAATACGGCCGACATGCCCTGGTCACAGGCGCGGACCGGCCCCGACGTGCGGGTGATCGAGCACCCCGAAAGGTTTGCTATTGTTTTCTCTGTCGGAACGGCCCAGGCCGGAACGGCAGACACCTTGTCCGGGTGGCGGAATGGCAGACGCGCTAGCTTGAGGTGCTAGTGCCCTTTATCGGGCGTGGGGGTTCAAGTCCCCCCTCGGACACCAGCGGAAGACCCCAGTTGATCTGGGGTCTTTCTTTTTGTTGGGCCCGTGGGCGCGTGACCCCAAGGGTGCGGCGAGCACGTGACACGCGTCATATGCGGGGCGACGGCGTGAATCTCGGTACCTCGCCATAGATGGAGACCTGCCGCTCAACGACTTCCCAGGCCCCGGACCTCCGCCGAGACACACGGACCTGCACCCAGTCGGACTCACTGAGCATTTTCCAACCTCAGGTTGAGGCGTGACGAAGGTCGGGGATGGTCTTCACGATGACTGTGACCCGGTTGGTGCTACAGCGGAGTTTCCGCGGGAGGCGCCAGCCCTTCAGGGCGGCCACTTGCTCGTCGAGGCAACTGATCCTGGCGTGGGTGCTGTAGTGCCGACGTTGCCGCAGCTTGAGACGCAGGCTGCGGAAGGGTAGCCGGATGATGCCGTCGGCGCCTTGATACGCTTTGTCCGCCCAGTACTTCACCTCCGCGTCGCGGGGCGTAGTCACCGACAGCACCCTTGTCGTGGCGAGCGCCGGGAACGGTGGGTGGGGCGACAGCAGTCGATCTGCCGCATCGGCGATGACCTGCCACGCCGAGCCGGGCTCGTCGGACATGGCGGGCCGGCTGAGAGCCACCGCGGAGCTGCGCACCGACCGGTGAGCGGTCGGTGCGGACCCGGTCTACCGGTTCGCGGCTTCGCGAGAGGCGATCCGGTTCGTGCGACCGACCGCGCGGCCCACCGCGTTGCGCACCGCGAGGCCCGACCGGGTGCGGGGCACCATGAGCCTGGAGAGCAGACCGACACGTCGCTGCTGCGGGCCTACCTCGCGGCGGAGCCGCGACTCGTAGGCGGCGAAGGCGCGGGCGTGGTCACCGGGATGGGCGGCGAGCTCTTCCGCGAGGGCGTACGCGCCCGCCATCGCCATGCTGGACCCGTCACCCAGCAGGGCTGTCGCCGCCGCCGCGTCCCCGAGCAGTACGACCCGTCCGCGGGACCACGAGGGCACCCGGACGGTGGTCAGGGGGTCGAAGAACGGAGCCGGGTGGTCGAGGAACGCCGCCACGAGTTCCGGTGCCCGCCACCGCACGTCGGCGTAGGCGTCGGCCACGGTCTGCTTGTGAAGGGCGAGGTTCTTGCGGTCGTGGGGCGCCGGCTGTGCGGCCCGGAAGGTGAAGATCGCGAGCGGGGTGGTCCGCGAGGGGTGGAGGACCAGCATCCGGTTCGGCACGGTCAGCATCGTCATCTCGGTCGGGTCCTCGATGGCGTCGGGTTCCAGCGGGACGGTCGCGCCGTACAGGCCCAGGTCGCTCGCGAACTGCCGCTCGGGTCCGAATACCAGGCGCCGTACGGTGGAGTGCATCCCGTCGGCACCGACCACCAAGTCGAAGCGCCGTGGCGCGGACCGCCGGAAGGTGACGTCCACCCCGCCTTCATCCTGGTCGAGCGCGGTGACCGTGTCGTCGAACAAGAACTCGGCCTCGGTCTGCGCCGACCGGTGGAGCACCTCGGACAGGTCGGCCCGGGTCACCTCGACCGTCGGCGCCTCGTCCGAGGTGAGCGGGAGTTGCAGGATTCTCCTGCCGTCGGGGGCGAGCAGGGTCAGTGACCGATTGCGGGTGGCGAGCTCGCGGAGCTGCGGGAGGAGTCCCATGCGGTCGGCGACCGGGATCGCGGGCCCCTTCACGACGATCGCGCTGCCACCGGAGCGCAGCTGCCGGGCGTGTTCGACGACCGTCGGCCGGTATCCATTCCGGGAGAGCCAGTACGCGAGTGCGGGCCCTGCGATTCCGGCACCGACTATCAGCACCTCGGGCTTCTTCATGACGATGACCTCTCGGAGTGTCGATGACCAGGTCCCCGGCGAGTGCCGGGCCGGGTCTGAGGGAGCGGCGGCACGGGACGGTGCAACCGGACCAAGGTACGATGAATTTCGTACCTCAGGGAAGCATGCCCTTCAGGTACGATGCAAGTCATACCTGAAGGGGGTGCCGTGTGGCCGGGATGAAGCTGGTTGGCCCGGAGGTCGATGCGCTCGATCTGGGGGCGGTGTTTCGCGCCCTCGCGGATAAGCACCGTCGTTCGGTGATGACAGAGTTGGCCGCCGACCGCAGCGACAGCGAGCGGGGCTGCAACTCGTTCGATCTTTCGGTCTCGAAGCAGACCCAGACCCACCACTTCCGGGTCCTGCGCGAGGCAGGTCTCATTGACGAGATCGACTACGGCAACCGCAAGGGCATCCGACTACGACGCGCGGACATCGAGAAGAGATTCCCCGGGCTGCTCGCGCTCCTAGGAGCAGAGCCCCCGGCCGACACCGCTCCTCTCTGAGCACACCGGAGGGGAGTCCGAGTGGGCCCTGAGCCGCGATCTCTACCGAATCCAGCTCGCGCCGCTCGCAGGTAGCCGGGCACGACGCGGGTACGAAGGCGATGCGGCCATACCTACGCTCAGCTCGCCGCCGGGTTCGGCGTGGGCACCACCACCGCCTACCGGTACATCGCTGAGGTCGTCGACATCTTGGCCGCTCTGGCGCCAACCCTCGCCGAGTCGGTGAGGACAGCCTCCGGCAAGGCGTTCGTGATCCTGGACGGCACGCTGCTGCCGATCGACCGGATCGCCGTCGACCGACCCTTCCACTCTGGGAAACATAAGAAGCACGGCATGAACGTGCAGGTGGTCGCCGCCCCGGCGGGACGGTTACTGTGGGCGTCGCCCGCGCTGCCGGGATCCGTCCACGACATCAAGGCCGCACGAACCCACGGCATCATCGGTGCCCTGGCGGGTGCTGGGGTGGAATGCTGGGCCGCCAAGGGCTACCGGGGCGCCGGCGGCACCGTGCGAGTTCCCTACTGGGGGCGCTGGGAGACTCTCTCCCCTGGCCAGCGGGCCGTCAACTGCTCACACGCGAAGATCCGTGCACTCGTAGAACAGGCCATGGCCACCCTCAAAACCTGGCGGCTCATGCGCAAACTGCGATGCTCTACCAGCCGTATCACCAGCCTCGTCCAGGCCGTTCTCACCCTGCACCTGACATGCTCAAGCTGAGGTTGGAAAAGGCTCACTGACGCCACGCGGAGTGGGATCGTCAGGCCGCCCCACCCCCGGAGCAACCGAACGACATTGACGTCGAAGAGCTGAACAAGAACGGCGACTTCAGCCGATCAGAAATCACCTTGAATCAGGGCTGATCGCCTCACCAAGATACTCAATATGAAACTCGACTATATCGCGACATTCCAGAATACCTGCTGCCCGGACCCCGACCATATCGCTCACCCTTCTAGGTAACATCGACCTACTTCCGCTCTACCCATTCCACACCCGCGGACTCTGCTTTCGAATGAACTGAAAGGCGCTCAGGAGTACTCAGGATGAATCAATACAACCTTGCGGAGCGCGCGCGAGCGGCACTCCCTGCCGAGGAAAAGCATGCCGAGATCTTTCATGCCGTTCACGTTGCCCAAGGAAACACGGGTGGTGGTGACGCGCCTAAGTCTGTGCGGCCGAACGTGCTGGCCGGGCACAGTATGCCGGGCGATGGGTGGGCCCGCGCCTTCTCCTTCGTCCCGATGCTTTTCAAGGTCGTGTTCAACGCATTCCCGGATCCCGACACGAGTAGCAATGATCCTGAGCTGAGAGAGCGGAGGAGGAAGGGGAATCATAATTTCTTCGGCACATGGGAGAGTCTGGCGGGCCAGTGGATGGCGGCCACGCAGCCTCGGTGCTCCGGGGGTGTGGTGACGGCCTTCGCGCTCACCGAAAGTCATGCGCGTTTTTTCTACTGGCAAAAGCGTCGCGGTAGCTCGAAGCTGGGCGATGCGTATGAGATGGGGCCGGCCTTCCGTCGCGACAGCATTGCGTGGACGCGTCGCAAGTACAAGGGCTTGAAGGAATTTCAGATCGGCTTCGCCGATGGGTCCTGGGGAACGAGCATCATCCCTGAGGACGACGCCTTTCTGACGGCTTTTCCCGGCACGCTGTCCCACAAGGACCCCATTCCGTAAAGCGCAGGCCCCCGCGCCCCCTCCCTGGGCGCCCCCACGTAATTCCGGTGCATCCGCGGGCCCGGGCCCGTAGCCTGCGCGCCGTTGGTGGGTGGTTCGGGACGGGGAGGCTGCGCGGGTGTTGATCTTTGATGCGGATGACACGTTGTGGGAGAACAACGTGATCTTCGAGCGGGTCATCGAGGAGTTCACGGACTGGATGGCGCGTCCCGGGCTCGGGCGGGACGAGGTGCGGGCGGTGCTCGACGGGATCGAGGCGGCGAACGCGGTGACGCACGGGTACGGCAGCAAGGTGTTTCTGCGCAGTCTCGGGGAGTGTCTGGCGCGGCTGCGGGGGCGTCCGGCGAACGCGCGGGAGGCGGCGCGGATCGAGGGGTGGGCGGCGGCGTTCGGCGGCGGGACGGTGGAGCTGATCGACGGGGTGCCGCAGACGCTGGCGGAGCTGGCGGTCCGTCATGAGCTGCTGATGCTCACCAAGGGCGAGGCGGAGGAGCAGCGGCGCAAGGTGGAGGCGTCCGGGCTGAGCAGGCATTTCCGCGGCGTGCACATCGTGCCGGAGAAGGACGTCACCACGTACGAGGGGCTGGTGCGGGAGTACGGGGTGGCGCCCGCGGAGGCGTGGATGATCGGCAACTCGCCGCGGTCGGACATCCTGCCGGCCCGGTCGGCGGGGCTGAACGCCGTCTTCATCCCGCACGACCGGACGTGGGTGCTGGAGCACGCGGAGCTGGATCCGGCGGACGGGAAGGTGCTGCGGCTCGGGGCGTTCGGCGAGTTGGTGCGGCACTTCTAGAGCGCTCCGGGGCGCGGCGATCGGCTGGAGGGGCGTGGCCCGGTTCGTTCCCGCCCGGGTTCGCCCGGGGCCTTCGGCGGTGCGTGCGGGGAGGGCGGCGGGGCGGGGCGTGCCGCCGCCGAAGGTGCAGGTCGGGCCGGGGGACGGCGTGGGCGGAGGGGCCGTCAACGGCGCACGTAGCATGGGCCGGATGAGTGCCAAGCGTTCTGGACGCGTCGCCGCCGAAGCTCCGTGCCGGGTCACCGTCTGCCGTGGTTGCTGCTGTGGTGACGGGGCGAAGGTTCCCGGTGTCGATCACGCCGGGCAGATCCCGCGGCTGCGGGCGGCGTTGGGCGATGCCGCGCCGGTGCGCGCCTCGGAGTGCCTGGACGTCTGCGATCAGGCGAACGTCGTCGTGGTCCAGCCGTCGGCCGCCGGGCGGGTCGCGGGCGGGCGTCCGGTGTGGTTGGGGCTGGTCAACGACGACGATGCGCTGGCGGACATCGCGGCGTGGATACGGGCCGGCGGGCCGGGGCTCGCGGAGCCGCCCGGGGTGCTGGATCTGTACGCGTTCACGGTGTCGCGACGGGTGCGGGAGACATGGGAGGGGTGAGTCCGGCGGCCACTCCCTGTGGCGCGCCAGGCCCCGGCCGTAAACCCTCGGGTACCGGCCGCAGCGCCCGGCTCGGCCCCGTAACGCCCGGTCCGGAAGCACGTACACGCCTACGCCGGGTACGTGCCCTCCCGGCGGCACCGTCCGGAGCGGTCAGGCGACCGCGCGGGCCGCCGCCCGTCCCGCGGTGCGGCCCGAGAAGAGGCAGCCGCCGAGGAAGGTGCCTTCCAGGGAGCGGTAGCCGTGGACGCCGCCGCCGCCGAAACCGGCGGCCTCGCCCGCCGCGTAGACGCCGGGGAGGGGGGTGCCGTCGGCGGTCAGGACGCGGGAGGAGAGGTCGGTCTCCAGGCCGCCGAGGGTTTTGCGGGTCAGGATGTGGAGGCGTACCGCGATGAGGGGGCCCGCCTTCGGGTCGAGGAGGCGGTGCGGGGCGGCGGTGCGGATGAGGCGGTCGCCGAGGTATTTGCGGGCGCCGTGCAGGGCCGTGACCTGGAGGTCCTTGGTGAAGGGGTGGGCGATCTCGCGGTCGCGGGCGGCGATTTCGCGGTGCAGTGCGGCTTCGTCGATCAGCGGTTCGCCGGTCAGGTCGTTCATCTGGCGGACCAGTGCGGGCACGGTGCGGGCGGTGAGGAAGTCGGCGCCGTGGTCGAGGAACGCCTGGACGGGGCCGGGGGCGCCGCCGCGGGCGCGGCCGAGGACGTCGCGGATGGACTTGCCGGTCAGGTCCGGGTTCTGTTCGGAGCCGGAGAGGGTGAACTCCTTCTCGATGATCTTGCGGGTGAGCACGAACCAGGTGTGGTCGTGGCCGGTGCGCATGATGTGGTCGAGGGTGCCGAGGGTGTCGAAGCCGGGGAAGAGCGGCACCGGCAGCCGCTTGCCGGTGGCGTCCAGCCAGAGCGGGGACGGGCCGGAGAGGATCCGGATGCCGTGCTGCGGCCAGATCGGGTTCCAGTTGTCGATGCCCTCGGTGTAGTGCCACATCCGGTCGCGGTTGATGAGGCGGGCACCGGCCTGCTCGGCGACGCCGAGCATCGCGCCGTCGACGTGGGCGGGGACGCCGGAGAGCATGTGGCGCGGCGGGGTGCCGAGCCGCTCGGGCCAGTTGGCGCGGACCAGGTCGTGGTTGCCGCCGATGCCGCCGGAGGTGACGATCACGGCCTGGGCGCGGAGGGTGAAGGCGCCGGATGTCTCGCGGCTGCTGGGGGTGCCGCGTTCGGCGTCGGAGGGGACGAGGATGTCGCCGCTGACGGTGTCGACGGCGCCGGCGGTGCCGGTCAGGCCGGTGACGCGGTGGCGGAAGCGGAAGTCCACCAGACCGCGGGCGGCGCCGGCGCGTACCCGGCGGGCGAAGGGGGCGACGAGGCCGGGGCCGGTGCCCCAGGTGATGTGGAAGCGGGGGACGGAGTTGCCGTGGCCGGTCGCGTCGTAGCCGCCGCGTTCGGCCCAGCCGACGACGGGGAAGAAGCGGACGCCCTGGCGGTGCAGCCAGGGGCGCTTCTCACCGGCGGCGAAGTCGACGTACGCCTCGGCCCATTTGCGGGGCCAGTGGTCCTCGGGGCGGTCGAATCCGGCGGTGCCGAGCCAGTCCTGCCAGGCCAGGTCGTGGCTGTCGCGGATGCGCAGGCGGCGCTGCTCGGGCGAGTCGACGAGGAAGAGGCCGCCGAAGGACCAGTGGGCCTGGCCGCCGAGGGACTGTTCGGGTTCCTGGTCGAGGAGGATCACCTTCCGTCCCGCGTCGGCCAGTTCCGCGGTGGCCGCGAGACCGGCCAGACCCGCTCCGATCACGATCACATCAGCGTCGTACGCCATCGTCAGCTCTCCTCACCGGGGCGTGCCGGAGGTCCCGGATGCCGTGGTGATCCGATCCTCGGCGCAGGTCCGTACGGGCGTCAACAGGTCGTACCAACCGGTCGGCATGGGGTGGCGGGGAGAGGTGCGGGCCGGTGCTCGGCGGGCGGCGCGGCGCGGCAGGCCGACGGGGCGGTGGCCGCCGCGAGGGACGGGCCGGATGGCTATCCTCGGCCTCACCTCCACTCCGCCCGATACGAGGTGTATGTCCGTGTCCGTGACCGTGATTCTGCTGGCCCTCGGTGCGGCCTGTTGCCTGGGCCTGGGGTTCGTCCTCCAGCAGGCGGCCGCGCAGCACGCGCCGATGAAGGACTTCCTCTCGCTGCGGCTGCTGCTCGATCTGGCGCGGATGCCGCGCTGGCTCGCCGGTATCGGGCTGATGGTGTGCGGCATGGCACTGGGCGCTTTCGCGCTGGGGATGGGCGACATCACGCTGGTCGAACCGTTGCTGGCGACCAATCTGCTGTTCGCGATGGCGCTGTCGCGGTGGCTGACCCGGCAGCGGCTGGGGCGCAGCGGCTGGGCCGGGCTGTGGCTGCTGGCGGGCGGGGTGACGGCGTTCATCGTGGCGGGGCAGCCGCACGGCGGGCGGGCGACCCCCGATGCGCTGCGGCAGTGGGTGATCATCGGCGTGGTTCTGGGCACGGCGCTGCTGCTGACGACGGTCGCGAAGCGGATGTGGATGGCGCTGGAGGCGGCGCTGCTGGGCACCGCGGCCGGTCTGCTGTACGGGTTGCAGGACGCGCTGACGCGGATGAGCGGGGACCGGTTCAACGCCGGTGGCTGGACGGCGGTGGCGACGAGCTGGCAGCCGTACGCGGTGGTGGCGCTCGGGGTGACGGCGCTGGTGCTGGTGCAGAGCGCGTTCGAGACGGCGCCGCTGCGGCTGTCGCTCCCGGCGCTGACGGCGGCGCAGCCGCTGGCCGGGATCGCGTGCGGGGTCGGGTTCCTCGGCGACCGGCTGCGGGTGACGCCGGGCGCGCTGGCCTGGCAGGCGGCCGGGATCGTGGCGATCGTGGTGGGGATCGTGCTGATCGGCCGGCATCCGGCGATGCCGGCCGGCTCGGGGCCGCCGCACCCCCGGGCGCAGGCGCCGGCGCCGCACTGAGGCGGGCGGCGGGGCCCGGCGTTCCGGTGGCGGGGCGCCGGTGGTTGCATGGCGGCATGACCGATCAGCAACCGCTCGACGCGGACGAAGTGCTCGACATCGTCGATGAGACGGACCGGGTGGTGGGCCAGGCACCGCGCGGCGAGGCGTATGCCCGCGGCCTTCGGCACCGCTGCACGTTCATCCTGGTCAGGGACGCCGAGGACCGGATCTTCATCCACCGCAGAACGGACCGGAAGCTGGTCTTCCCCGGGCACCACGACATGTTCGTCGGCGGGGTGGTCGGCGCCGGGGAGCGCTACGACGACGCGGCCCTGCGGGAGGCCGAGGAGGAGCTGGGTGTCCAGGGCCTCGACCGGCCCGAGCACCGCTTCTCGTTCCTCTACGAAGGGGACGGGGGCTCATGGTGGTCGGCGGTCTACGAGGTGCGGTGCACGCTGCCGGTGGCGCCGCAGGAGTCGGAGGTGGCCTGGCACGCCTTCGTCACCGAGGAGAAGCTGGAGCGGCGGCTGACGGAGTGGCCGTGGACGCCGGACGGGGTGGCGGCGTACCGGCGGTTGCAGGAGTGGCGCGCCGGCGGGGCCCGCTGATGGCGATACGACGGGCCGGGGCGCGGCGGTGAGCGTCGATCTGCGGGCGGTACGGGAGACGGTGCGGCTGTGGTGGTCGCCCGCCCGGATCGGCGAGGAGGGGCGGACGCCCGACTACCGCTTCTCGCTGGCGAACGAGCGGACGCTGCTGGCGTGGCTGCGGACCGGGCTTGCGCTGGTCGGCGGGGGTTTCGCGGTGGATCAGTTCCTGCCGCGGCTGCATCCGGGGCTGCGGACGGTCTTCACGGTGGCACTGCTGGTGGCCGGGGCGCTGTGTGCGGTGCGGGCGGTGAACCACTGGGTGCGGTGCGAGCGGGCGATGCGGCGCGGGGAGGATCTGCCGGTGTCGCGGTTCCCGTCGCTGCTGGCGGTGGTCGTGGGGCTGCTGGCCGCCGCGATGGTGGCGCTCGTCGCGATCGGCTGGACGCGCTGAGCACGGGCACGGCACCGGACGGTTCCGGGGCGCGCGATCCCGGGTTGCAGCCGGAGCGCACCCGGCTGGCCTGGCGGCGGACCACGCTCTCCTGCACGGTCGTGGTGGCGCTGGCCGTCCGGCGGCTGACGCAGTCCGCGGCACCGGGCGCGGTGACGGCCGGGGCGGTGGCGCTGACGGGGGTGGCGTGGCTGGTGTTCGGGCTGGTGGCGCACGGCCGGATGCGGGCGATGGCGGCGGGCCGCCCGCCGGTCCTGGGCCCCCGAGGGGCGGGCCTCGCGGCGCTGTGCACGGTGGTGCTGGCAGTGTTGGGCGGGGTGGTTCTGGTGGGTGGGGGGTGAGGAGCGGACTGGGGTGGCGGGCGGAGTGGCCATCGGGGCCGGGCCGGCTGCCTTGAGGGGGCTGCCCCGGCCCGACCCGCCTTGAGGGCCCGGCTCAGCTGTTTTCGAAGGGCCTGCTCCGACTGCCCCGGGGGCCCGGTTCGGCCCGGCTCGCTTCGGGGCCCAGCTCGGCCCGGCTTGCCCGGGAGGCCCGGCTCGGTGGCGGCTCGACTGGACGGCCCTTGAGGGGCTGCGCGGCCCGGCTTGCCCAGGTGGCCCGGCTCGCTTCGGGCCCGGCCCGGGAGCGCCGCAAGCCCCGGCCCCGACCCCGCAGGTGAAGCGCCCGGTGTGCCGCCCGTCGCCCCGCGCGTCAGCACCACGTCACCGCCCCGCGCCCCGGCGATACGGTGGCGCCGCCGCGCCGGGAGATGCGGTGCCCGCCCCGCGAGGTGCCGGGCCCGCCCCCGGGCGGCGACGTACCACCGCCACCCCGAGGAGCCTCCCCATGTCCCGACCCTCCGGTCCCGTCTCCCCCGCCACCCCCGACGAGCCGGGGCTGACCGAACTCAGCCCGGGTGTCTCCGCATTCGTCCAGCCCGACGGCGGCTGGTGTCTGAACAACGCCGGGGTGGTGACCGACGGCGGGGCGACGCTGCTGGTGGACACCGCGGCGACCGAGCGGCGGTCGCGGCTGCTGGCCCGGCGGATCGCGGAGAGCGGGGCGCCCGCACCGCGTACCGTCGTCAACACCCACCACCACGGCGACCACACCTACGGCAACGCCCTCTTCGCCCCCGCGGCCACGATCGTCGGGCACGCCACCTGCCGCAGCGAACTCCTCGCGGCGGGGCACCAGTTGGAGGCGATGTGGCCGGAGAACGACTTCGGCGACATCGTGCTGACGCCGCCGTCGCTGACGTACACGGACGCGCTGACGCTGTACGTCGGCGACATCGAGGCGCGGCTGCTGCACCCGGGCGTCGCGCACACCCGGGGCGACACGGTGGTGTGGCTTCCCGGTCGGCGCACCGTCTTCACCGGGGACCTGGTCTTCCACGGCGGTACGCCGTTCCTGCTCATGGGCTCGCTGGCCGGATCGCTGCGCGCGCTGGAGCTGCTGCGGTCGCTGGACGCGACGACGGTGGTGCCGGGCCACGGGCCGGTGACCGGACCGGAGGTGTACGACACCGTCGAGGCGTATCTGCGGTACGTCGACGAGCTGGCGCGGCGCAGCCACGCGGCCGGGCTGAGCCCGCTGGAGGCGGCCACCGGCACGGACCTCGGGGTGTTCGCGGAGCTGGCCGAGAGTGAGCGACTGGTGGCCAATCTGCACCGCGCCTACGCGGAGTTGGAGGGCGCCGAGCCCGGGGCGCCGCTGGATGTGCGGGCCGTGTTCGCCGACATGACCGCGCTGAACGGCGGGGTGCCGGTGGCCTGTCACGCCTGACCGGAGGCGGCGCCGGGGGCGCGGGGCGACCTCCCGCACTCCCGGCGCGCGCCGGTCCGTCGCGCGCCCCGTAGATGACCGCCCCTGGGCCGCGTGACCCATCCCCCACGCCGGGGCACTGGACTCCATACCGACTAGTCGGCATGATCGTACGCGGGCGCCCCGGGACGACCCCGGACGCCTGCCGCGCCGCCGTTCCCGCACGGCGCCGTCCGACCGTCCACTCCGCATGGAGGACCACGATGAGCAAGGGCACCCCTCCCCCACCGGGCACGGACCCGCAGGCGCCGCCCGGACTCGACCCGGAGGCGCTCCGCCGCCATCTGGAGCGCGAACGGCCGGGCCTGACGGCGGGCCCGCTGCGCGCCCGGCTGATCGAGGGCGGGCGGTCCAACCTCACCTACCGCGTCACCGACGGCACCTCCTCCTGGGTGGTGCGCCGCCCGCCGCTCGGCCACGTCCTGGCCACCGCGCACGACATGGGCCGCGAACACCGCGTGATCAGCGCCCTGCACCCCACCCCGGTACCGGTGCCCGAAACGCTGCTGCTCTGTGAGGACGAGTCCGTCATCGGGGCGCCGTTCTACGTGATGGAGCTGGTCGAGGGCGTGCCGTACCGGACCGCGGAGCAGCTGCGGCCGCTGGGCGCCGAGCGGACCCGGGCGGTGGTGCTGTCCCTCGTCGACACCCTCGTCGATCTGCACGCCGTCGACCCGGAGGCCGTCGGGCTGACCGGGTTCGGCCGCCCGGACGGCTTCCTGGAGCGGCAACTACGGCGCTGGGGCAAGCAGCTGGCCGCCTCCCGGGGCCGCGACCTGCCGGGCATCGAGGCGCTCCACCAGGGGCTGGGCCGGGCGCTGCCCGCCTCGCCCGCGCCGTCCGTCGTCCACGGCGACTACCGCCTCGACAACGTCCTGATCGGCACGGACGACGCCCCGGCGGCCGTCCTCGACTGGGAGATGTCCACCCTCGGCGACCCGCTGACCGACCTCGGGCTGCTGGCGATGTACAGCTCCGACCTGGGGCTCGCCGAGTCGCCGGTCTCCACCACGAGCGGCGCGCCCGGCCACCCGACGCCGGACGAGCTGATCGCCCGCTACGCGGAGCGCTCCGGGCGGGACACCTCGGCGATCGCCTGGTACACCGCGTTCGCGTGGTTCAAACTCGCGGTCATCCTCGAAGGCATCCACTACCGGTACACGCTCGGGCAGACCGTCGGCGCCGGATTCGACCGGATCGGCGAACTCGTGCCGGTCTTCATCCACCACGGACTCACCACCCTCAAGGAAGGCTGAGGCACCATGGACTTCGCATTCGACGCCCGTACCGAGGAGCTGCGCGCGCGGCTGCTGGCCTTCATGGACGCGCACGTACTGCCCGCGGAGGCGACGGCGGACGAGCAGCGCGCCACGCTGGACTCGCCGTGGCACACGCCGCCGGTGGTGGAGGAGCTGAAGGCCGAGGCGCGCCGGCAGGGGCTGTGGAACCTCTTCCTGCCCGACGCGGAGCTGGGCGCCGGGCTGACCAACCTCCAGTACGCCCCACTCGCCGAGATCACCGGCCGCAGCCCGCAGCTGGCGCCGACCGCGCTGAACTGCGCGGCGCCGGACACCGGCAACATGGAGGTGCTGGCGCAGTTCGGCAGCGCGGCGCAGCGCAAGGAGTGGCTGGAGCCGCTGCTCGCCGGGGAGATCCGTTCGGCGTTCGCGATGACCGAACCGGATGTGGCGTCGTCGGACGCGACCAACATCGAGACCCGGATCGAGAAGGCCGCCGACGGCTCCGGCGACTACGTCATCAACGGCCGCAAGTGGTACATCTCCGGCGCGATGCATCCGGACTGCCGGATCTTCATCGTGATGGGCAAGACCGACCCGGACGGCGCGGACATCCGCCGCCAGCAGTCGATGGTGCTGGTCCCCCGCGACACCCCGGGCCTGACCGTCAAGCGGGCCATGCAGGTCTACGGCTACGAGGACCACTACCACGGCGGCCACGCCGAGGTGGTCTTCGAGAACGTCCGGGTGCCGGCGGCGAACCTCATCGGCGAGGAGGGCGGCGGCTTCGCCATCGCCCAGGCGCGGCTGGGTCCGGGCCGGATCCACCACTGCATGCGGCTGATCGGGATGGCGGAGCGCGCCATCGAGCTGATGTGCCGCCGCGCGGTGTCGCGGGAGGCGTTCGGCAAGCCGCTGGCGCAGCAGGGCGTGGTGCAGGAGTGGATCGCGGACGCGCGGGTCGCGGTGGAGCAGCTGCGGCTGCTGGTGCTGAAGACCGCCTGGCTGATGGACACCGTCGGCAACAAGGGCGCCCACACCGAGATCCAGGCCATCAAGATCGCCACCCCGCGCACCGTCGTCGACATCCTCGACAAGGCGGTCCAGCTGCACGGCGCGGGCGGCGTCAGCCAGGACTTCCCGCTGGCCGAACTGTGGGCGGCGGCCCGGACGCTGCGGCTGGCCGACGGCCCGGACGAGGTCCACCAGCGGTCGCTGGCGCGGCGGGAGCTGAAGCAGTACCGGTAGGTAGGAGGCGTACGCGTACGGGTCGCCGTCCCCGCCGCGGGTGGCGGGGGCGGCGACCCGTCGGGCGTGGCGGGCGCCCCGTCAGGAGCCGAAGGCGCCTCGTCAAGGCGCGGGCGGACGCCTTGCCAGACGTGGGCGGGGCGTCCCGTAGGGCGTGGTCGAACGGCTCCCGTAGGGGTCGGGTGGGCCCCCTGCGGGGCCACAACGCGGGGCGGCGCGCCGATGTTCCCGGGGGTAGGCGCAGGAACAAGGGCGAGACGGAGTCGGCGCCCGCCACGGCCGAGCGCCCCCAACGGAGGCGGGCCCCACTACGGCCGTAGACCCAGCAGCGGCCACAGAATCGGCCGCGGATGCAAGGCACCACCCACGCCCGCAGCGCATCCCACGTCCGCAGCGCGCACCCCCTACAGCCGCCCCCTACGGCCGCAACGCCCGCAGCAGCAATCCCGCCAGATGATCGGCCACTTCCTGCGGGGTGAGCGGTCCATCCTCGCGGTACCAGGTGCCGAGGTGGTGGACCGAGCCGAAGTGGTAGTCCACGACGAGGTCGGCGGGGACGTCGGTGGCGAAGACGCCGCTGCGCTGGCCCTCCTCGATCAGGGCGCGGAACCGCTCGTGGTAGCGGCGGCGTTCGGCCCGTACCTGCTTGTCCTTCTCCGGGCCGAGGTGGTGCATCGACCGGAAGAAGATCTTGGTGTCGTCGAGGTTCTCGATGGTGGTGACGACGACATCGGCGGCGGCGTCGCGCAGCCGCTGCTCCACCGGCGCGTCGGCGTCCGCGAAGTGGTCCAGGCGCTCCTGCTGGAGGCGGAGCACCCGGCCGTAGACCTCGTGGAGCAGGTCCTCCTTGGAGCCGAAGTAGTGGTAGAGGGCGCCCTTGGTGACGCCCGCCGCGTCGACGATCTCCTGGACGGAGGTGCGGTCGTAGCCGCGCTCCGCGAAGAGGTGGGTGGCGGTGGCCAGCAGCCGCTGTGCCACCGGCTTCGTGCCGTCGCCGTCCTTCGTTGCGGCCATCGCCGTCACCTGTTCCTTCGTCGTTGCGCGGGTCGTTCGCGGGAGTCCGGCCGGTCAGCGGCCGTCGGGGCGTGTGCGGTCACGCAGCTCCCGCCGGAGGATCTTCCCACTCGTGGTCTTCGGCAGCTCGGGCAGGATCTCGACCTCCCGGGGACATTTGTACGCGGCGAGCCGCTCCCGGCAGTGGCCGGACAGCTCGGCCGGGTCCGGGTCGGCGCCGGGCCGCAGGCTGACGTACGCCTTGACGGACTCGCCGCGGTAGGCGTCCGGGATGCCGACGACGGCCGCCTCGCGCACCGCCGGGTGGGTGTAGAGGACGTCCTCGACCTCGCGCGGCCAGACCTTGAAGCCGGAGGCGTTGATCATGTCCTTCTTGCGGTCGACGACGTAGAGCCAGCCGTCGGCGTCCATGAAGCCGATGTCGCCGGTGCGCAGTTCGCCGTCGGGTATCGCCTGCGCGGTCGCGTCGGGGCGCCGCCAGTAGCCGGGGACGACCTGCGGGCCGCGGGCCACGATCTCGCCGTGGGTGCCGAACGGTACGTCGGCGCCCGTGTCGTCGACGATCCGGACGACGGCGTCGGGGCCGGGCACGCCGACGGCGAGGGTGCCGGACTCCGGGTCGACGGGGGCCTCGCGGCCGGGCGGGACGGAGGCGAGGGTGGCGGTGGTCTCGGTCAGGCCGTAGCCGTTGTGGAGGTAGCAGCCGGATCCGGCGCGGAACGCCGCCACCAGGGCGGGCGGTACGGGGGCGCCCCCGGAGGCGATCATCGCGAAGGAGGCGAAGTGGTCGCGGGTCACGCCCGGGTGGGCCAGCAGCGCCATGAACGCGGTCGAGGGGCCGACGGTGAAGGCCGGGCGGTACTCCAGGAAGGCGTCCAGGACGACGCCCGCGTCGAAGCGGTAGGTGAGCGCGCAGACGCCGCGGTTGGCGAAGGCGCCGGCCAGTTCGCAGACCAGGCCGGTGATGTGGAAGAGCGGGGCGAGCGTGTAGTAGGTCGATCCGGTGGGCAGCGCCAGTCCGGTGCGCTGCCGCTCGACGTTGTAGGAGAGGTTGCCGTGGGTGTTGGTGGCGCCCTTGGGGGTGCCGCTGGTGCCGGAGGTGTAGCTGATCAGCGCGGTGTCGGTGGCGGCCGGTCCGGGGACGGCGGGGACCGGCGCGGCGGCGGCGTTGCGGGCGACGGTCAGCAGGTCGTCGGCGCCGGCCCGGGGGCCGAGGCGTTCGGGGCGCAGCACCCGGGCGTCGTCGCGGGTCTGGAGCCCGGCCTCGCAGGCGGTCAGCGCGATCCGGACGGACGGCTGCCGGGCGGCGGTCTCGCGCAGGAAGGCGTCCCAGGTGCGGTCGGCGCAGACGACGGCGGTGACCTCGGCGTCGGAGAGCACATGGGCCATCTCGCCGGCCTTGTACATGGGGTTGACGGGGACGACGACGCCGCCGGCCTTCCAGACGCCGAGGAGGGCGAGGACGAAGTGCGGGGTGTTCTGCAGCATCACCACGGCGCGGTCGCCGGGGCGGAAGCCGCGGGCGGCGAGGTGGGCGGCGACGCCGTCGGAGAGCGCATCGGTCTCGGCGTAGGTGAGGCGGGCGTCGAAGTAGGCGAGGGCGGTGTGGTCGGGGGCGTGGTGGACCGCGTCGCGGAAGATGTGGAGCAGCGAGGCGGGCGGGTCGACGGGTGCGCGCTGCGCCGCGGTGAGCTGCGCCAGCCACGGCTTGTCCTGGTAGGAGGTCATCGGGTGCGGCCCTTTCGTCCTGGGTGCCGGGCCCGCCGCGCGCGGCCCGGGGCCGGTCGCGTACGGGGCCGGCGGGTGCCGGATGCCGTGCGGGGAGCGCGGGGTGGTGGTCGGTCACCCCGGGGGCCGCGCGGGGCGCGGCCCGGTCGGCAGGGGGCGCGCGGCCAAGGCCCGCGCGCCCGGGGCGACTACCTGCCTTCGGTCTGCTCCAGCTTCTGCTGGAGGCGGTTCATGCTGCCGAGCCAGCGGTCCGGTTCGGTGGCGCGTGCGGTGTAGTACGCGGCGACCTCCGGGTGCGGCAGGACCAGGAAGCGGTCCGCGGCCATCGCGTCGAAGAGGGCGTCGGCGACGGTTTCGGGTTCGACGGCGGTGGGGGTGAGGACCAGCTCCCCGGCGGCGCCGGTCGCGGCGAGCATGTCGGTGCGGACGCCCTGGGGGCAGATGGCGTGGACGGCGACGCCGCGGTGACGGTAGGTCAGCGACAGCCATTCGGCGAAGGCGTAGGCGCCGTGCTTGGTGACGCTGTAGGGCGCCGCCTCGATCATGGTGAGGAGTCCGGCGGCGGAGACGGTGGAGACGAAGCGGCCGTTGCCGCGTGCCAGCCAGCCGGGCAGCAGCTCCCGGGCGGCGCGGACGTGTGCCATGACGTTGACGTCCCAGGCCAGCGCCCAGTCGTCCTCGGGTGCGCCGGGGCCGCCGCCGGTGCCGACGCCGGCGTTGGCGCAGAAGATGTCGATGTCGCCGCCGAGCGCCTCGCGGGCGGCGGGGACGACCGCGGAGGCGTCCCCGGGGACGGCGAGTGCGCCGATCTCCCCGGCGGTCTGCTCCGCCTTGGCCGCGTCGAGGTCGTTGACGACGACCCGGGCGCCCTCGGCGGCGAAGCGGCGGGCGAGGGCGGCGCCGATACCTCCGCCCGCCCCGGTCACGACGACGGCCTTGTCCCGTACGGCTTCCACGCTGGCTCCCCAGATCGCTCGGCACTTCCTGGCACGCAGACTAACCAGTCGGTATGTGGCAGCGGAAGAGCCGGACGCGCCATGTCCGGCGCGTTCCCCGGCGCGCGCGGGCGGGTTACGGTGCGCTCGGCACGGACCCTGTCCGCTCACCGCTTCCGGAGGGCCGCACATGACCCTGTCCCGACGCCTGCTGCTCGGCCGTCTCGCCGCGACCGGAGCCGCCGGTGCGGCGCTCGCCGCCGCGCCCGCCACCGCCTCCGCCGCCCCGCCGGGCTCCCCGGCCCGCCGCCCGGTGCGCACCGGCTTCGACCATCTCGCCGCCGACGGCTACCGCCTCCTCGACGGCCGCACCGTCGGCATCGTCACCAACCCCACCGGCGTCACCCCGGAGCTGCGCCACATCGTCGATGTGCTGCACGCCGACGCGCGGGTGCGGCTGCGCGCGGTGTTCGGCCCCGAGCACGGCTTCCGCGGCACCGCGCAGGCCGGTGGTTCCGAGGGGCGGTACGACGATCCGGCGACCGGGTTGCCGGTGTACGACACGTACAACAAGAGCGGCAAGGAGCTGGCGGACGTCTTCACCGCGTCCGGGGTGGACACCGTCGTCTTCGACATCCAGGACGTCGGCGCGCGGTTCTACACGTACATCTGGACGCTCTACGACTGCATGGTGGCCGCGGCGCTGGCGGGCAAGGGGTTCGTGGTGCTGGACCGGCCTAATCCGGTGACCGGGCGGGACGCGGCGGGGCCGGTGCTGGATCCGGCGTATGCGTCGTTCGTCGGCCGCAAGCCGATCGCGCAGGCGCACGGGATGACGGCGGTGGAGCTGGCGCGGCTGTTCAACGAGGAGTTCGTGGCCGCGGACGCGGGGCGGCGGGTGCGGCTGGAGACGGTCGCGATGTCCGGGTGGCGGCGCGGTGACTTCTTCGACGCGACCGGGCTGCCGTGGGTGCCGCCGAGCCCGAACATGCCGACCCCGGACACCGCGCTGGTCTACGCCGGGACCTGCCTGTTCGAGGGCACCAACCTCTCCGAGGGGCGTGGCACCACCCGTCCGTTCGAGCTGCTGGGCGCGGAGGGCATCGACCGGCGCTGGGCCGCGGCCGCCGCCGAACTCGCCCTGCCCGGCGTGCACTTCCGGGAGGCGTACTTCGCGCCCGCGTTCTCGAAGTTCGCGGGGAAAACGGTCGGCGGGGTGCAGCTGCACGTGAGCGACCGGGCGGCGTTCGACCCGGTGCGCACCGGTATCGCGCTGCTGGTGACGGCGCGGCAGGTGTGGGACGGCTTCGCGTGGCGGCCGGACCTGGGCATCGACCGGCTGACCGGTTCCGCGACCGTCCGCACGATGATCGACAAGGGCGCGGGGACGGACGACGTGGTCGGCGCCTGGCAGCAGGAGCTGGCCCGCTTCCGGGCCCTGCGCCGCCGCTATCTGCGATATCCGTAGGGGCACGGCCTGGAAACACTCCCCCATATCCCACACTTCGAGACGCGCCATTCCATCTATTGACTACACGTCACACCGCCCCGGACCATGCGGCTCGTGCGAAGCGATACGAGACCAGCGAAGAACGGGCCGGAGACGGCGGACGCCGCGGCCACCCCGGAGGGCGGCGGGGAGAGCCTGCGCCGGGTGGCGGTGGCGTCCTTCATCGGCACGGCCATCGAGTTCTACGACTTCTACATCTACGGCACCGCCGCCGCCCTCGTCCTCAACGACGCGTTCTTCCCCGGGCTCGCCCCGGTCAACGCCACCCTGGCGTCGTTCTCCACCTACGCGGTGGCGTTCGCCGCCCGGCCCCTGGGCTCGCTGATCTTCGGGCACTTCGGCGACCGGGTCGGCCGCAAGTCCGTCCTGGTGGCGTCGCTGCTGATGATGGGCCTGTCGACGGCGTTCGTCGGACTGCTGCCCGGCTACGCCACGCTCGGCGTCTGGGCACCGCTGCTGCTGGTGCTGCTCCGCTTCGTGCAGGGCATCGGGCTGGGCGGCGAATGGGGCGGCGCGGCGCTGCTCGCCGTCGAGCACGCGCCGAAGCGGCGCCGCGGGCTGTACGCGGCGTTCCCGCAACTCGGCCCGTCCGTCGGATTCTTCGCGGCGACCGGCGTGTTCTGGCTGCTGTCGGCGGTCCTGGACGACGCGGCGTTCCGGTCCTGGGGCTGGCGGGTGCCGTTCCTGCTGTCGTTCCTGCTGGTCGGCGTCGGGCTGTTCGTCCGGCTGAAGATCAGTGAGACGCCGGTCTTCGCGAAGGTGCGGGCGGCGCAGGAGGCCGGACGGGTCCCGGCGCTCGACGTCTTCCGGCGCCACCCCAAGGAGCTGCTGCTGGGCGCCGGCGGCATGATCATCGCGTACGGCCTCTTCTACACGGCGACGACCTACTGCCTCTCCTACACCACCGGAACCCTCGGCATCTCCCGGAACACGATGCTGGGTCTGTCGCTGGTCGCCTGCCTCTTCCTCGCCGCGGGGACGTGGCTCGCCGCGACCCGCTCGGACGGTGCCGGACGCCGCAAGCTGGTCCTCGCCGGCACCGGCCTCGCCGTGGTGTGGGGCCTGGTGCTCTTCCCGCTGCTGGACACCGGGCAGCCGGTACTGATCGCCCTCGGCATCGGCGGCGCGCTGTTCTGCATGGGTGTGGTGTACGGGCCGATGGGCGCGTATCTGCCCGAGCTGTTCGGCACCACCGTGCGCTACTCGGGCGCCTCGCTCGCCTACAACCTGGGCGGTGTGCTGGGCGGTGCGGTCTCCCCGCTGATCGCCACCCGCCTCCAGCCGGCGTTCGGCTCCGCGTCGGTGGGCTGGTACGTCAGCGCGGTGGCCGTGGTCTCCCTGCTGTGCGTGCTGGCGCTGCCGGAGACCCGCAGCCGCGAGTTGGGCTGAGTTCCTACGCGGCGGACGCCGGCCCGGGGCGGGTGCCCCGGACCGGCGTCCGTCTTGTGTGCCCCCGCGGGTCAGCGGTGCGCGGGGAACTCCACCACCTGCTGGTAGGTGGGGCGGTTCTGCCAGCTGATCGCGGTGTGGGTCAGACCGCCCACGGCGCGGTGGATGATCGCGTCGGAGCACCACTGGTCACCGGCCTTGCAGCTGTCGTCGCCCGGGTAGACCTGCTCGGCCGTCTTCCCGGACGCCTCGCGCAGCGTGTCGAGGAGGGTGTCCCGGCAGGCCGAGAGGTCGCCCTTGCCGCAGAACGGCCGGGCCAGCGGCGCCTGCACCTTCTCGCCGAGGACCGAGCGCAGGTCCTTGTCGACATAGCTCCACCAGCCGTACTGGAACGCCGATCCGGCGTGCGCCCCGGTCGGGCCGTGGCCCGCCGACGGCGACTCGTCGATCGCGAGGTTGGCGTTGAGCGCCTGGTAGAGGTCGCCGCCCAGCTCCGGGGCGAAGACGCCCTTGACCAGCAGCGGCCACCAGGCGTCCAGCAGTCGGACCGCGTCGGGGTGGGTGTAGGTGTGCGATCCGGCGGCGGTCTCCCGGCGCTGGGAGCCGTCCCGGCGCCACGAGTCGAGCTGCTGCACCGCCTTCTTGAGCTGCGGATCGGTGACCGGCTCGCTCTGGAGCACCCGCAGCAGTGCGGGCAGCACGTCCTCGCCGCGCAGATCGGTGACGGCCGCCTCGGACATCGCCCGGGTCAGTGCGGCGCGGGTGACGCCGCCCTCGGCGGTGAGGGCCGCGACCCGGTCGTCGAGGAGGTCGGCGCGGTGCACCGGGCCGTTGCCGAAGCCCGCCGAGTCGTAGTCGGCGGCCTGCTTGTTGTTCCAGGAGACGTAGTAGTCCTGGTTGACCGACTGCGGATGCTCGGCGGGCGGGGTGTAGTCGGTGAGGTTGTTCTCCGGCTGGTAGCCGCGCCACTCGTACTGCGGCTCCGCCTTGATCGGCAGCGCCGGGTCGACCTTCGGGTTGCGGACGGGGTTGAGGCCGCTGTTGTAGTACGCGATGTCGCGGGAGTCGGCGTAGAACCAGTTGAAGGCGTAGCCGATGTGCTGCGCCGCCTGCTGGAACGACTGCGCGTCACGCACGTACGAGGGGTCGTTGAGCATCTGGAAGCCGATGATGGAGTCGGCCTCGTGACGGTAGGTGGAGCGCAGCGCCGTGTAGGCGACGGGCTTGCCGCCGACGGTGGCGCGGTGGGTGACGGTGCCGTACTTGGTGCGGAGGACCTGCATCCGGTACGAGCCGGCGGCCGTCGGGTCGGCGATGGTCGGCTTCCAGGAGTTGGTCCGCTCCAGCTTCTCCATCGGGGTGCAGGTGCCGTGGTAACGGTAGGCGACCGAGTCCTTGGTGGCCGGGGAGCCGTCGGTGTTGCAGAGGTCGACGGCGTAGGTGTCGGTGATGTCCTGCCCGGCGGAGGTGGCGCTCCAGGCGTAGTCCTGGCCGCGGCCCAGCTGGATGTACATGCCGACACCGGCGAAGGAGGCGCCGCGGGCGCTGATGCCCGGCCCCTGGATCTCCTGGAGCATCAGCAGCTGCGGGGCGAAGTAGCCGGTCTGCGGGCCGAAGACGGCGACGGGGTGGCCGCTGGCGGTGCGCTTGCCGGAGACCAGCAGGGCGTTGGACATGCCGCGGTGCTGGGTCGGGTCGAAGGCGCCCTTGGGCAGCACACCGTCCTTGAACAGCCCTTCCAGCTTGCGGTACTTGGCGGGCGCCTCGACCGGCTCCTGTGCGGGCTTCTTGGCGCCCGCCGCGCCGGTGCGGTCGTACACCAGCGGTTCGGCGGTGACCGATCCGGCGTCCGGCAACGCGGTGCCCTCGGCCTCGGCGGGCTTGACGGCGTACGGGAAGCTCTGGCCGTCGTGGAGGGTCTTGGTGGCCTCGGGGTCGTTGCGCTCGCGGAAGGACTCCCAGAGCGCGGTGCCCTTCTCGACGCCGTACTTCTGCTGCGCGGAGAGCAGCGCGAGGGCGGACGGCACCTCGCCGCCACCGCCGTTGCCGAAGAGCCCGCCGACGACGGAGGCGAGGGCGATCAGGTCGGTGAGCTTGAAGGGCTGGATCTCCCCGGCGTTGGTGATCGCGTCGACATGGCCGGTGAGCACGTACTCCCCGGGGAAGTAGCGGCCGTTCTTCGACTGTTCGCGGTAGGCGTTGATGCCGTCGACGTACGCCTGGGCGTCGTCCATGGCCTGCTTGCCGCGGGCGCCGTTGGTGTCGCGTATCCGGTCGACCTGCGCCTGGAGATCGGCCTCGGTGTACGGCGCCTGGGGCCAGAACTCCTGCTCCAGGCCCTGGTTGGCGAGAGCGCCGCCGGCGAACGAGGTCAGCTCACCGCGTCCGATGTGCCGGAAGAGGTCCATCAGCCACAGCCGGTCCTGGCCTGCGGCGTAGCCCGCGCCGAACTCGGTGCCGTAGCGGGTGGTGCCCTTGATGTGCGGGATGCCCGTCTTCTTGTCCCGGGTGATGGTGACGTCGTCGCGCGGCGCGGTGACCTTGTCGACCTGGTCCTTGGGGACGCCGAAGGAGGAGTCGTTGAAGAAGTCGGTCAGGGTGTCGTCGGTGAGCGACTTGTAGCCGCTCGCCAGGGCGCCGTACGGGGCGAGTTGGTCGTCGGAGTGCGCGGGGTGGGTGCCGAAGACCTTGCTCGCCAGGATGTCGGCGAGGGTGGCGTTGCCCGTCGCGCCCGGCGGCAGGATGTCGGCGCACTGGCCCTGGCAGTAGTCGGAGTCCTCGGGACCGTCGGCGGCGGTCGCGAGGGGAGGTGGTGCCAAGAGCGTGGCACCCAAGGCGAACAGGGCTGCCGCGGCGGCGGTCCTGAGCCTTCCGGTACGTCGTCGCATTCCTGCTCCTCGGGAGGCGGGTGGGGCCGGACGTTACCGCTGGTTACCTCTCCACGGGAAGATGAACAACAGTCACCTTTCCGTATCCCTCACCGGACACCCCCGACGACCACCGCCCCTTCCGCCCCACGCCCGGGAACCGCAAGAAAATTCGAGGGATCCGGGCGGCCTTCCCCTACGTCCCTTCCGTGTCCAGTCGGGTCCTCCCCACGGAGGTGGGATGAATATGGCCGGTTTCAGAGCTTTCGCCGCACAGGTCCGCGATCCGCGGCTCCTCGCCACACGGCGCCGCACCGCCCTGCGCAAATGCCTGGAGCGCTTCGCCCCCTACGGGCACCGCGCCACCTGGCACCACCTGTGCACCCGGGCCGGTATCGCCCCGCAGGACCGCGATCCCGACCCGGCACGCCTGCTCGCCGCCCTCGCCGAACTGGAGGAGGCACGCACCCTCTGGCTGGCGTACGAGGCGGAGTGCGTCGCGCGGCGCCGCCGGGAGAAGCGGGACGGCATCCGGCAGCCCGGCGCGCTCGACGCCTGGCACCGGCGCACCTGGGGCGGCTGCGAGATCGTGCCGTGCGCGGCGCCGCACCGGCACCCGGCGGCCCCCCTCGCGGCGGTGCTGCGCACCGTCATCGCGGCGATGGAGTCCGGACGGCTCCGGAACGACTGCCCGGTGTGCGGCTCCACCCGCTTCCGCCCGCTCACCGACACCGACCGCCGAGCCGCCGGACCGGTCTGCGCGGACTGCGGCGTGATCACCCCGGCCGCCCTGCTGACCCGCGACACCCTGGCCGCGGCCCGGCGCGAGGCGTCCGGCGCCGGGGCGGGAACGGTGACACCGGCGAGGACGGCGGCCGGTTCCGGCGCGCGCTTCGGAGCGTCGATCGCGGCCTGAACGGGCGTTACCCGCCGCCGAGTTCGCACCCTCGGCGGGGATTGTCAGACCCCTGTGCCAGCATCGGGGTATGACTCAGGTCGCTCTCAACGGAGCCCGCACCGCGGCGGATTCGGCCGCGGTGCCGCTGTCGCCGACCGCGCTGGCCGAGGCCGCGCGGCGGGCGGTGGCGGCCGGGGCCACCTCCGTCCACGTCCACCCCAAGACCCCCTGCGGGCAGGACTCCCTCTCGCCCCGGGTGGTCGCCCCGGTTCTGGAGGCGGTGCGGGCGGCCGTGTCCGTCCCGGTCGGGGTGACGACGGGCGCGTGGGCCGAGCCCGATCCGGCACAGCGGGTGGCGCGGATACGGTCCTGGCCGCTGCTGCCCGACCACGCCTCGGTCAACTGGCACGAGCCCGGCGCCGAGCAGGTGGCCGCCGCACTGCTCGCCCGGGGCGTGGCGGTGGAGGCCGGGATCTGGTCCGGCACCTCCGGCGCCGCGCGCTTCGCCCGCTCGCCGCTGCGCCCGCGGGTGCTGCGGGTGCTGGCCGAGGTCACCGACACCGACGCGGCGACGGCCCCGGCCACGGCCCGGCGGCTGCTGGCCGCGCTCGGCTCCGCCCGGCACGGCCGCCCGGTGCTGCTGCACGGCGAGGAGGGCGGCACCTGGCCGGTGCTGCGGCTGGCGCTCCGCCTGGGCCTGGCCACCCGGATCGGCATCGAGGACACCCTGCTGCTGCCGGACGGCGCCCCGGCCCGGGACAACGCCGAACTCGTGAGCGCGGCGCTTGAATTAGCGGCCACCGAGACATCCTCGGGCGCACCGTCGGCGGCCGGGGGCTCCGGTGCGGCCGCCGCCCGGGAGGCGATATCCGGCGGCGGCTCGCCCGGCAGCTCCCCGGGCGCCGCCCCCGGCAGCTGAGGCACGGCGGAAGCCGCCTGCCGCGTCGGCCGCACCCCGGCCGAACCACCACCGACGGCCGCACCGCCGTCCACCCTTGCCGCACGGCACCCGGGCCCGCGGCACAGCCGAGAAGGGGAACACCATGGCCGAGCTGCACGATCTCACCGCCCTCGAACAGGCCCACGCCATCAGGGCGGGCGACCTCTCCCCCGTCGAGCTGACCGCGCACTACCTCGACCGCGTCGAACGGCTCGACGACACCGTCGGGGCGTTCCTCACCCGCACCCCGGAGATCGCCCGCGAGCAGGCGGCCGAGGCGGAGCGGACCGCCACCGCCGCCCGGCGCGAGGGCCGCCCGCTGCCGCCGCTGCACGGCGTCCCGGTGCCGGTGAAGGACCTCAACCAGGTCGCCGGGGTGCGCTGCACCCTGGGCTCACTCGCCCTGGACGACCGCATACCTGCCGTCGACGACCATGTCGTCACCCGGCTCCGCGCCGCCGGCACCGTTCTGCTCGGCAAGACCAACACCCCCGAGTTCGGCCTGCCCTGCTACACCGAGAACAGGCTCGGGCCGCCCGCCCGCACCCCGTGGGACCTCGACCGGTCGGCGGGCGGCTCCAGCGGCGGGGCGGGCGCCGCCGTCGCCGCCGGTCTGGCGCCGCTCGCCCACGCCTCGGACGGCGGCGGCTCGATCCGCATCCCCGCGGCGGCGTGCGGCCTGTTCGGCCTCAAGCCCAGCCGTGGCCGGGTCAGTTCCGGGCCGGTGCTCCGCGATGTCACGGGCCTGGGCACCTCCGGCCCGCTGGCCCGCACGGTCGCCGACGCCGCGGCGCTGCTCGACGTCCTGGCCGGGCCGATGCCGGGGGACGCGTTCACCGCGCCCGCGCTGCCGCCGGGCGAGACGTTCTCCGCGTACGTGGGGCGCGATCCCGGACGGCTGCGGATCGGTGTGCTGACCGGGTCGCCGGTGCCGGGCGCCGAGGTGCACGAGGAGTGCCGGCGGGCGGTCGCCGACACCGCGGCGCTGCTCGGCGGCCTCGGCCACCACATCGAGGAGGTGTCCCTGCCCGCCGACGACGCCCTCCCCGAGCACTTCGCCCGGGTCTGGTCGGTGATCGCCGCGAACCGCCCGGTGCCGCCCGGCCGCGAGGAGCTGCTGATGCCGCTCACCCGCCATCTGCGCGAACGCGGCGCCGCGGTCTCCGGCCCGGAGTTCGCCGCGTCCCTGTACGCGCTGCAACAAGTCGGCCAGACCGTCGCCGACGTACTGATGCCGCCCGGCGGCTACGACCTCCTCCTCTCCCCCACGGTCGCGGCACCCCCGCCGAAGATCGGCGAACTGCGCAACGACACCGACCCCGCAGCGGAGTTCGCCGCCATCACCGCGTACTCCCCCTTCACCGCCCTCTACAACGCCACCGGCCAACCGGCGGCCAGCCTCCCCCTCCACCAGACCCCCGAGGGCCTGCCCATCGGCGTGATGCTGGCGGGACGGTACGGGGAGGAAGCCCGGCTGATAGCGGTGTCGGCGCAGCTGGAGAGCGCTCGGCCTTGGGCGGGGCGGAGGCCGTTGGTGTGGTGAATGACTGATCGCAAGGTGCCGGGTGGGGCCTGGCGGAGGCCGGGCCCCACGGTTCGTACACGGCGCGGACCGTCCCCGCACACGCGGGGCCCACGCCCGCTCAACCCCGATTCGTACACCACTCATGGGACCACCCCCGCACACGCGGGGCCCACTGGCCCGCGAGCGAGACCGCACTGCCCAGCTGGGGGCCACCCCCGCACACGCGGGACCACCCTTCATGACCAGCGGTTTCGTCACGAAGCTCAGGGTTTTCGTTCGGCTCGTGAGATCAGCGAAGCCCAATGTGCCCAAGCCCGAACGGCCGCCTCACCGTACCTCCCCCGTCCCTGGGTCGCACCGCCCCGGCTTCTCGTCCGCATCCTCGGACGGCGCACCGGGCGCGGGCGTCCGTCGATCGACCCGCAGCCGCTGGGCCCCCGGGCCCTGTTGGCCGAGGTTGTCGTACGGGTTGGAGAGGGCGCAGCGTTCCAGGGAGAGGCAGCCGCAGCCGATGCAGTCGGTCAGGTGGTCGCGGAGGTCGACGAGTTGGCCGATGCGTTCGTCGAGTTCGGCGCGCCAGGTCTCGGAGAGGCGGGCCCAGTCGTCGCGGGTGGGGGTGCGTTCGTCGGGGAGTTCGGCGAGGGCGTCGCGGATCACCGCGAGGGGGATGCCGACCCGCTGGGCGGCGCGTACGAAGGCGACGCGGCGCAGGGTGTCGCGGGTGTAGCGGCGCTGATTTCCGGCCGTGCGGGTGCTGGTGATCAGGCCCTTGGTCTCGTAGAAGTGCAGTGCGGAGACGGCGGCGCCGCTGCGCGCGGAGAGCTGGCCGACGGTGAGTTCATGGACCTTGAAGGGAAGCTGGGGCACAGGCCCAGCCTAGGTCCCATGGACCAGGCACCGGGCAGCCCTCCGCCGGACCGGGCCCCTGCCGGACCCGGCGCCCGGCCCGACCGCGCGTCGCACCCGCCAGGCCCGGCCCCGCCCTCACCCGACCTCCGCCGTTCCGTTGACAGCGGCACACACACTCCGCATGCTGAGCAAGCGCTTAGCGCAGAGATCAGAGCAGGGATCAGAGCAGTGCACGGTGAGCGGCGACGGGCGTCCGGCAGGGCGCGGCCGGCGGCGCGGGAAACTTCAGGAGGCGGACGGGATGGCTGAGCCCCGGGTGTTCGGATCGCTCGACGAGCTGCGAGCCGCGGTCGGCGAGGAGCTGGGCCCCAGCGACTGGCTGGAGATCGATCAGCGGCGGATCGACCAGTTCGCCGAGGCCACCGGCGATCATCAGTGGATCCATGTCGACGCGGAGAAGGCGGCGGCCGGCCCGTTCGGCACCACCATCGCGCACGGTTATCTGACGCTGTCGCTGCTGCCCGCCCTCGTCCCGCAGCTGATGCGCGTCGACAACGTCGCGATGGGCATCAACTACGGCACCAACAAGGTCCGTTTCCCCACGCCCGTGCCGGTCGGCTCGCGGGTGCGGGCCACCGCGCGGATCGCGGAGGTCACGGAGGTGCCCGGCGGGGTGCAGCTGACGACGGCGGTGACGATCGAGCGCGAGGGCGGCACCAAGCCGGTGTGCGTGGCGGAGTCGGTCAGCCGCTTCACCTTCTGAGACGGAGCCGGGCCGGAGGCGGCGGGCCCGGGGAGCGCACGGCGCCCGCCCCGGACCCGCCGCCCCGAGGCGCGAGGCCATGCCCGCATCCGTACCGCCGGGCCCCTCACCCCGAGGCCGTCACGCCACCTCCGCGCCCACCATCCGCAGCACCAGCCCCGCGTAGAGGACGCCGACCTCGTCGGGGGTGCGGCGGCCGTCGGCGGTGAACCAGCGGGCGACGTCCACGCAGAGCGACAGCACGGCGAGGGTGGTGCCGGGGACGTCGTCGGCGCGGAACTCACCGGAGTCCGCGCCGTCCTGGATGATCTGGCGCAGCAGCCGGTCGGTGCGGCGGCGCAGCGCGGTGATCTCGGCGTAGTGCTCGGGGCCGAGCGCCTGGAGTTCGTACTGGATGACCCGGGCGGTGGTGTGGTGCTCGGCGTGCCAGCGGACGAAGGTGCGGACGGCTCCGGCGAGGCGTTCGGCGGCGCTGCCGTCGGCCGCGGCGGCCTCGCCCATGATGGCGAGCGCCTTCTCGTGGCCGATGCCGCTGATGCGGTAGAGCAGTTCCTCCTTGGTCCGGTAGTGGATGTAGAGCGCGGCGGGGCTCATTCCGGCGCGGCCCGCGATGTCACGGGTGGTGGTCGCGTGGTAGCCGCGTTCGGCGAACGCCTCGACGGCGGCGCGGACCAGGCGCCGTGCGGCGTCCGGGGCCACATCGGCCCACTCGTCGCCGGCGCCCGCCGCCTCCCGTGCCTCCGCGTCCATCGCACACCCCGCTTCTTCTCCGCCACGGACCCTCCACGGACGGACCGCACACCTTACCGCGCGGGTGAGCGGACGCTTAGCACATGCCCGCGGGGCGCCGTGGGGCGGGCCGCGGTCCCGGGCAGCACCGCTGATCAGCGGCGGGTCGGCCTCGTACCATGAGGGGCATGGCCCGCCCCCGCAAGCCTCTGCTGAGCCGCGCCCGGATCGTCGCCGCGGCGCTGGCGCTCATCGACGCGGAAGGGCTGACGGCGCTCTCCACCCGGCGGCTCGCCGCCGAGCTGGGGGTGAGCGGCCCGTCCCTCTACAACCACTTCCCCACCAAGGACGCGCTGCTCGACGCGGTCGCCGACACGGTCATCGCACAGGTCGACGTCACCGCGTTCGCGGACGGCGACTGGCGGGCCGGACTGCTGGGCTGGGCCCGTTCCTACCGCGCCGCGCTCGCCGCGCATCCGCACATCGTGCCGTTCCTCGCGCAGGGGCCCGGCCGCCGTCCGGCGGGGCTGACGATGGCGGACGCGGCGTTCGGCGGGCTGGTCGACGCGGGGTGGCCGCCGGCCCAGGCGACCCGGGTCTGTGCGATGGTCCGCTACTTCGTGGCCGGTTCCGCGCTCGGCTCGTTCGCCCGCGGCTTCGTCGACGACCCCGGCGCGTACGACCCGGACGCCTATCCGCACCTCGGCCAGGCCCATCTGCTGGCGGAGCACCAACGGCGGGTGGACGAGGGGGCGTTCGAGGCCGGGCTGCTGGCGCTGGTCGACGGGCTGGCGCTGCACCATCCGCAGGTCGGGCCGGGCGGCCGCTCCGTACCGGACGCGCCCCCTCGGCCCGACCCTCACAGCCCTTAGATGTAGAGTGCACCAGCCTCTGACCGGCAGGGGCATTTCGGGCATATGGAGGCATCGTGGGTCAGCGGGACACGAAGGAGGGGGCCGCACCGCAACCGGAGGCGGCGCCCCTCGGCAAGCTGTGGAACTTCGTGCTGGCGGTGCTGCGCGGCCAGGCACAGGTCGACTTCCTGCCCAACGCCCTCACCGGCGCGATCTTCGCCGTCGCGCTCTTCGCCTCCGGCTGGCAGTACGGCGTCTACGGTCTGCTCGGTACGGCCGTCGGCACCGCGACCGCGCGGCTGCTGGGCGTCACCCGGGACCGGATCACCGCCGGCCTGGAGGGCTTCAACGCCTGTCTGGTCGCGGTCGGCTTCGCCGTCTTCCTCGGCGCCGACCACCTCTCCACCGCGCTGCTGGCACTCGCCGGGAGCGCGGTGGTCACCGTCGTCACCGGCGCCGCCTCCCGGGTCCTGGCGACCTGGGACCTGCCGACGTTCACCCTGCCGTACTGCCTGATGGCCAGCTCCATGACGATCGCGGCGCCCGGCTTCGAGCGGATCTGGCACAACGGCGAGGGGCTCGCCGCACTGACCCACCCGGCGGGCGGCCCCACCACCCTCAGCTGGACCGATCTGTGGCACGCCTTCTTCGCCGACTTCGCGCAGATCTTCTTCATGCCGCAGTGGTACGTGGGCCTGATCTTCCTCGTCGGCATCTTCGTGGCCAGCCGCCGGGCCGGGGTGATGGCCTGCATCGGCAGCGCCGTGGGCATCTTCACCGCCTGGGCGCTGGGCGCACCCGCCGCGGACGTCGCCGAGGGCACCATGGGGTACAACGCGGTGCTGGTGACGATGGCGCTGTGCGGGGTGTTCCTCGTCGCCGACGCCTGGAGCCTGGGGTACGCGGTGATCGCGGCGGCCACCGCGACCTGCCTCAGCTCGGCGATGGCGGCGCTCTTCGCCCCGTCCGGCGGCCACACCTTCACCTGGCCGTTCGTCCTCGTCTCGCTGGTCTTCCTGGTCGCCGCCCCGGCCTTCCCGCGGCTGCGCCGCCCGGAGGCCCCGGCGCCCGCCGAGACCACGGACGACGCACAGACGCCGGTCGCGGCGGCGGCCTGACGGACGGCGGGGTCCGGGGCTTCCGGCCCCGGGCCCCATCTCTCGTCAAGCGGCGGGAACCCGGCGGGCCGGAACCTCGAAGACGAGTTCACGGCCGTCCTCCTCATCCCACTGCTCGCCGACTTCGACGAAGCCGAAGCCCGAGATCGTGGCCAGGGACGCCACGTTGCCGGGGCTGATCGCCGCCCGCACGGTCGTGACCGCGGCTTCGGCCGCAGCCCGGCGGAGCAGCTCGCCCAGCGCGGAGCGGCCATATCCCCGGCGGCGGAAGTCGGGAGCGACGGCGTAGCCGATCTCGACCGTGCCGGCCTCATCGGGCGGTCCGTGGAACCCGGCATGTCCGACGACGAGACCGCTGTCGGCGACGATCGCCTGTCGCACCATCCACCGCGCCCCGCCGGGATCGGCGGCCATCTGGTCGAGCCGGTACCGCCACAGCCACCGTGCCCGGTCGGTCACGAAGTACTCGGTCAGCGGAACCCCGGCCACTCTCCCGGCTTCGGCCAGGTCACCGTCGAGCAGAGCGGACATCGCCCCGCCGGACAGCTCGGCAAAACGTACGCACCTCGGGCTCCGCACGGACGGTCCCCCGCCATCCACTTCATCTGTCACCCACGGATGCTCGCCGACCGACCCGAGGGGCGTCCAACGGTTTCGGCCCCGGTCCGCGGGCCGGCGGCCCCGGGGCCCGCGTTCCTCCGCCCCTAGATGATGCCGATCAGCAGTCCCGCGCACAGCACCACGAGGGAGGTCAGCGCGGCCCACTTCATGGTGAAGCGGGTGTGGTCGCCGAATTCGACGCGGGCCATACCGATGAGGACGAACACCGCGGGGACCAGCGGGCTGGACATGTGCAGCGGCTGTCCGACGAGGGAGGCGCGGGCGATCTCGACCGGGGCGACGCCGTGGGCGGCACCGGCCTCGGCGAGGATCGGGACGATGCCGAAGTAGAAGCCGTCGTTGGACATCAGATACGTCAGCGGGATGCTCAACACGCCGGTGACCAGGCCCATGTGGGGGCCCATCGCGTCCGGGACGTTGCCGACCAGCCAGCGGGCCATGTGCTCGACCATGCCGGTGCCGGTCAGCACGCCGGTGAAGACGGCGGCGGCGAAGACCATCCCGGAGACGTTCAGAACGTTCTCGGCGTGCGCCGCGATGCGCTCCCGCTGCAGGTGCAACTGCGGGAAGTTGACGGTGAGGGCGAGCGCCGCGCCGATCAGGAAGAGCACCGGGATCGGCAGCGTCTGGAGGATCAGCAGGGTGAGCAGCGCGACGGTGAGCGCGGCGTTGAACCAGTAGAGCTTCGGCCGCAGGGTGGCGCGGTGCGGGTCCAGGCCCCGGAAACCGTCGTCCGCGGTGTCGGCGGGGGCGTCCGTCCCGCCGGAGGCCGGTGCCGTACCCGCCGTCGCGGCGCCGCCGGTCGCGGTGCCCGCACCGGTCAGGACCTGCGCGTCCTCCTCGGCCTCCGCGGTCTCGGCCGACCGGTCCGCGGCGGCGAAGGAGAGCGCGCCGAGCCGGTTGCGCTCGCGGCGCCCGAGGACGTACGCGAGGACGAGGACGGCGGCGAGGGCCGGGATCATGGGGACGAAGATGTCGCCGGCGTCGAGCTTGAGGGCGGTGGCGGCGCGGGCCGTCGGGCCGCCCCAGGGCAGGGTGTTCATCACGCCGTTGGCGGTGGCGGCGACGCCGGTCAGGACGACCATGCTCATCTTGAGCCGCCGGTAGAGCGGGTACATCGCGGAGACCGTGATCATGAAGGTGGTGGAGCCGTCGCCGTCCAGCGAGACGATCGAGGCGAGCACCGCCGTACCGACGACGATGCGCAGCGGATCGGCCTTGCAGAACCGCAGGATGGCCCGGACGACCGGGTCGAAGAGCCCGACGTCGATCATCACGCCGAAGAAGATGATGGCGAACATCAGCATCGCGGCCGTGGGGGCCAGGTCGCCGATGCCCTTGATCACGTAATCGCCCAGGTGCGCGCCCTTCCCGACGAGGACGCAGAACAGCGCGGGGATGAGTACGAGCGCCGCCATCGGCGACACCTTCTTCATCATGATCAGCACCAGGAAGGTGGCGATCATGACAAATCCGAGGATTGTCAGCACGGGGTACCTCACGTTCGCCCTTGAACACCCGCCGGACGGCGGTCGAGGTGACGTTAGGTGGCTGAAACTCGCGTTAACAAGGTCTTGACGTGCGAGCAATACGAGCAAAACACCAGGTCACAAGGGTGAAACGGATATATGGGCCGGAGCGGGGCCGCCGCGGCCGATCCACCGGGCCCCGCACGGCGTCGGGCCGGCCCCGGCTCACCCGTCGAGATACCGGGCCAGATAGCTGCGCAGCAGCTCCTTCGTCTCGGTGACGATGCCCGGATCGCCCTCGGGGGCGACCCGGAAGGCGAGTTGGAGGAGGGAGTCGGCCGCCTCGACGCCGACGAGGAAGGCGGTGCGCAGCCGTTCGTCGGCGGCATCCAGGGCGAGGGGCGCGGCGAGCAGTCCGAGGAGGCGGTCGGCGACCGCGTGGTTGGCCTGGCGGGAGTCGCGCGGCGCCGGGACGGTGAACTCGACGAGCGCGAAGCCCGGCACCGTCCGCTTCATGGCGAGGTATTCGTCGACGACGACGTCCATCGCGCCGCGCCAGCCGCCGGGCGCGTCCGGGGCCGTCAGCCGGGCCGTGATGCGGTCGGCGTAGGCGTCGAGGTTGCGCCCGGCGAGCGCCTCGGCCATGGCGCGTTTGTGGGGGAAGAAGCGGTAGACGGAGCCGATCGGCACCCCGGCGCGTCCGGCGACGGCGCGGGTGCTCAGGCCCTCGTAACCGCCCTCCTCCAACTCCTCGGCGCAGGCGTCGAGGATGCGGGCCAGGCGCTGGGCACTGCGGCGCTGGACGGGGACGCGGCGGAGCGGGGTGGGCTGCTGCACCCCTCCATCCTGCCCGGCGAGCCGCGAGGTGACCGGAAGTCACCCGGATGGCCGCATATGGCGGCGGGCGACGGGCCGCCGGAGGTGCCAGAAGACCGGATCCGGCCACCCCGGCCGGGAGTCTCCGTTGACGCCCCTCCCCGCCAATCCTAGGGTTCCCCATAGGATTCCAGGTTTTCCTGAAACGGCGGGAGCGTGCGATGACAGACACGGGCACGGAACGGGCGGGCGCGGCGGCCGGGGAGCCGGACCTCGCGTACCTCACCGGATTCGGGAACGAACACAGCTCCGAGGCGGTGCCCGGCGCACTGCCCGAGGGCCGCAACTCCCCCCAGCGCGCACCCCTCGGCCTCTACGCCGAGCAGCTCAGCGGCTCCGCGTTCACCGAACCGCGCGCCCACAACCGCCGGTCGTGGCTCTACCGCATCCGCCCCTCGGCCGCCCATCCGCCGTACACCCGCATCGCCCGGCGCGGGGTGCGCTCCGCGCCGTTCACCGACTGCGTGCCGGACCCCAACCGGCTGCGCTGGGACCCGCTGCCCGCGCCGCAGGAGCCGACCGACTTCGTGGACGGCCTGTGGACGCTCGGCGGCAACGGCGACGCGACACAGCGCTCCGGTATGGCGGTGCATCTCTATCACGCCAACTCCTCCATGACGGACCGGGTGTTCGGCGACGCCGACGGCGAACTGCTGATCGTGCCGGAGAGCGGCGCACTGCTGCTGCACACGGAGTTCGGCGTGGTGCGCGCCGCGCCGGGCGAGGTCGCGCTGATCCCGCGCGGCGTCCGCTTCCGCGCCGTGCTGACCGGCCCGCACGCCCGCGGCTACGTCTGCGAGAACTACGGCCGCCCCTTCCAGCTCCCCGACCTCGGCCCGATCGGCGCCAACGGCCTCGCCAACGCCCGGGACTTCCGCGCCCCGGTCGCCGCGTACGAGGACACCGAGCGGCCCGTCGAGGTGATCAACAAGTTCTGCGGCAACCTCTGGAGCGCCACCTACGACCACTCGCCGCTCGACGTCGTCGCCTGGCACGGCAACCACGTCCCGTACGTCTACGACCTGCGCCGCTTCAACGTCATCGGGTCGATCAGCTACGACCACCCGGACCCGTCGATCTTCACGGTCCTCACCTCGCCGTCCGACACCCCGGGGCTGGCCGGGGTGGACTTCGTGGTCTTCGCGCCGCGCTGGCTGGTCGGCGAGGACACCTTCCGGCCGCCGTACTTCCACCGCAATGTGATGACGGAGTACATGGGCCTGATCGAGGGCGCCTACGACGCGAAGACCGGCGGGCGGGGCGGGTTCGTGCCCGGCGGCGGCTCGCTGCACAACATGATGTCGGCGCACGGACCGGACCGGGAGACGTTCGAGCGGGCCGGCGCCGCGGAGCTGGCGCCGCAGAAGATCGACGACGGTCTTGCCTTCATGTTCGAGACCCGCTGGCCGCTGACGCTGACCGATCAGGCCAAGGACGCCGACCATCTGCAGCACGGCTACGACGACGTATGGCAGGGTCTCCAGCGCCACTTCCGCCCGTGACACCGGGGAACGCCCTGTGACGACCTTCGCACCCGACTCGCTCGCGCTGAACCGCAAACTGCCCCTGTGGTACCAGGTTTCGCAGTCGCTGCGCGCCTCCATACTGGGCCGCTCCCCCGAGGCGCCGCTGCGGCTGCCGACCGAGGACGCGCTCGCCGCGCACTACGGCGTGAGCGTGCTGACCATGCGTCAGGCGCTGAAGGAGCTGGAGACGGAGGGGCTGATCAGCCGGCACCGGCGGCGCGGCACGTTCATCGAGCCGAGCGCCCGGCGCGGCGCCCCGGTGCGGCTGCTCGGTTCGGTGGACGCGATCGTGGCCCAGCAGTCCGGGATGACCTCCCGGCTGCTGGAGCACGGGCCGGTCCCCGTACCGCCGGAACTCGCGGAGTTCTTCCCCGGGTTGCGGGAGGTCGCCGGGTATGTCCGGCTGCGCAGCGACGAGGAGAGCGGCGAGCCGACCAACCACGCCCGCAACTACGTCCACCCCGAGGTCGCCGCCCGGATCGACCCGGCCGATCTGGCGCACCGGCCGATGACGAAGGTGCTGCGGGACACCATCGGCGTGCGCATCAGCCGGATCACCGACACCGTCGAGGCGCGGCTCGCCGACCCGGAGACCGCCCGGCTGCTCCGGGTGCCGCTGCTCAGTCCGATCCTGCACTACACCGGCATCACCTACGACGAGTCGGGCCGGGCGGTCGACGTCACCCACATCCACTACCGCGGCGACCGGTTCTCCTTCACCGTCACCCTGGACGCCCACTGACCCGACGCCGCTCCGGCGTCGGATGCGCTCCAGGCTGCGACCGGTGGTCCCCCGAGCAGCGCCGCAACCGGGACGCCCCGGGGCAGGGGCCGGAGTTCGCCCGCACGTCCTACGATGCCGGGGTCGGCCGAACGGTCCGGAAGGGGCTTGGTGTGACGGCGAAGCAGGACGCGCCACTGCTGTCCGATCTGCTGCCCTGGTCGGTGCCGCCGCTGCGGCCCGGCCGCGCCTGGGTCGCCGGACCCGACCCCGCGGCACTGCGCCGCCGCTGGGACGCGCTGGTCGCCGCCGGTGACGCGGCCGAACGCGCCCGGCTGCTCCGCCCCTCACGCGCCCGGACCCTGCACACCGCCGTCGGGCAGCTGCCCGGCCAGGCCACCGCGACCGGTGCGCTGGCGGACGCCGCGGGCCGCTGCCCCGAGCCGGTGCGCTACGCCCACGGCGGCCACGATCTGCGGTGGCTGCTGCCCGACCACCGGCTGCTCGACGCGGCCCGGCCGGAGCTGTGGCGGGTCGCCGACGACCGGCAGCTCTACGTCGTGGAGTGGAGCGCATCGCCGCGCGAGAACGATCCGCCGCTGCTGTGCACGGCGGTGCTGCCCGACGGACGGTCACCCTCCGGCCGCGGCGGACGGATCCGCCCGCTCCACCGCCGGCCCGGCGGCCACGAACCGAACCTCGCGCCCGGCCTGACCGCCCTGCTCGCGGAGCGGCTGGGCCGCCCGGTGGCGCCCGCCGACGTCCTGGCCTGGGCGACGACGGCGGCGCGGCCCGCCGCCGGTGGCTGCGCGGTCCCGCTGCCCGCGGACGCCGGGCTGTGGGAGCGCGGCGTGGCGCTCGGCGAGCGGCTGGTGTGGCTCCAGACCCGTGGCGCCCACGACCGCGGCGGCCCGGCGGGCGCCCGCCCCCGGCTTCCGGGTGGCCGCCGTCCGTACGTCCGCGCCCCGCTGCCGACCCGCGGACTGCCCGCGGACTGCGCGTACGACGCGGACGAGGAGGCGCTGCTGCTCGGCGCCGGGCGGATCGCCCCGGTACCGGCGGGCGCTTGGGCGTACCACGCGGACGGGATGCGGGTGCTGGAGGCGTGGTGCGCGGCGCGGTCGGCGACGGCCGCGGCGGACGAGGCGGAGCCGCTGGCGGCGCTCGGGCCGGACGGCTGGCTTCCGGAGTGGACGACGGAGCTGCTGGAGCTGGTCACCGTGCTGGCGCTGCTGGCCGAGGCGGAGCCGGAGCGCGCCGCGTTGCGCGAGGAGGCGGCGCGGGCGCCGGGGATCGGGGTGGCGGAGCTGCGGGCGGCCGGGGTGCTGCCGGTTCCGGTGCGGGCCCGGCGTCCGGCGTCCGTGCTCGACCATCAGGAGGAGGGGCCCGGCGGGCAGTTCGCGCTGCTCTGAGCCGGCGGGATGCCGGGTGCGGAGACGCAAAAACCACCCGTCACGGGCAACGGGTGGTGGGTGGCGGGGCGCCGTCCCGGACCGGGCGGGCGGGGGGCCGCCGCGCCGCACCGGGACGGCGTGGCCGCCGGGGTGCCGAGGTCAGCTGCGGGTCAGCCGTGGCCGCCGAACAGCGAACGCCGCAGCCTGCGCAGCGGCGCGAACAACGACACCCGTGCGCCGCGGCTGCGCCGCGTACGCATATGATCACGAGCCGTCAGTTCCTGCATCAGTGATGTCGCGCCCTGCGCCTCACGCTGCGGGATGGCAGGGCCGCCCAGCACCGCGAGGTGACGGTCGAGGCGCGCACTGGACGCACCGCTTTTGCAGGTGATGGCAGGGACTCGCGCCCTGCTGCGCACTGTTATCTGTTCCATGACTCTCCCCACCCGTACGAGGGCACCCGGCCCCGGGCAGGGTAACCCTATCTCTCCCCGAGGACACACGTGCAGACCGGCCATCGGTTTCACCTGCCTCGCCGTGGTGTCGTCCGACACCCTACGGAAGATCACGTACGGGGGTGCGCGGACGGCGAGTTGAACCCCCGGCAGGACGGGGCCGGGCGGGCGACGCAGCGCGGGAGGGCCCCCGATCGGGGAGCCCTCCCGTACAGCCGAGTGCGCCTCGGGTCAGGCGGCGGAGCGGAAGACCGGCAGGTAGCCGCTCGACTGGCCGGTGGCCGTGGGGTGGTACGACTCGTCGACCGGCACGGTGACACTGTGCAGCCAGGCGCTGCCGGAGCAGAGCTCGTGGCCGCTGAAGGTCGCGTTGACGTCGGCGAAGGAGAAGCCGTGGTTGGCGGCGCGCTTGGCGGTGACGCTGTTGATCTCGTCGGCGGCACCGTTTATGGCGGCGCGGGACTTGTCGGACAGCCCCGCGACGCAGCTGCCGCCGATCTTGTAGAAGTGCGGGTAGCCGAGGACCACCACATGGGCGGACGGCGCCTTCTGGGAGATCGCGCTGTAGACGCCGTCGAGCTGGCCGGGGAGCGTGTTGTCCACGTAGGAGATGGCCTTCGAGACGGCCGTCAGGCAGGCGCTCTCCCCCTGGAGGGCACAGGTGGTCATGGTGTCGGCGAAGCCGGCGTCGTTGCCGCCGATGCTGATGCTGACCAGGCCGGTCGATGAGCTCAGCGGGGCGAGCTGCCCGTTCAGCACATCGCCCGTCTTGGCGCCGGAGCAGGCGGTGAAGTCGAAGGACGAGGGCGAGTTGGCGGCCGCCCACAGCGCGGGGTAGGACTTCGTGCTGCGTTTGCAGGAGCCGCTGGCGCTGTCGTAACTGCCGGCACCGACGCCGGCGGAGTAGGAGTCACCGAGCGCCACGTAACCGGTGGCGGCCAGGGGCCGTTCGGCTGCGGTGGCGGCACTCGCGCCGGTGAGCACGAGCGCCATGGTGGCGAAGAGGGCGGACGTCGCCTTGGCAACGCGGGACAGTCTCATGGAACCTCCCTGGGGCAGGATCTCTGCCGACTTGTTAGTAGCAGGACTCGCGGGTAACCGGAAGTGCTCATGTCAAAACTCGTCGAGAGTTCACGGCAAGTGCCCCGATTTGTTGGGCGAGTTGTTCGCCCGAGGACATGACCTGCGCCACGTCAACCCCACGCGTCCCGTACGCATCGACACCCGGAAGCTGTCCGTAAAGTCCCGTCGTGCGCCCCGGGTTCCCGGCCGCCTCCGTACGCCGCCGAACGTCGCCGAACGCACCGCGGTGCCGCACCCGAGGGGTACGGCACCGCGCCCGCCGGGCACGCAGCCCGGCGACGGAGAGTCACCAGGAGGACTTGGTGACCCCGGGGAGGAATCCGGCGTGCGCCTGCTGCCGCATCCGTACGCGGGACATGCCGAACTTCCGGAGATGGCCACGGGGGCGCCCGTCGACGCTGTCGCGGTTGCGCACCCGGGTGGCGCTGGCATCGCGTGGCTGGCGGCGCAACTCGGCGACGGCGGCGGCACGTTCGGCGTCGCCGGAGGACGGCCGCCGGATGATCTCCTTCAGCTCGGCGCGGCGGGCCGCGTAGCGGGCGACGAGCGCCTTGCGCCGCTCGTTCTTCGCGATCTTGCTCTGCTTGGCCATCAGACCTTCCCTCCCCGCGCACGGATCCGCGCCACCGCCGCCTCGACGCCGATGACGTCCACCGTCTTGATCGCCCGGGCGCTGAGCGTGAGGCGGATGTGCCGCCCCTCGCTCGGCAGCCAGTAGCGCTTGCGCTGGATGTTCGGGTCGAAGCGGCGGGAGGTGCGGCGGTGCGAATGGGAGATCGCATTGCCGAAGCCGGGCCGGGCTCCGGTCAGTTGACAGTGGGCGGACATGAGAGGCATCACCTTTCCCGGGAGGGGTTGTCGATAATGAAAATCATTCCCATATAGTAGCGGCATGGCTCGCAACGAACTCCGCCCGGTCGTCAAGCTCCGCTCCACCGCCGGCACCGGCTACACCTACGTCACCCGCAAGAACCGCCGGAACGACCCCGACCGCCTCGTCCTGCGCAAGTACGACCCGGTCGCCGGCCGCCATGTCGACTTCCGCGAGGAGCGCTGAGCGCGGCCGGGCGCCCGATGCCGTGACGCCCGTCCCGGACCATCGCGCCCGCCGAAGAACCCGTCCCGACAGAACAGGCAGGACCCCTTCATGAAGCCAGGCATCCACCCCGCCTACGGCCCCGTCGTCTTCCGCGACAAGGCCGCCGGATTCGCCTTCCTCACCCGCTCCACCGCCACGTCCGACACCACCGTCGAGTGGGAGGACGGCCACACCTACCCCGTCATCGACGTCGAGATCTCCTCACGCAGCCACCCCTTCTACACAGGGCAGACGCGCGTCCTGGACACCGCCGGACGCGTCGAACGCTTCGAGCGCCGCTACGGCCGGCGGGACGAGCGCAGCGACCGGCGGGACGAGCGATGAGCGGCACCGGACGCCCGCTCCCCGTCGTTCTGGTCGGCGGGCTGCACGCCGAGGCGCGGCAGGAGGTCGTCCAGCGGCTGCTGACCGCGGTGCCGGACGCCGTCGCCCTCCACCACGACCTCGGCGCCGCGGCCGACGGGACCGTGCTGCGCACCCTCAGCGACGCCGTCGGCGAACTGTCACGCGGCACCGCACCGCTGGTCAACGACTGTGCCTGCTGTGCGCTGCGGGAGGATCTGGTCCCCGAACTCCGGCGGCTGGCCGACAGCGGGCTGCACCGGCTGGCCGTCGTGGAACTGTGGGACTCCGTGGAGCCGCGCGCGATGGCCGAGGTCGTCGCGGCCCACGGCGGGGACGGGCTGCGCCTGACCACCGTCGTCACCGCCGTCGATCCGGCACTCGTCCTGCCCGTCCTGTCCAACGGCGACGACCTCACCGAGGCGGGACTCGCCGCGGCCGCCACCGATCAGCGCACCGTCGGCGACACCTGGGCGCGCCAGCTGGAGTACGCGCCGGTCCTCGCCCTCGTCGACAGCCCGGACGCCGACGACGCGGATCACGCCCTGCTGGCCCAACTGCACCCGACGGCCCGGCACCTCCCGGCGGCGTCCGGGCCGCTGGTCCGGGCCGCACTCGGTGAGGACGGCGGGTTCGACGTGGACGCCGCTGCGGCGGCCCAACATCCGGCGTGCGCGCTGCTGCCGCAGGAGGCCGACGAGTCCGGCGTCACCACCCTGGTCTGGCGCCGCCACCGCCCCTTCCACCCGGAGCGGCTCTACGCCGCGCTGGAGGACCTGACCTGCGCCGCGGCCCGCAGCCGGGGCCGGTTCTGGCTCGCCGACCGTCCCGACGCGCTGCTGTCCTGGGAGGCCGCCGGGGGCGCCCTGTGCGTGGAGAGCGCCGGACCATGGCTCGCCTCGCTGCCGGACGCCGCCTGGGAACTGGTGCCACCGGTCCGCCGCGCGGCCGCCGCCCTGGACTGGCACCCCGAACACGGCGACCGCTGCCAGCACCTGGTCTTCACCGCCCCCGGCCTCGACCGCGACGGCCTGACCCGACTGCTCGACTCCTGCCTGCTGACGGACGCGGAGTGCGCCGGGGGCCACGCGGCCTGGAAGCGGCTTCCGGGGGCGTTCGACGAGCTGCTGGAGCCTGCTTCCTGATGCTGGGGGGCGCGGGGTGCTGAGGGGCTGGGGGCTGGGGCTGATGTGGTCGGCCGGTGGCCGGGGCCTTCGGCTCTCCCTCTGAAGGTGCCGCGGCCCCACTCCTAATCGTTCACCTGCCCCTGAACCTCGCCACGCTGCGCCTCAGCCTTCTCCCTGATCGCGATTTCCCTCCACCACCACCTCCGAAAGGTTCTGCCATGACTCGCCGTCCCGCTCCCCGCAAGGAGTCCCGGCCCCGCCCCAACCCCCTTGACCGGGCGGGTATCACGTACCTCGACTACAAGGACACCGCCCTGCTCCGGACGTTCCTCTCGGACCGCGGCAAGATCCGCAGCCGCCGGATCACCCGGGTCACCGCACAGCAGCAGCGGCAGCTGGCCCGCGCCATCAAGAACGCCCGGGAGATGGCGCTGCTGCCGTACGCGTCGCGGTAACTCGGGCCCGTGCAGCCTCACATCCGGGATCTCAGCACGTCGACCTCGCAGCCCGGCGCGAACGGGTCGAAGCCGTGCTCGATCAGCCAGCGCACCGCCAGCAGGCTCCGCAACGACCACCACGCGTGGATCACTTCGAGGTCGACGTCGGTGCCGTAGCCGGCGAGGACGTCGTCGAGGTGCTCCTCGTGTCCGAGCGTGAAGGTGGCGAGGTCGTACAGGGCATCACCCTGGCCCGCCTCGGACCAGTCGATGATGCCCGTGACCTCGCCGCCGTCGACGAAGACGTGCGCGATCTGCAGGTCGCCGTGCGTGAACGCCGGAGTCCACGGCCGCAGCGCCGCCTCGGCGACCTGGCGGTTGCGGGTGACCAGGTCGGCGGGGAGAAGGCCGTTCGCCACGAGCACCTCGCACTCGGCGTCGAGCTCCGCCGCCAGCGCGACGGCGCTCCGGCCCGCCCGGCCGGGCCGGGGCGGCAGCGGCGCATCGTGCAGCTTCCGGATGGCCGCGCCCGCCGCCGCCCACGCCGCCGACGCCCCGGTCGACGCTCCGCCCAGGCGCCCGAGCGTCGTGCCCGGGAGCGCGGCGATCGCGAGCACCGGCGGCTTGCGCCACAGGACCTCCGGGGTCGGGACCGGCGCGAGGGACATCGCCTCGACCTCGGCATCGATGCGCGCCTGATCGGCATCCACCTTCAAGAACACGTCACCGACACGCAGGGTCGCGCGCTCGGAATGGGCGACAACGACTTTGACCTCATCCATGGGCGCCCAGTATCCCCGTGGCGATCGCCGACGTCGCCTGGTTTATCGCGGGCGATGACGTGGCCGGCTGCCTCCCGATACCCGGCGGCCTCCTGCGCGACATCGGCCTCTGACCAGGTCAAGCCCATTACTTTTGCCAGGCATTCCAGGGGCCGTCCTCCTCGGGGCCGGTCGTGGTGGTTGCGGTGGATATGGCCTCGGTGGCGGGGGCGGTGGGGGCCGCGGGGCCGGCCACAGCGGGGCGGGGCCGGGCGCCGCGGCGGGAGGCCAGTGCGGAGAGTGCCGCCAGGGCGGCGGCGGTGGCCAGCACGGTCCGCAGCGCCTGGGCCGATGCGGTGGCGGAGGCCGAACCGCCGTCGGTCAGCTGGAGATAGCCGCCGCCCAGCGTCGCCACGCCGAGCGCGCCGCACAGCTGCGCATTGGTGCTGATGACGCCGGACAGGTCGGCGGCGTAGCGGTCCGGCAGGACGAACGTCATCCGGGCGATCAGGGCGTTGGAGCTGATGCCCAGGCCGAGTCCGCCGATGCCCAGCAGCAGGAAGAGCGCCGGGCCGGTGCGATGACCCGTCACGAGGTAGAGCCACACCGCGGTGTAACCGCCGGCCAGGACCGTGCACCCCACCGCGGGCATCGCCGCGGTGTACCGGGACGGCACCCGGGCCAGCAGCGGACCGGCCAGACCGAAGGCGGCGACCCAGGAAATCATGGCCGCTCCCGCGTAGGCGGGGCCGCGGCCCAGTCCTTCCTGGAGGTATACGGCGAGGACGAAGAGGAGGGCGAAGTAGGTCATTGTGGTGGCGCCGTGTGCGGCCAGGGACCAGCGGATCGCCGGTTCGCGGATCACCTCCTCGGCGATCAGCGGCCGCCCGCCCCGCGCGGCGCGGCGCCGTTGGCTGCGCCGGAACGCCGCCCCCGTCGGCACCGCGGCCACCGGACAGGCCCACATCCACCAGGGCCACTCCGCGTCGGTGCCCAGCAGCAGCGGCACGATGAGCAGCAGCACCGTGGTGGCCAGCAGCGCCATGCCGCGGACGTCGATGTCGTCCGGTGAGAGAACGGCCGTGGTGGCACCAGGACCGGAGCCGGAGGCAGTACCGGAAGCCGGTGACTCCCCGTCCGGGCCTGCGGAGTTCCCCGCGCCGGCGGGCCCGGTGCGGGCGGTCTCCGCGCCGGGGCCGGGGTCGGGCGGCATCACCCGCAGCGCCGCCCACAGGAGCAGCAGTCCGGCCGGGACGTTGACGAGGAAGATCGGGCGCCAGCCGGTGCCGAGGAGGTCGGCGGCGATCAGTACGCCGCCCAGGGCCTGGCCCGCCACGGCGCCGCCCGAGAGGGCGATGGCGTAGTACCCGAGGGCCTTGATGCGCTGCCGCCCGGTGAAGTGGAGCTGAATGCCGCTCAGGACCTGCGGCACCATCAGCGCCGCGCCCGCGCCCTGGGCGATCCGGGAGGTGATCAGCACTGCCGGGGCGAAGGCCAGGGCGCAGGCGAGGGACGCCGCGGTGAAGAGTGCCAGGCCCGCGAGGAAGATCCGGCGGTGGCCGCGGCTGCCGCCGAGCCGGGCGCCCGCGACGAGCAGGACGGCGTAGGCCACGACATAGCCGGAGACCATCAGGCCCGCCTCACCGCCCGAGGCGCCGAGGTCACTCCGGACGGCGGGGGCGGCGATGTTGACGATGGCGGTGTCGATGTTGGCCATGAACTGGGCGGCGAGGAGGACGGCGAGCAGCCGCCACCGGTGGACCACCGGACGGGCGGACCCGCCCGCTGTCCGGGGCCGGGCCGTGGTGGGGTGTTCCGGGGCGGCGCTCCCCGGGTCGGGCGGCTGGGGCCGCATGGTGGGATCCCTCCGTCCGGTGGTCAGACCGCGCTCAGGAACGGCGGCGGCCAGCTGAGGTCGTCGAGGTCGGGGACGACGAGGTCGGCGGCGTGCAGCGCCTCGGCGTCGTGGGTGGTGGTCAGGGCCACGCAGAACAGACCGGCGGCCTTGGCCGCGGCGACACCGGCGGGTGCGTCCTCGAACGCCACCGCCCGCCCGGGGTCGACGCCCAGGGCCTCGCATCCGGCGAGGAACCCTTCGGGGTGGGGCTTGCCGCGGGTCACGTCCTCGGCGGTGATCACCGTGGTGAAGAGACCGGCGCCGCCGATGTGGTCCAGCATCGCCCCGGCGTGCTCGCGCAGCCCGGAGGTGACGACCGCCATCGGAACGCCCGACCCGTGCAGCCGCCGCACCAGTTCGGCGGCGCCGCGTACGGGGTGGGGCGGGGGGATGTCCGGGTCGTCGAGATGGCCGACGGCTTCGTCGAAGAGGTCGGCGACGGTGCTGCCGGGGAACCGGTGGACGTGGTCGGCCAGCGCCTCCTGGCCGCGCCGCCCGACGAAGGTCGCCAGCAGCGCGTCGTCAGCCTCCAGCCCGTGGGCGTGGAAGAGGCGGGTCCAGGCGGCGCGGCTGCGGTGTTCGGTGGCGACCAGGGTGCCGTCGAGGTCGAAGAGGGCGGCGTGGAACGGTGCCGGGGTGGCGGAGCGGTCGGTCATCTCGGGGTGTCCTTGTCCGGTGTGTGCGGTGCGGAGTCCCGCCGTGCTCCTGCGGCTGCACGCGGGGCGGTGTGGTCTTCCGTTCGGGAAACACCGCGGGGCGCGGGTTGGTTGCATCGGCCGGGATTCCGGTCGGGGAGCACGGGCCGCGGGCCGCGTGTGACGTGGCGCCCCCGTTCCCGTCCGGCCGTCGTCCGGGGCGAATGCCGGGCAACGAGTCGTTGAAGGTGAGATCACGATCGGCTACCGCCCTGGGAACCGGAATGTTTTTCTGATCTCATGGCGTACGGCTCGAAACCACCCTTTGCCACGGCGAGTTGCCCGCCTGTGGCATGCCCGCGTGGTTCCGCGCCGCCCCCCCACTCGGTGCGCCGTCCGCGAGGTCACGGCCTTCTCCCCGTACCGCCCGGTGCGCCGTTGCTCCGAAGGGAATGGTGTGCACAAGCGCAAAACGAAACGCTGGCTCCCCGCAGCGGTCCTCGGCGGGACGCTGGCGGCAGGTGGCTTCGCGTTCCTGCCCACACTGGCGCAGGCACAGAACGACGCCCCGACCCCCTCCTTGCAGGCCGAATTCACCGCGGCCGCCAAGGAGTTCCATGTTCCGCTGCCGGTTCTGCTGGGCGTGGCCCGCCAGGAGTCCGGCTGGCAGCAGCACTCCGGCTACAACCAGACCGGCGGCTGGGGTCTGATGAACCTCACCGATGTGACGCCCCGGATGGTCTCCCGCGGCGCCGCCGGTGCCGCCGGCCGCTCCGACCTCACGTCGTTCGCCGACCACCCCGAGCTGCACACGCTGAGTTCCGCCGCCAAGCTGACCGGGATCCCGGCCGACCGGCTGCGGAACCGCTCCGCGGACAACATCCGCGGTGGCGCCGCGCTGCTCGCCTCGTACCAGAAGCAGCTGACGGGCGGCACGTCCGACGATCCGTCGCAGTGGACCGCGGCGGTGGCCAGATACAGCCGTCTGACGGACAAGAAGGCGGCCACCTCGTACGTCACCTCGGTGTTCTCCGCGATCCACTCCGGTGCGCGGCGGCAGGCGGGGAACGGCGGTGCGCTCTCCCTGGCGGCCGTGCCGTCCGCCAAGCCGGTCGCCGGGCAGTTCGCCAAGCTGCGGCTCACCGACACACCGGCGCCGCAGACCGAGTGCCCCGCGACGCTGACCTGCACGTTCGTGCCGGCTGCGGCCGCCAACGGGCAGGTCTCCGACCGCCCGGCCAACGGTGTGAAGATCACGCAGATCGTCCTCCACACCACAGAGGGCTCGTACAACAACGCCGTCGAGACGTTCCAGAAGGCGGGCGGCGCCTCGGCGCAGTACGTCATGCGGGCGTCCGACGGCGCGGTCACCCAGATGGTGCCGAACAAGGACGTCGCGTTCGGGGACGGCAACTACGACAGCAACCTCCACGCCATCCAGATCGAGCACGAGGGCTTCTCGGCACACGGCGCGGAGTGGTACACGCCGGTCGCGTACGAGAAGACCGCGGAGCTGGTGAAGTGGCTGGCGGCCAAGTACGACGTCCCGCTGGACCGGCGTCACATCCTCGGGCACGACAACATCCCCGGCCCCTCGGACGACACCCTCGCGGAGATGCACTGGGACCCGGGCAACAGCTGGGACTGGACGCGCTTCATGCGGCTGCTCGGCGCGCCCGTCGACGACGGTGAGCGGGGTGTCGGCCCGGTCGGTTCGGCGGTGACCATCACGCCGGGCTTCGACGAGAACCAGCAGACGTACACGGTCTGCCCGGCGGACGACCCGTCCGGCGAGGTGAAGGAGTGCGGGCCGCAGAGCGGGCCGTCCAGCGCCCTGTTCGTGCGCAGTGCGCCCGCCGACGACGCGCCGCTGCTGCTCGACCCGGTCGTGCACACGGGTGAGGACGCCAAGGCCGGTACCGACGCCATCGCGGACTGGAGCACCACCGTCCAGGCGGGGCAGCAGTTCGTGGTGGCGGACCGGCAGGGCGACTGGACCGCCATCTGGTTCGACGGCCAGAAGGGCTGGATCCACAACCCCGGCGGCCGTAACACCACTCCGGCCAAGGAGGTGCGGATCGTCAAGCCGGCCGGTACGGGCGCGGCGCACGTGTTCGGCACGGCGTATCCGCAGGAGTCCGAGTACCCGGCGGATGTGAAGCCGTCGAAGCAGACGCCGCTGACGGCCAAGAACTATGGGATCCGCGCAGGTCAGGCGTATGTGACCAGTGGGGAGCCGCAGGCCGCGGTGGACTACTCGCCGTCCGGCGGCAAGGTCGTGCACGGCGCGAAGCGGTACTACACCGTGCAGTTCAACCACCGGTACGTCCTGGTGGACTCCGCGGAGGTCACCGCCGCCCCCGCGGGGCGCTGACACCGCACACACCGGCGCCCGGGACCGTTGCGGTCCCGGGCGCCGTCGTGTGCCGTGCGGTGGATCAGGTGCCGGGCTTGCGTCCGTAGACGAAGACGTCGTCGCCGGTGGACAGGAGCTTCCAGTACGCCTTGGCGTCGGCGGTGCGCATGTTGACGCAGCCGTGCGAGCCCGGGGCGGACCAGACGCTGCCGCTGATCGCGTGGAACGCCTCGCCGCCGTCGAAGAACTGCGAGTACGGCATCGCGACGTGGTACAGCGACGACACGTGGTTCTTGTGCTTCCAGAAGATCCGGTGCAGACCGGTGCGGGTCTCGTTGCCGTTGCGGCCGGTGCGGACGGGCACCGGGCGCTTGACGAGGTGCCGGCCGTCCTGGATCCAGCTGATCTGCCGGGTCAGGTCCACGCAGGCGATGCGGCCCCGGTTGGTGGGGCAGCGGCCGGCGCGGTTGGGGTTGTCGCGGGCGTCCCGCTGCGGCTTGACGACCTTCATCATCTTCCACGTCACCGGGCCCGCGTAGCCGTACTGCGGGTGGATGGCGTGGCTGACCTGGAAGGCGCGGATCGCCCGGCAGTCGCCCTGGGACTGCTTGCCGTCGGCCTTGCGGCCCAGGAACTTCTCGGCCTGCTTCTGGTACGGCCCCCGGGCGCCGCCGCACCAGGAGCCGGACGCGGCCTGGGCGGGCGCGGCCCCGAGACCGGCCAGCAGGGGGGCGAGCACGGTGCCCGCCATCATGTACGCGACGGTCCGGCCGCGACGGTTCATTCCGAATCTCGCCATATGTCCGATCCCCACCTCAACGTGCCTCCGCTGTCGCCCCTTTGGGCGCTGTGTGCGGCCGCGGGGCGGACACCGCCGCCCCCTCCTCCGCCTTCGCTCAGATTAGATGCTCGACCGGAACACGGCGGAGGAACGGGCGACTTGTCGGCCATGCCGGGGGTAGGACCGGAAAATGACCTCTCCGCGTGAGGCACCGGTCGTGGCGGCGGCAGCGGTGGCGCGCCAACTGCTGCCCCGGGCACGGATGGTGGCCGTCGGCGGCAGTGTGCTGACCGTCCACCGCACCCCGCTGTCCGACCTCGACATGGTGGCGGTGCTCCCGCGGGTGACGGCGCCGCAGCACCGCACCCTGCGGTGGGAGGGCTGGCCGGTCGAGCTGCTCGTCCACGACGAGGGGACGCTCGCCGCCCACTGCGCGGACGGCTTCCGCCGCCGCTGGCCGGGCATCCCCCGGCTGTTGGCCCAGGGCGTGCTCCTCGTGGACGAGGACGGGCTCGGCGCCCGGCTCCAGGCCGAGATGCGGCGGCGGCTGGCGGACGGCCCGGCCCCGGCGACCACCGCCGAGACCGATGCGCTCCGCCACGAACTCACCGACCTCCTCGACGATCTGGCGGGCACCGACGACGCGGGCGAGGCCGCCTTCGTCGCCGCCCGGGTCCTGACGAAGACGGCCCAGCTGGCGCTGCTGGCCGCCCGGCACTGGCAGGGCAACGGCAAATGGCTGCTGCGCGAACTGCGCACCGCACGGCCGGAGCTGGCCGCCGGCCTGACCGCCGCCGCGGGCGATCCGGCCTCGCTCGCGGCGGTCGCCCATACGGCACTGCGCGAGGTCGGCGGGCCGCTGCGGGAGTACCGGGTCGCCCAGCCCCGGCGGCCCTGAGGGCGGCCGCCTACTCGCTCTTCCCGGCGACGGACGTCGTGACGAGATTCTTCGGCTCCCCCGGGAAGGGCCGCTCGCCGGTCAGATAGGGCATCCGGTCCGTGCGGCCCTGGAGGTACCGCTCGAAGAAGGCGATCACCCGGTCGCCGGCGATCCGCCGCTGCCGCTCCTCCGTCAGCCGTGCGTCCTCCCGCTGCGGGGTGTCGCGGTCGAGGTACTGGGTGCGGCAGGTACCGGGCCGCTTGCCGGGCTCGGCGTCGTCGCGCGCCGCCACCTGGCCGCTGGAGGGCGACCACTGGCGGTTGTAGAAGTCGTGGTTGCCGCCGGTCAGCGTGTACTTGACCAGCGGCACCTTGGTCGCGGCGCGGTTCTGCTCGAAGAAGTCGCCGGTGTTGACGGCGTCGCAGGTGCCCCACATGACGGCGAACGGCGTGCGGGTCACCGGCTCGCCGTCCCAGGTGGTGGTGGGGGCGAGGGCGAAGGCGGCCTTGATGCCGATCCCGGCGGGCAGCTCGGCGCGGTGCGCGTCGGCGATCTCCTGCATCACCCCTCCCCCTCCCATGGAGTGCCCGAGGAGCCCAACCCGTCCCAGGTCGAGCCGGTCGCGGAAGTCGGCCCGTACGGGGGAGCCGTCGCGCGCGTCGGTGAGCGCCTTGCGCAGCGGACCGCCGCCCGAGGCGGACAGCTGCTGCCAGAGGCGCAGATGGCGTTCGATGAGGGCGGCCCGCGCCCGGTAGACGGTGTCGGCCTGGCCGCCGTCGGTCGCGTTGATGCCGTTGGCGCCGACGGAAACGACCACGAAGCCGCGGGCGGCCAGCTTGCGGCCGAGGTAGTCGTAGCCCGTGCTGCTGGGGATCGGCGCGGTGCCCGGGGCGCAGGGCCAGGCCCAGAGCGCCGCGGCGGCCTTCGTCATGACGGCTTCCTGCCGGGCGGCCTCGGCCTTGTCGCCCCGCTCCAGGGCCCGGTCGCGGGCCCGCTCCGCGGCGGTGTGGCGGGCCTGCGCCCCGGCGTCGGCGCAGGTCTCCCAGTGGCCGTGCTGCATCAGGACCACCGGATGCCGGCCGGTGCCGAGCCGCGCCGGGTAGTACACGGTGCCGGCGAGTTCGCCGCGCCCCTGGTAGCCGAGGGCGGCCGGAGGGGTGAACGCCTGGTCACCGAGGTTGTAGCGGGCCTCGCGCACGGTGCTCGCGGCGGGTGCGACGGACAGTGCGGGACTGGCGTGCACCGGCACGGCGACGGCGGCGGTGCCCAGGGCGCAGCCCAGCGCCGCCAGGAGGAGTCCGCGACGGACGGTGGTTCTCTTCATGGGTCCTGTTTCCTTGTGCTCTACGGGGGTGGCCGGGGCCGGGAAGGGGCGGCGCCCGACGGGGCCGGGCGCCGCCTCCGGGCGGACCGGTCAGCTCAGCTGCTCGGCCTTGTCGTGGAGCGGCTTCGTCAGCGCGGTGGTGAACTGCGGCCCGACCAGGTGCCGTACACATCCGGCCCCGGCCGACTCCTCGCACGCCTTCCCGGCGGCGTCCAGGAAGGCGGACTGGGTGTTCACCCCGACGACCTCGCCCCGCCCGGTGGCGGCGGAGAAGCCGCCCAGCCGGGGACCGCCGCTCGCGCCGCCGCCCATCACGCACGCCGCGCCCCAGATCCCGGCGGGCTCGGTGTGGTCCGGGGTGCCCGGGTCCTCGCGGGGTGCGCCCTGGCAGTAGGCCAGTTCCCGGCCGGTGTACTCGGGCAGCCCCTCGCGGGCGGGGTCGGAGGCGGCCCGGGGGTAGCCGAACTGGACGGCCGTGCGGTCACCGGGCGCGTCGTAGGAGAGGCCCTGGGGGGTGCCGGTGGCCTGCTGGAGGGTCTGGCCGCGTTCGTTGCGGCCGACGACGGCGAAGCCCTGGTCATGGGCGTCGAACCGGGCGTGGATCTGATCGTTCTCCAGCCAGACGGAGTTGACCACCGACCAGCGGACGACGAACGTCCCCAGGGGCGCCTTGCCGTCGCGGTACCCGGGGACGTACAGGACGTGGGTCTGCCACTGGTTGTGCTCACCGGCGAGGTCGGTGCCGTTGAGGCAGTGGCCCGCGGTCACGACGGTGCTGCCGTTCGCGCTCTCGACCGCCGTCGCGGTGCAACTGGCGTCCTCCCCGTGGTCGGTGAAGAAGAGCCGCCCCACGGTGGTGTCGACGGCACCGCCCCCGCCCCACGGCGCACCGTCCTTCCCGGCACGCGGCGGAACGTCCTTGACCTGCGTGTTCAGTGCGGCGATGCGCGCGGGCGTCCAGTACGCGCGCACCTTCTTCTCGTCCTGCGCGGTGGCCGCCGCCGCGTGGGTCAGCACCTTGCCCTCGGCCGGGGCACCGTCCGGCGCCGGGGCGGCCACCACCCCCGGCGCGAACGCCGCGGTGAGCGCGCAGGCGACGGCCGATGTCACCGCCGCCCGGCGCATCGCGGCCCGACGCCGCGGCGCGGGCGCGCGTTCGGGGGCGCGCGCCGCGTGGGGTGCGCCGGTACGGGCGTGGGTGTCGCGCATGGGTCCTTCTTCCGTGAGGGGGTGTCGCTGCGTACGGAGCGGTGCGGCGCAGCGCGGCGTGGCGTGTACGGGGCGGGCGCGCGCCGCGGGAGGCGTCGGAGGGGGAGGTGCTGCCTCGTCAGGCGGCAGAGCCGGGCCGGGACGCCTCGCCACCGGAGGCCGGGTACGGGGCCGGGACGCCGGCGTCGTGGTGCGACGGGTGGCTCCGCTCGGCGGGGACGGGCTGTGCGGCCCGGTGCGCGGGGTGGCTCCGCTCCGCCGGGACGGGGCGCGCGACGGAACCGCGGGCCGGTGCGGGGCGCGTGTCTTCGCCCTGCTCCGCCGGAACGGGCCGTGCGGCCCGGTGCGCGGGGCGGCCCTCGGTGGCCGGAACCGGCCGGGCCACCTCGGCGTCGCGGGCGGGGGCCGGGCCGGCCTGCGCCGGGACGGCGGCCGGGGCGGGAGCGGGACGCGACGCCTGGGCGCCGTCGGCGGCGTGGGCGGTCACCACCGCGCCACCGCCCAGGACTGCGCTGAGGACGGACGCGCCGAGCAGGACACGCAGCCGCCGGGGAGGGCGCGCGGACGTCGGGGCAAGGCGTGCGGACATGTGAACCTTCGCTCTCTCACGGTGAACGGAGGGCCGGCGTCCGCGCCCAACTCCCGTGCGGACACCGGGCTCCGGAATGGAGCCTCCATAGCGTGAGACGTGCGGCGGGCACCCCGGTTGCCGCACGTTTCCCGAAGATCCACATGCCAGGGAGTGATGTGGGTCACTGGCGAGTTGAGGGTGCGCCGGGGCCGATCACGCCCGGGATCACGTACCACAGACCGATTCCGACCCCACGCGAACTCCCCGCAAAACAAAGGTAATTGACGAGTTGGCGGACCCTCAGCTACCGGCCCCGCGGCGACCCCAGCAGGTGATCAGGGGCGCCGGGGTGACCGCGATGTCCTCCTCGGCCAGCCACGCCAGATGCGCGTCGATCTCCGTGTCGGTCGCCGCTCCGGAACCGGTCAGCTCCCCGCGCAGTTGCCGGACCGTCGCCGCCTCCAGCTCCCGGCAGGCGGGCGAGGTGACCGGGAAGTACCCCTCGGCCTGCACGTCCTCCAGCCCCGCGCCGCGCAGCAGGCTCGGCAGCGAGCGACCGAAGGACAGATCGGCGCCCCGCTGGGCGAGCAGAGCGCGGAAGCCGCGGCGGATGCGCTCGGCCCGCTCCCCCTCCGGCCCCTCCTCGGCCGGGCAGGCGAGAGGCTGGAGCGCCGGATCCGCGTCCTCCACGACCAGCCAGCCGCCGGGCCGCAGCGCTGCGGCGAGCCGTTCGAGGACCGCCGCCCGGTCGGGCAGATGCACCAGCAGGAGCCGGGCGTGGACGAGGTCGAGGCCGGTGGCGGGCGGCGCGTCCCGGGTCACGTCGTGCCGCAGCACCTCGGTCGTGGCGGTGTCCGGGCCGGGCAGCCACGAGGTGTCGAGGTCCGTCGCCCACACGCGGCCGGTCGGCCCGACGCGCGCGGCGAGACCGGCGGGCACCGAGGCGCCGCCCGCACCGACCTCCCAGCAGCGCCACCCCGCACCGAGCCCCAGCCGGTCGAGGTGGGTGAACGTCCACGGGTCGAAAAGCTCCGCGAACGCGTCGAAGCGGCGGCCCGCCTCACGCCGGCGGTTGTCGAGCAGATATCCGTCCTCAGATCCCATATCGCCATCCTCGCACCGGCCCCGGGACACCCCGCCCCGGGCGGATGGCAGGGAGACCCGCCGCACACCCGAGAGACGAGCCGATCCCCCTTGCCCTCCGTCCCCTGGCGCGGAGGGAGTTCCCGGCCACGGACCTCATCGCGATCCCTCTCGAAGCTCTGCCGCGTGGGTGCCGGGCGGTACGGAATCCCGCGCGCCCCGGGCGGCTTCCGTCTCCGGTACGGGCCCGGGGGTCGCCGATCGCATCCGGGACGCGATGCACAGCGTGAGGGCGGCGACCGCGCCCATGGCCAGGAAGACGTCGGAGTACGCGGCGCCGCGGTGGCCGGAGAAGAGCGGGTTGAGCGCCGCCGCGCCGCTCTGCCGGCGCGCGGCGGCCAGCACACCGAACACGGCAGGGCCGACGCCGGCGCCGAGGAACTGCGCACCCTGGAGGATGCCGAGGCCGACGCCCGTCCGCTCGGCGGGCAGCTGAGCTGCGACGGTGCCGACGACGGTGGTGATCACGAGGATGAAGCCGAGGCCGATCGCGAGGATCCCGGCCCCGGCGGGGAGCGCCGAGGAGCCGCCGGTGACGGCCGACAGGGCCAGCGCGGCCAGTCCCATCAGGGCGATCCCGGCGAGCACCAGGCGGCGGGCGCCGACGCGGTCGGTCAGGCGGCCGATCAGCGGGGACACGAGGGCGACGGCGACCCCGGCCGGAATCATGACGAAGGCGCCCTCGCCCGGGGTGAGTCCGTTGACCTCGACGAGGACCAGCGGGACGAAGACCAGACCGCCCAGGTTGACGGTCATGGCGAGGAGGACGACGAGGAGACCGGTGCGGTAGGTGCGGTCGCGGAACAGGGCGGGCGGGACGAAGGGCTGCTCGACGCGGCCGGTTCGCCACCCGAAGCACACCAGCGCGACGCCCCCGGCGAGGAGCGCGCCCCAGGCCATGGGCGCGCCGAACCCGGCGACCTGTGCCCGGGTCATGCCGAACAGGGCCAGCCCGGTGCCGGTGCCGAGGAGGAGACCGCCGGGCAGATCGAGGCGGCCCTCGCCCGCGGGCCGCTCGTCGGGGAGGACGCGCCAGGCCGCGGGGAGCAGCAGCAGCGCGGCCCCGCACAGGAGCCAGAACAGCGAGGGCCAGCCGAGCCACTGGCCGAGCCCGCCGCCGAGGGCCGGTCCGACGGCGGCGCCGATGCCCGCACCCGCGGAGGCGACGCCGATGCCGGTGCCGCGCCGCTCCGGGGGAAGGAGCCTGGTGACGGCGATGACCGAGAGCACCGGGATACCGGCCCCGCCGATCCCCGTCACGATCCGCCCGGCCACCAGTACGAGCAGGCTCGGCGCGAGCGCGCAGATCAGGTTCCCGGCGGCGTAGGCCAGCAGCGCGAAGGCGAAGAGGCGTCGCAGGCCCACCCGGTCCGAGAGGCGGCCGTAGAGGGGGATGCCGACCGAGAACATCAGCAGGAATCCGGTGACGACCCAGGCCAGTTCGGCCTCGGAGGCGCCGAACTCTTCCCCGATCCTCGGCAGCATCAGATTGACCATGTCGCTGGCGGTGACCGTGACGAGCACCGCCGGCATCACCACCGCCAGCAGGGCCGTTCCCGGACCGGTTCGCCCGTCCGTCGTCGACGTGGAACTCATGCAGCGCCTCCTTGAGCAGCTAACTGACACCATCACGGTTACATTTTGGGGAAAGAAAAGGCGGAGGGTTCACCTCCGCCGCACCTCGGCTCAACTACGGTGCACGCCGGTCGCGTTCGCGCTCACAGGCCAGCACCTGCCCGACCAGAAAGGCGATCGTCGTCCGGCCGAGCCGCTCCTCCATGGCCCGCTCCGCCTCCCGGAACTCCACCTCCAGCAGACGCTGCATATGGCGCCCCACCTCGCACCCGTTGCTCGGTGGATGCGGATACCGGGAGAGGACGGGGCCCGCCTCGACGGCCGCGTACGCGTCGTACAGCGTGATCTCGCGGGCGGGACGGGCGAGCGTCCAACCGCCGTTGCGCCCCTCGCTGGACGCGACGAGGCCGGCGTCCCGCAGGCTGCCGAGGATCCGCCGCACCAGCACCGGATTGCTCGCCAGGCTCTCCGCCATCTCCGCGGAGGTCAGCGAACGGTCCCAGCGCCCCAGCATGGTGAGCGCATGGATCGCCACCGCGCTCCTGCTGCTGACACTCACGAGAACCCACCCCCGCCGACGCCGTATCACGCCGCATCACGCCGCATCACGCCGAGCCGATCGAACTGCAACGACGCTAGTGGCAGTTCGATGAGCATGTCAACGAGTGGCCGTACGGGGGGGGCCGCCCGCTCCGCGCTCTCCCGCGACCGGCCTCAGAGGTACAACGCCTCGTTGACCGGGATGCCCTGCTCCTGACAGCCGCGTTCGTAGTGGTCGATGAGCCAGAAGACGTCCATCACCTCGGCCACCCTGTCGTGCTCGTCCAGGAACTCCACCGGGCCGTTCAGCCAGAAGACGGTCTTCATGCCGTCGTCGGAGAAGAGGGTGTGGGTACGGCCCGGGCTCTCCCGGATGAAGTCACCGGGCCGGCCGACCCAGTCGTACTCCAGGTAGCGCCAACTGCCTTCGAGCACATAGCCGGAGACGGGACCGCGGTGGCGGTGACGGCCCAAGGAGGCGCCGGCCTGCACCCACAGCACGTTCGCGGCGGAGTTGCTGCGGATGTCGAACGTCAGATGCTTGATCATCACCTGCGGCACGAAGGGGAGCCACGGCGAGGCCGCCTCCGGAATGTGCCCTTCAGGCAGCGCGTACCGGTCCCGGCGCCGGTCGATCCTCGCCTCGATCGCGGCCAGGCTCTCCGGACCCGGAGGCGGGCTGGTCGTCATGACGGAAGTCCCTCCTGCTGACGCCGGTACGATCCGCACCCCTACCCGCATCCGGGGCTCCTTACGGGGCACCCGTGAACCCCCAGCTCAGCGCGCCCTCCCCCGCGGCTTCAGCGGCGTCCCGGGCAACTCGGGCGCAGGCAGTGGCGCACCGTCGTAGCCGTGGACGGTGCCGAAGCGGTCGCCCATCACCCAGTCGGCGCGGGCCTGTGCGATGTCCTCCTGGGTGCGGCCGATGAAGTTCCACCACATGATCAAGTTCTCTTCGAAGGGTTCGCCGCCGAGGAGGAGCAGGGCGCAGTCGGTGGGGGCGCGGAGCGGGAGTTCGGTGCGGCCGGAGCCGAGGTAGAGGAGGGAGCCGGGGGTGAGGCGGACGCCGTCGATCTCGCTCTCGCCGGAGATGGTCAGGGCGGCGTACTCGAAGTCCGGGTCGATCGGCAGCCGGGTGTCGGTCCCGGCGGTGAGGGCCAGGTCGGCGCCGACGAGCGGGGAGTACGTGGTGCCGGGTGAGGTGGCTCCGGCCAGTTCGCCGAGGATGACGGTGGCGGTCAGGCCGCCGGCGCCGGTGACGACGGGCAGGTCGTCGTGGTGCTCGAACGACGGCTCGGTGTGGCGGTGCTCGCCGGGCAGGGCGACCCACAGCTGCGCGCCGTGCAGCAGCCGGGCGTGGTCGCGCGGCGATTCCTCGGAGTGCGCGATGGCCCGGCCCGAGGTCATCAGGCCCAGTTCACGCGGGCGGATGGTCTGCAGGCTGCCCAGGCTGTCGCGGTGCAGCACCTCACCGTCGTGCAGCCAGCTGACGGTCTGCAGACCCATGTGCGGATGTGGCGGCACCTGCATACCGGGCTCGTCGGCGATGTCGTCGGGGCCGTAGTGGTCGACGAAGCACCAGGCGCCGACCATCCGGCGGCCGAGGTTGGGCAGCAGGCGGCGGACGAGCGTGCTCTCGCCGAGCGGCACCTGTTTGCCGGGCTGGACGTCGCGGACCGGTCCGGTGCGGCCGTTGCCCCCGCAGGGTTTGGCGAGCGGGCGGATGTCGAGGTTGCTCATGACGTCACGATAGGCCGGGCGCGGCGCGCGATTCGGGCAACCGTGCGGGTGGGCATGTCCTGCCGGTACGCGTCCGGCGCCCGGTCAGCCGGTGCCGTACGTGGCGCGGAGCGCGTCGCGGACGGCGGCGAGGGCGGCGTCGTGGTCCAGGCCGAGGCGGTGGGCGCGGCGGGCGTAGTCGGCGGCGGCGGTGGCGGCCTCCTTGTCGGCGGCCTCGCCCGCCGCGGCGACGAAGCTGCCGTTGCGGCCGCGGGTCTCGATCACCCCGTCGGCCTCCAGGGCGCGGTACGCCTTGGCGACGGTGTTGGCGGCGATGCCCAGTTCGTCGGCGAGGCCGCGGACGGTGGGCAGCCGGAATCCCACCGGCAGCGCCCCGGACCGGGCCTGGTCGGCGATCCGGGCGCGGACCTGCTCGAACGGGGCGTCGGCGGACCGGGGGTCGAGGGTGATCCGGAGGTGCTGCGGCGAGGACACGGCGGGCGCTCCTGGGGTGCGGGCGGGTGCCGGCCCGCGGGCGGGCCGGGAGCGGGTGGTCGCGCCCATTGTGCGTCAGGTGGGTGCGCGGCTCGCCCCGGGGAGCGGCGGGCGGCTCCCCGGGGCGGTCCGGTTCACAGCTCCAGGCTGGTGCCCGTGGTGCGGAGCCAGGCGTTCAGGCCGAGCATCAGCTCGGCGCCGGGGCGGATGTCGCCGGTGGCACCGTCGGCGGTGACCTCCTTGGCGACCTCGGAGTCCAGCAGCGGCTGGACGGGGGCGTTCCGGTCGGCGGCGACCCCGCGCAGTTCGCTGCGGAGCGCCTCGTTGTACCCCGGGTCCTGGGTGCTGGGGTACGGGCTCTTGACCCGGTCGGCGACGGAGGCGGGCAGCACGTCGCGGGTGGCGGCGCGCAGCAGCGACTTCTCGCGGCCGTCGAACGTCTTCATCGACCAGGGGGTGTTGAAGACGTACTCGACGAGGCGGTGGTCGCAGAACGGGACGCGGACCTCCAGGCCGACGGCCATCGAGGCGCGGTCCTTGCGGTCGAGGAGGATCTGCACGAAGCGGGTCAGGTGCAGATAGCTGACCTCGCGCATCCGGCGCTGGAGCCCGGTGTCGCTGTCGAGGTAGGGGACCTCGGCCAGCGCCTCGCGGTAGCGGCGGTCCTCGTAGCCCTTGAGGTCGAGGCGCTTGAGGAGACCGCGGTCGAGGAGCGCCTCACGGACGGCGTTGCCGCCGGAGAAGCGGCCCGAGACACCGGCGGCTATCCAGGGGAAGGTGTCGGCGTGCACGGCCTCGGGGTCGTGGAACCAGCGGTAGCCGCCGAAGATCTCGTCGGCCGATTCGCCGGACAGGGCGACGGTCGACTGTTCGCGTACCGCCTTGAAGAGGAGGTAGAGGGAGGTGTCGCCGTCGCCGAAGCCGTTGGGCAGGTCGCGGGCGGCGAGGACGGCGGCGCGGTGCGCCGGGTCCATCAGGGCGGCGGTGTCCAGCACGATGTCGTGGTGGTCGGAGGCGACGTGCTCGGCGAGGGCGTGGGCGTACGGGCCGTCGGGGGTGCCGCGCAGGTCGTCGGGGGTGAAGTTCTCGGTGTACCCGGTGAAGTCGACGGCGAACGAGCGGACCGGGCCGTTGCCCTGGGCGGCCAGCGCACCGGCGGCGAGCGCGGTGATCGCGGACGAGTCGAGGCCGCCGGAGAGCAGGGTGCACAGCGGGACGTCGGCGATGAGCTGGCGGGCGACGATGTCGTCGAGCAGACCGCGGATGTGGCCGACGGTGGTGTCGAGGTCGTCGGTGTGCTCACGCGCCTGGAGCGCCCAGTAGCAGCGGGTGGTCAGCCCGTCGCGGGTGACGCGGACGGTGTGGCCGGGGCGGACCTCGCGCATGCCCTTGAAGACGCCGTGGCCGGGGGTCTTGGTGAAAGTGATCAGCTCGGCCAGGCCCTCGGTGTCGATGGCGGGCCGTACCTCGGGGTGGGCGTTGATCGCCTTGGGCTCGGAGCCGAAGAGCACGCCGTTCGGGGTGGGCTGGTAGTAGAGGGGCTTGATGCCCATCCGGTCGCGGACCAGGAGCAGCTCCTCGGTCCGCGGGTCCCAGAGCGCGAAGGCGTACATCCCGTTGAGACGCTCGGTGAACGCCTCGCCCCACTCCAGGTAGGCGTGGAGCACGACCTCGGTGTCGCTCTGCGTACGGAAGGTGTGCCCCAGGCCCTCCAGCTCGGCCTTCAGCTCGCGGTAGTTGTAGACCTCACCGCTGTAGGTGGTGACGAGCAGGGTGCGGCCGTCGCGTTCGACGGCCATGGGCTGCTTGCCGCCGTCGAGGTCGATGACGGCGAGGCGGCGGTGGCCGAACGCGGCGTGGGTGTCGAGCCAGATCCCGGCGGCGTCCGGACCACGGCAGGCCATGGTCTCGGTCATCGCCTCAAGGGTGGGACGCTCGGTGGTGAGGTCACGGTCGTAGGAGATCCATCCGGTGATTCCACACATCTCGGCTCCTTCGTCGGCAGCGGGCCGCCGCATCCCGGCAGCGGCCCCCGTTGATCACGGTACGCCGGGATAGCTGTAGCTACCACCTATGCAGGTTCCGGACTGTCCGGAACGAGCCAGGGCGGCTCCGGTGGGCGGTGCGCGCCGGGTGCATGCCGGGTGCGCACCGGGCGGGAAGAGGCCGTGCGGACGCGGCCACCGGAAGCCCCGGCCCGGGACCGGCCCCTCTCCCGACGGTCACCCGATCGGCCCCGCACCGCACCTCGACGGCGGTCAGGCGGCCCCGGACACCTCGGCGATCAGGGCGTACCGCTCGTCGGACACCTCCTTCCCCCACAGCAGTGGATCACCGGAAAGATCCTCCACGCGGACCCGGAGCCCGCAACCCACCTCCCGTATGTACGACCGGAGTTCGGCGGCGGCGATGCCCGTCGGGTCGGACTCGCCCCAGCGGCCCTCGACGAGGACCAGCCGCCCGCCGGGGGCCAACAGCTCCGTCCAGCGCCGCAGTGCGGCCCGCGGGTCGGGCAGCGCCCACAGGACATGGCGCACCAGGACGGTGGCGAACCGCTCCTCCCCCACCGGCGGGAGCGCGGCGTCACCGGGCAGGAAACGGGCGTCGTACCCGGCGAGCTTGGCGCGGGCGCGCTCGATCATGGCGGGCGCGTGGTCGATCCCCAGGACGCGGTGCCCCGCCTCGGCCGCGAGGAGGGACAGACTGCCCGTGCCGCAGCCGAGATCGAGGAGGGCGGCGGGCGGCGTGGGCAGCCAGCCGTGCAGCCGGGCGGCCCAGGCGGCGCGGACCGCCGGGTCCCGCAGGCCGTGGTCGGGGGCGTCGTCGAAGGTGACCGCGGCGGCCTCCCAGTACGCGGCGGAGCCGGGGCGGGCGTCGGCGGGCGGGCCGGGTGGTGTCGCTGCGTGAGTGGTCATGCCCCCATGGTGACGGCGACCACTGACAACGGTCCCGTCGGCGGCTGCCGGGGCCCGGCGCGGCACGGTCCGGTCGGCCGCCGGTCCGCGCTCCGGCGAGCGCAGCCCGGCCCGGCCGCCCTCCCTGTGGCAGCGTCACCGGCCCGGGCGACCGGGCCCCGGAACGGCCGCCCCGGGCGCGCCCGTTCAGGAACGGGCCGGGCGGTTCCGGACCGGTCGCCGGGGCGCGAAAACCGGAGGCGACCGGCGCCGCCCGTGGCGTACCGTCCGCGGCCATGAGTCCTACCGTGCGCGACTTCCGCCCCTCGGACGCCCAGGCCGTCGCCGACCTGCGGCGGGCCGCCCTCCCCGCCGTCCTCGCCACGCCTCGGGGCCTCGTCCGGCAGCTCACCACCGCCGCCCCGGAGCAGCGGCTGCGGTGCCTGGTCGCGGAGCGCGAGGGCCGGGTGATCGGCGCCGTCACCGCCCATCTGGTGCACGACAGCAGCGTCCCGGGCACGGGCTCCGCGACGCCCCATGTCCACCCCGACCACCGGTGGTACGGGGCGGGCGGGGCGCTGCTGACCGCCGCCGAGGAACACCTCGCGGCGGCCGGCGCGGAGCGGATCTTCGCCTGGGTGGACGACGCGCCGGGCCCGCTCGCCTTCGCGGAGCGGCGCGGCTACCGCCGCACCCGCCCGGCCCACTTCCTCCGGCTCGATCTGGCGGGCGCGGCGCTGCCGCCGCCCGGTCGGCTGCCGCCGGGCGTGGCGCTGCACACCGGCGCCGATTTCGCCGCGGACCCGGCGCCGGTGTTCGCCGCGGACGCCGAGACGGCGGGGGACGAGCCGGGCGATGTGCCGTGCGACGCGATGACGTATCCGCACTGGCTGCGGCAGATCTGGGAGCACCCGGACCACGATCCGCGGCTGTCGACGGTGGTGACCGTCGGCGGTGAGGTCGCGGCCTTCACCCTGGCGGCCACCGACGGCCTGGGCCGCTACTCCTCCTCCATGACCGGAACGCGGCGCGCCCACCGCGGCCGGGGCCTGGCCCGCCTCGCCAAGACCGCTTCCCTGCACCGGGCCCGGGAGGCGGGCTGCACCGAGGCGTTCACCGGCAACGACGCCTCCAACGCCCCGATGCTCGCGGTCAACCACGCCCTGGGATACCGCCCGTACGGCTCCGAATGGCGCTGCGTACGGGAGCTGGACGGAAGGTGAGCGCGCCCCCGACGCAGCCGCCCCGCCCGGCGGGTGCCGGGCGGGGCGGAGGGTGCGGCGTCGGGCACGCCCCGGGCCGTGGATCAGCCGAGGTGGGCCAGCGCCTGGTTGAGCGTGGCCGACGGGCGCATCACGGCGGCGGCCTTCTCGACGGACGGCTGGTAGTAGCCACCGAGGTCGACCGGGGAGCCCTGGACCGCGACCAGCTCGTCGACGATCTTCTGCTCCTGCTCGGTCAGCGTCTTGGCGAGCGCCGCGAACGCCTCGGCGAGCTGGGCGTCGTCGGTCTGCTTGGCCAGCTCCTGGGCCCAGTAGAGGGCGAGGTAGAAGTGGCTGCCGCGGTTGTCGATGCCGCCGAGCTTGCGGCTCGGGGACTTGTCCTCGTTGAGGAAGGTGCCGGTCGCACGGTCGAGGGTGTCGGCCAGGACCTGGGCGCGGGCATTGCCGGTGGTCTGCGCGAGGTGCTCGAAGCTGACGGCCAGCGCGAGGAACTCGCCCAGGCTGTCCCAGCGCAGGTAGTTCTCCTTGACCAGCTGCTGGACGTGCTTGGGGGCGGAGCCGCCGGCGCCGGTCTCGAAGAGGCCACCGCCGCTCATCAGCGGGACGACGGAGAGCATCTTGGCGCTGGTGCCCAGCTCCAGGATGGGGAAGAGGTCCGTCAGGTAGTCACGCAGGACGTTGCCGGTGACGGAGATGGTGTTCTCACCGCGGCGGATGCGCTCCAGCGAGAACGCGGTCGCCGCCTCCGGGGACATGATCTCGATCTGCAGACCGTCGGTGTCGTGCTCGGCGAGGTACGTCTTGACCTTGGCGATCAGCTGCGCGTCGTGGGCGCGGCCCTCGTCGAGCCAGAAGACGGCCGGGTCGCCGGTGGCGCGGGCGCGGGTGACGGCGAGCTTGACCCAGTCCTGGATCGGCAGGTCCTTGGTCTGGCACATGCGGAAGATGTCGCCGGCGCCGACGGCCTGCTCCAGGACGGCGTCGCCGTTGCCGTCGAGGACGCGCACCGTGCCGGTGGCGGGGATCTCGAAGGTCTTGTCGTGGCTGCCGTACTCCTCGGCCTTCTGCGCCATCAGACCGACGTTGGGCACCGAGCCCATGGTGGCCGGGTCGAAGGCGCCGTTGGCGCGGCAGTCGTCGATGACGACCTGGTAGACACCGGCGTAGCTGCTGTCGGGGAGGACGGCGAGGGTGTCGTGCTCCTGGCCGTCGGGGCCCCACATGTGGCCGGAGGTGCGGATCATGGCCGGCATGGACGCGTCGACGATGACGTCGGACGGCACGTGCAGGTTGGTGATGCCGCGGTCGGAGTCGACCATCGCCATCTCGGGGCCCTCGGCCAGCTCCGCCTCGAAGGACGCCTTGATGGCCGCGCCCTCGGGCAGCGCCTCGACGCCCTTGAGGATGCCGCCGAGACCGTCGTTCGGGGTCAGGCCCGCGGCGGCCAGCACGTCGCCGTACTCGGCGAAGGTCTTGGGGAAGAAGGCGCGCACCGCGTGACCGAAGATGATCGGGTCGGAGACCTTCATCATCGTGGCCTTGAGGTGCAGCGAGAAGAGGACGCCCTCGGCCTTGGCGCGGGCGACCTGCGCGGTGAAGAACTCGCGCAGCGCCGCGACGCGCATCACGGAGGCGTCGACGACCTCGCCCTTGAGCACCGGCACCGACTCACGCAGCACGGTGGTGGAGCCGTCGTCACCGGTCAGCTCGATGCGCAGGGCACCGTCCGCGCCGATGACCGCGGACTTCTCGGTGGAACGGAAGTCGTCCACGCCCATGGTGGCGACGTTGGTCTTCGAGTCGGCGGTCCAGGCGCCCATGCGGTGCGGGTGGGCCTTGGCGTAGTTCTTGACCGACGCGGGGGCGCGGCGGTCGGAGTTGCCCTCACGCAGGACCGGGTTGACGGCGCTGCCCTTGACCTTGTCGTAGCGGGCGCGGACGTCCTTGTCCTCGTCGGTCTTCGGGTCGTCCGGGTAGTCCGGCAGCGCGTAGCCCTGCTCCTGCAGCTCGGCGATGGCGGCCTTGAGCTGCGGGATGGACGCCGAGATGTTCGGCAGCTTGATGATGTTGGCGCCCGGCGTCTTCGCCAGCTCGCCCAGCTCGGCGAGGGCGTCGTCGATGCGCTGGTCCTCCCGCAGGCGCTCGGGGAAGCTCGCGATGATCCGGCCCGCGAGGGAGATGTCACGGGTCTCCACGGCGACGCCCGCGGTCGAGGCGTACGCCTCCACGACCGGCAGGAACGAGTAGGTCGCCAGTGCCGGCGCCTCGTCGGTGTGGGTGTAGATGATGGTCGAGTCAGTCACCGGGTGCTCCGCTCCACGTCTGCAACATTGCTCGACATCAAGATATCTCGTGGCGGGCCCCTTCTCGACAGCGCCCTGGAAGCGGGTTTCCCCGGAGCCGTCCGCCGGCCCGTCCGGCGCGGCCCGCGGAACCTGAGCCCGCGCTTAGCCCGACCTTAAGGGAGCCTTATGGATCACTCCGGAGGCCGCTTCGGCGCCTGATCGGCGGCGCGGGTTGGTTAGCGTTCCGGTGACGAGGCGGGTGCGCGGGTCGGCGGCCGGCATGCCGGGGAGGGTATTGCCGTTCACCACCCGATCCCCCACCGCACCCGCCTCGCCACCGGCGCGACAAGGAGATCCCATGCCCGTACTCCGCACGGCCTCCCGCACGCCGGTGACCTCCGTCCGGCCGGTCCCGCTCGCGCTCGCCGCACTGGCCGCGCTCGCCGGGACCCTCGCCTGCACCACGCCCGCCGTCGCCCACGCCCCGCAGCCGCGCCCCGCAGCCGCACGGGACGCCTCGGGGCCGCGCCCCGCCGTACGGGATGCCGCTCTCCCGCACGGCGCGGCGCGCGAGGCGGCGCACGGGCGGGGCGCCGGGCACGGGACGGACGGCAAGGGGGAGGCGGGGCCGCCGGCCCTCGGCGGTATGGCGCTGCTGGCCACCGGCGCCGCCTTCCTCTTCGCCCGCCAGCACCACAGGGCGGTACGCGGCCAGGTCTGAGCACCGGCGCGTCCCGGGGAGCCACACAGGGAGCCACCCGGGGAGCCGATGGGCGGCCCCGGTGGCTCACTCGCCCGCCGCCAGCCGCTCCGCGAGCCGGTCGAGGAAGGCGCGCTGGGCCGTCACCAGGCGGGTGCGGGCCTCGTCGGGGGTGCACCAGGCGACGCGGTCGATCTCCGGGAAGGTGCGGACGGTGCCGGAGCGGGGCGGCCAGATCATCGTGAAGGTTCCCGGCGTGATCGCGTCGGGGTCGAGGTCGCCCTCGACCGCCCAGACGGTCACGGTCTTGCCGCCGGCCTGCCGGACCTCGCCCAGCGGGACGTAGGCCCCGCGCGGCGGCGGCAGCCCCAGCTCCTCGGTGAACTCCCGCGCGGCCGCCTCCCGGGGCTCCTCCGGCGGGACGTACTCGCCCTTCGGCACCGTCCAGGCGCCCGCCTCGCGCCGGGCCCACAGCGGTCCGCCCATGTGCGCCAGCAGGACTTCGAGGCCGCGGCCGCCGGTGGAGCCGCGGCGGAAGAGCAGCAGTCCGGCGCTGCGTTTCGCGGCCACGAGGTCAGTGTGCGGGTCCGCCGCGGCGGGCGCCCGGCGGCTCAGGTCCGCGCGGCGGCCGGACGGTCCGCGCCCACGGCGGAGGGGTGCGGAGCGCCGCCGCGGAAGGTGCGGCGGTAGGCGAGCGGGGAGACGCCGACCGCCGCCTGGAGGTGCTGGCGCAGGGACGCCGCGGTGGCGAAGCCGACCTCGCCCGCGATCCGGTCGACGGAGAGATCGCTGGACTCCAGCAGATGGCGGGCGCGGTCCACCCGCTGCCGGATCAGCCAGCGGCCGGGGCTCATCCCCAGCTCCTGCTGGAAGCGGCGGGCGAAGGTCCGTCCGCTCATCTGCGCCCGGCCCGCCAGATCGGCCAGGGTGAGCGGCAGGTGGAGGTGGTCGAGGGCCCAGGCGCGGGCCGCCGCGGTGCTCTCCGCGGCGGGCGACGGCACCGGGCGCTCGATGTACTGCGCCTGCCCGCCGTCGCGCCAGGCGGGGACGACGCAGGCGCGGGCCACCCGGTTGGCGATCTCGCTGCCGTGGTCCCGGCGGACGAGGTGCAGGCAGAGGTCCACCCCGGAGGCGGCACCCGCCGAGGTCAGCACGTCACCGTCGTCGACGAAGAGCACGTCCGGGTCGACGCGGACGCGCGGGTGGCGGCGGGTGAACTCCGCCGCGTCGCGCCAGTGCGTGGTGGCCGGGCGGCCGTCCAGCAGGCCGGCGGCGGCCAGGATGTGGGAGCCGGTGCAGATCGAGACGAGGCGGGCGCCGGGGCGGACCCGGGCCAGCGCGTCCGGCGCCTCGGTGACCGCGGACGGCGGGATCACCACCGTATCGGCGGATTCGAGGGCCTCGGGGCCGTGGTCCGCGGTGATCGTGAAATCGGCGCGGGTGCGGACCGGGCGACCGTCCGCGCTACAGGTCACGACGGTGTACCGGGCGGGGAGGGAGCCGAAGATCCGGGCGGGGATGCCGAGTTCGAAGGGGTAGACGCCGTCGAGCGCGAGGACGACGACGCGGTGCGGGGCGGCGGCCGGGGCGGGCTCGGAAGCGGACATGGCATGATCCTAGCGGAGGATGGCAATCCTGCCATTTCCCTGTGCGGCCCGAGCGGGCACCGTGGAGCCATGACGAACACGATGCGAGTGATCAGCCAGGACACCTTCGGCGGCCCCGAGGTGCTGACGGAGACCGAACGCGAGCGGCCGGTGCCGGGCATCGGCCAGGTGCTGGTGCGGGTGCGCGCCGCCGGGGTGAACCCGACCGACTGGAAGAACCGGCGGCACCGGACCACCGTCTCGCGGCCGCTGCCGCTGGTGCTCGGCTGGGACGTGTCCGGCGTGGTCGAGCAGGTCGGCTGGGGTGTGACGCTGCACGAGGCGGGCGACGAGGTGTTCGGGATGCTGCCCTACCCCGACGGCGTCGGCGCCTTCGCCGAGTACGTGCTCGCCCCCGCGCGGGCGCTGGTGGCCAAGCCGGCGGAGATCGACCACGTCCAGGCCGGCGCCCTGCCGCTGGCGGCGCTCACCGCCTGGCAGGCGCTGGTGGACACCGCCGGACTCCGCGAGGGACAGCGGGTGCTGATCCATGCGGCGGCGGGCGGTGTCGGGCATCTGGCGGTGCAGATCGCCAAGGCGCGCGGGGCGTATGTGATCGGCACCGCGAGCGAGCCGAAGCATGCGTTCGTCCGCGGGCTGGGCGCCGACGAGATGATCGACTACCGCACGGTGGACTTCGCCGAGGCGGTGCGCGACGTGGACGTCGTCCTGGACACCATCGCCGGGGAGTACGGCCCGCGGTCGCTGCGCACGCTGCGCCCCGGCGGGGTGTACGTGAGCATCCTGGGTGCCGACGACGCGGTGCGTGCCGAGGCCGGGCGGCTCGGCGTCCGGGCGGCGGGCATGGTCGTCGAACACGATCAGCAGGGCATGCAGGCGCTCGCCGATCTGGCGGCGGCCGGCCGGCTGCGCGCGGAGATCGCCGCGACGTTCCCGCTCGCGGACGCGGCCAAGGCCCATGAGCTGGGCGAGACCGGACGCACCGCGGGGAAGATCGTCCTGACGGTGTGAGGCGTACGGGCCCGGGCACCCCGCCCGGGCCCGGGCGTCCTGGTGTTCTCCGGTGCGTTGCCGCTTCGGCCGCCGGTCCTGACGGTGGCGTCGTTCCTCGCCGACCGCCCGCCGCCGTCGCCCGACCGCCCGGCACACGGCGGCGCCGCCCGTCCCTCCGTCATTCGGCCCTGCCCGCTCTGCGCGCTGGCTGCTCCGACCGGATGATGTGGGAGCACCGCCGGGGACGGGCACCGGCGCGACACGGCGAGGAGCGGCCCATGGCCACGACCGACGACCCCACCCGGACGACCTTTCTCCAGGAGGTGCGGAGCGCGGTGAGCGCCCGGGCCGCGCTGCTGGTCATCGGCGTACTGGGCCTGATGGTCGCGTTCATCACCTCCTACGCGGGCGCCTTCCACTCGCCGAAGCCGACCGATATCGCGCTCGGCGTGGTCGCGCCCGCGCAGGCCCGCGGTGAGCTGGTGACCAAGCTCGACAAGGTGTCCGGCTCCCCCCTGGACCCGCGTGCGCTGCCCTCCCGGGAGGCGGCGCTCCAGCAGTTGCGGGACCGGAAGATCGATGCGGCGCTGGTCGTCGACCCGCGCTCGACCACCGACCGGCTGCTGGTCGCGAGCGGCGGCGGGGCGGCGCTGTCGCAGGCGACGGAGGCGGTCGTCGGGGCGGCGCTGAAGGCCGAGGGGCGGACCGTGCACACCGAGGACGTACGGCCCGCGGCGGACGGCGACTCGCGCAGTCTGTCGTCGTTCTACCTGGTCGTCGGGTGGTGCGTGGGCGGATATCTCTGTGCCGCGATCCTGGCGATCAGCGCGGGCGCGCGCCCGGCCAACACCCACCGCGCGGTGATCCGGCTGGGCGCCCTCGCGGTCTACTCGATCGTCGCCGGGCTGGCCGGGGCGGTGGTGATCGGGCCGGTGCTGAACGCGCTGCCCGGCAGCCTGTTCGGGCTGTGGGGACTGGGCGCGCTGATCGTCTTCGCGGTGGGGGCGACCACCCTGGCGTTCCAGACCCTGCTGGGCGTCATCGGTATCGGGCTGGCGATCCTGGTGATCGTGGTGTTCGGCAACCCGAGCGCGGGCGGTGCGTATCCGTATCCGCTGCTGCCGCCCTTCTGGCGGGCGATCGGTCCCGCGCTGCCGCCGGGCGCCGGCACCTGGGCGGCGCGCTCGATCGCCTACTTCGGCGGCAACGGTATGACCTCGGCACTGCTGATCCTCGGCGCCTGGGCGGCGGGCGGCACGCTCCTCAGCATCGTCCTCGCGGCGCTCCGCGACCGGGACCGCCGGAACAACGCGCTGGCGCCGGTGACCCCGCGCCCCTGAGCGGACGCGGCGGCGGCCGGCGGGCCCCGGAAGCGCCGCTTCACTCCCCTGTACGCACCGCCTTCGGGCCAATCGGGGAGCGCCGGGCGACGGCCGCCGCCGGGGGCCGCGGCCGGAACCGCACGGCCGGGCCGGGCGGGCTCCGGGCGGACACCCCGCGCCAGCAGCGAAGGCACCACTCCGCCGCCGGATCTCCACATCTCCACCACATCCTTCGCGCCACTACCCACGGCTTTCATCCATCGACTCGAAGTGAGCGACGGAGATGCGGACGCCCGGCGGCTGGGCCAGACTCCCGTCCGGTATCTGCACCTACGGGCAAAGGAGTGTTCGCAATGCGGTACATCGTTGGGGTCGTCGCGCTTGGCACGGCCGTGGTCACCGGCACGCTCGCCACCACTGCGCAGGCCACCACCTCGCCGGTCACCACCGCCGCCCCGGTCGCGGTCGTCGCCCCGGCAGCGGCCGCCGCGCCGGCGGCCGACCGCACCCAGGCCCGGTCCGCCGGGCTCTACGCCCCGACCGCCCTCGTCCTGACGGTCGGCCAGGGGGAGCACCGCGCGGACGCCGCGGTGCAGCGCGCCGTGACGCTGAGCTGTGCGCCGACGGCGTCCGGCACCCACCCGCTGCCCGGCACGGCCTGTACCCGGCTGCGCGCGGTGAACGGCGAGTTCGACCGGGTGACCCGCACCGACAGCACCACGGTGTGCACCCGCGAGTGGAACCCGATCGTGGTGACGGCGGACGGCGTCTGGCAGGGCAGGCGCGTCGCGTACACGCACACCTTCGCCAACTCCTGTGAGCTGCGCTCCGCCGCGAACACCGTCTTCGCCTTCTGACCGGGCCCGGACGCGCCCCGGCCCCCGGACGCCGTACACGTCCGGGGGCCGGGGGCACCGTCCCACCGCGCCGGAGATCCGGCAGGGGCAGGGACCGGTGGAGCGTCAGCCGATCTCGGCGCCGTACTTCTGCAGGGCCGCGGGGACCGGCTGGAAGTAGGTCTCGCCGCCCTGCGAGCAGTCGCCGCTGCCGCCGGAGGTGAGGCCGAGGGCGGACTCACCGTCGAAGAGGGCGCCGCCGCTGTCGCCGGGCTCGGCGCAGACGTCGGTCTGGATCAGCCCTTCGACCGAACCCTCCTGGTAGTTGACGGTGGCGTCGAGCGCCTTGACCGTGCCGTCGTGTACCTGGGTGGTGCTGCCGCTGCGCTTCACCTTCTCACCGACGGTCGCGTCCGCGGCCTTGGTGATCTTCTGGGGGCTGCCGCTGTAGAGGTCCACCTCGCTGGGGTGCTCGGTGTCCCCGGTGTACTTGACGATCGAGAAGTCGTTGCCCGGGAAGGTCGAGTCCTCGGTGGTGGCGATCTCCTGGCCGCCCTGCTGGTCGGACCAGCTCTTGACCGCGTTACCGCAGTGGCCGGCGGTCAGGAAGTACGGCTGGCCGTCCTTGACGACGTTGAAGCCGAGCGAGCAGCGGGCGCTGCTGCCCCAGATCGCGTCGCCACCGGCGATCAGCGGCTTCAGCTCACCCTGGGTCCGACGGAACGTCACCTTGTCGCCGAGGCCCTTGGTGACCTTGGTGATCTTGGCGAGCGCGTCGCCCTTGACCGTGCGGTCGGCGGTCACCACGACCTTGTTGGTCCGCGGGTCGACACCCCAGGAGGTGCCGGGGATGGTGGCGTCGGCCTTCAGCGTCTGCCGGGCCGAGTCCAGCTGGGCCATCGAGTACTTGACCATTCTGGCCTCGGCGCCCTTGGCCCGTACGGTCTTGGCCGCCGCGTCGTTCACGACGTTGACCACGAGCTTCTTGGCCTGGGCGTCGTAGTACGAACCGGCGGTGCCCGCCGAGTTGACCTGCGAGGCGAGGGTGCTCGCCGCGGCCGGGGAGAGCTTCGCCGGCTGCGGGGCGGTTGCTGCGTTGGCGCTGTTCAGGGTGAGTGTGGCGGTGGCGGCGAGAGCCAGGGCTCCCGCGCCGGCCAGGACCGCACGGCGCTGGGATGTGCGACGGTGCTTCAACTCGGTACCTCCCGTGGGGGGAAGGGCCCGCGAGGGGGGACACGGACCCGAGAGTGTGGGGGAACAGGTCACGGACGGACGGCTCCCCGCACGACACCCGGGAAGTCGCGTCCATGCCAACGTGCGTCGCCGAGTATTCCCACCTGTCTCACCCGTGCACAAGACCGAGTTCCGGTCTCGCCGCCGGGAGTTCACCGCTTCCCCACCCGTCGGTCACACCGATATCCGCCCACGTCCGTCCCGAGTACGGACACTTCCGCCCGCCCCACGCCCCCGGCGCGCCCCCGGCCGGAGCGCGCCGTCCGCTGGCCGAAAATTTTCGCTCCGTTGGAGAGGAACTACCCGGAGCCGCCCACGCGCCGGGACAGACGCGGGCCCCGCGGCAGGTTCGCCGCGGGGCCCGTATCGGGGTGAGCTGTCGGCCAAATGCCCCCAAGTACCCCTACAGAAAGGTCAGTTGAACTTGTCCAGTGGAGCCGGTGGACGGTTCAGGCGCCCGTGTCCCGGCCGTCGCCGTCGGCTTCGACGTTCCGGATCCGGCCGATGTCCTCGACGCGGCCGACATCCTCGATGTCCGCCACGTCCTCGACCGGCGGGACCGGCCCCACCTCTGCGGCCGCCGACTCCCCTTCGTCCAGGTAATGATCGGGCCGGTGCGCCGGGTCCGGGCCGAGGTCCGGCGGGGAGCCGTCGGCGCTCGCGCCGGACGGCGGGGCCGGGACCTGACCGGAGGCGCCGGCCTCGGCCTCCGCGCGGGCCGTCTCGGCCTGGGCCTGGAGGCCGGAGCGCTCCAGGAAGCGCAGCAGCTCCACGGGGAAGGGCAGCACCAGCGTGGAGTTCTTCTCGGCGGCGACGGCCACCACGGTCTGCAGCAGCCGCAGTTGGAGGGCGGCGGGCTGGTCGGACATCGCCTGGGCGGCCTCGGCCAGCTTCCTCGACGCCTGGAGTTCCGCGTCGGCGTTGATGACCCGGGCGCGGCGGTCACGGGTGGCCTCCGCCTGGCGGGCCATCGACCGTTTCATGGTCTCCGGCAGCGACACGTCCTTGATCTCCACCCGGTCGATCTGGACGCCCCAGCCCAGCGCGGGGCTGTCGATCATCACGGCGAGGCCCTGGTTGAGCTTCTCGCGGTTGGAGAGCAGATCGTCGAGATCGCTCTTGCCGATGATGGAGCGGAGCGAGGTCTGGGCGACCTGGGAGACCGCGAAGCGGTAGTCCTCGACGGCGATGACGGCGTCGGCGGCGTCCACGACCTTGAAGTAGACGACGGCGTCGACGCGGACGGTGACGTTGTCGCGGGTGATACCCTCCTGTGCGGGCACCGGCATCGTCACGATCTGCATGTTGACCTTACGCATCCGGTCCACGCCCGGGACGATCATGGTGAAGCCGGGGCCGCGGACCGCGGACTTCAGCCGGCCCAGCCGCAGGACCACACCGCGTTCGTACTGCTTGACCACGCGCGCCGCCGCGAGGAGATAGACAGCGCCCACCGAGGCGGCGGCGATCCCGCTGGTCACCAGCTCTTCCAGCATCACGGTCCCCTGACTGGCCTCTGCCACTTCGACCGGTTTGCGTTCTTTACCATGGTATGCCTGGAGCGGCGGGTGTCGTCCGGGACGGAAACGCGGGAGGCCGGGCCCCTGCCTGCCGGCGGGCAGGGGCCCGGCCCGAGCCGGACCGTCGTCCGGCCGTACGCCGATATCAGCGGATCAGGGGCGGGGAGCAAGGCCGCCCCGAGGGGATCAGTAGACGCTCACGCCGTAGGCGCTGAGCGCCTCGGTGACGGGCTGGAAGAACGTCGTACCGCCCGAGGTGCAGTTGCCGCTGCCGCCGGAGGTCAGGCCGAGGGCCGTGGTCCCGGAGTAGAGCGGGCCACCGCTGTCGCCGGGCTCGGCGCAGACGGTGGTCTGGATGAGACCGGAGACGATCTCGCCGTTGCCGTAGTTCACCGTCGCGTTCAGGGCGGTGACCTTGCCGCTGTGGGTGCCGGTGGTGGAGCCGCGGCGGGTGACGGTCTGGCCGACCGTCGGGTTGCCGGCGCTGGTGATGTCCTGGCTGCCGACGGTGCCCTCGGGGGTGACCGAGCCGGTGTACTTCACGATGCCGTAGTCGTTGCCGGGGAAGCTGGACCCGGCGGTCGGCCCGATGCTCGACGTGCCCGAGGAGTTGGCGTACCAGGGCGGGTTGCCGTCGGTGCAGTGACCGGCCGTCAGGAAGTAGTTCGTGCTGCCGCTGCGGACGTTGAAGCCGAGCGAGCAGCGCCAGCTCGGCGCGTAGATGGCGTCGCCGCCGGAGATCAGCTTGCGCAGGGTGCCGGGCGTCCGCTCGACGCGTACCGCACCGGCGTTGCTGCCCGCCGCGCGCTCGACCTTGGCGAGGTCGGCGCGGGAGACGGTGGAGTCGGCGGTGACGACGACCTCGTTGGTGGCCGGGTCGACCGCCCAGGCGGTGCCGGCGACATCGGCGGAGCGAATGGCGGAGCTGGCCGCGGAGAGCTGGGCGGCGCTGTACTTCGGGGCTGCTGCGGAGTTCTGCGCGGTGGCGGTCGGGACCGCGATGGCCCCCACGGCCAGCAGTCCGGTGGCCACGGCGAGCAGTCGGGTGCGTCTCGCCACGCCGCTGCGGGGAATGGTGCGCTCGTTCCTCACGTGATTCCTCCGAGGGGATCGGTGGGCCGCCTGCGGCGGCCCGTGAGGCGCAGTCGAGGGGCGCGCCGCGGATTTCCGGCAGGCGGAAATCCGCATCTTCCGCACGATCATTTTTGCGTGCCCCTGACAAGCGCTGACGGGAGTCTCGGATGGATCGGGCCGCCGCGCAAGGGGGCCGTGAGGCGCGAGTGGGTGACGGACCGGGGTCAACCGTCTCCGGGCAGCGCGGAGTTCGCCGCCCCGGCAGACCCTCTCGGGTGCACCGGGACGGCGGTTGACCCCCTCGGTCAGGGGTGGGACGGATCAGGTGCCGGAACGGTTCCGCTCCCCCGCCCGCAGGGCGAACGGCAGGGTGTTGCCGGGCGGCGGGAACGGGCAGATGAAGTGGTCGGCGAAGGCGCACGGCGGCAGCAGCACCCGGTTGAGGTCGACGGTGACGGTGCCGTCCGCGGCGGGCGCCGGGGACCGCAGGAAGCGGAAGCGGTAGCTCTCGCTGCCGCTGGTGGCGTCCGCGAGGACCGCCCACAGCGAGCCGTCGCCCTCGACCGCGACCTGGAGCGCGTGCTCGGCGCCGTCCACCGCGAATGTCAGCTCCCCGGCGAGTCCCAGCTCCCGGCGGACGCCGTCGGCGTTGGGCACCCGGACCGCGCGGCTCTCGCCGTACGGGCGGAAGCGGCCCGGCACCGTCCGGCGCGGGTCGTGGTCGTAGGCGTCGATGCCGGTGAAGTCGCGGCGGGCGGGGGCGGCGGGGTCGAAGTCGCGGACCGCCCACAGGCCCTCGCGGCGCAGCACCGGCAGCCGCCGCTCACCGTGGGCGATCCGGGCGGACTCCGGTCCGGCATCCGGCCCGAGGCGGACCTCGCCGTCGAGCGGGGCGCCGTCGGCGGTGAGGCCGTCGGCGGCGGTGGCGTGCAGCACGACCGCGTCGCCGTCCTCGGTCCAGCGGCCCGGCAGCCCGGGTATCCGGCCGTCGGCGTGGTCGGCGAGCCAGAAGGTGCCGGTCAGGGCCAGGGGCCCGTAGGGGCGGGAGATCTCGGCGGTGCGGCGCTCACGCCAGGTCCGCCACGCCGCGCGGGCGTCCGTACCGGTGCTCATGACGCCTCACCCTGCCATACCGGAGTAACTGCTTCCGGAAGACCGAGATGGGAGCGGAGGGTGCTGCCGGTGTACTCGGTGCGGAAGACGCCGCGCTCCTGGAGCAGCGGGACGACCCGGTCGACGAACGGGTCGAGCCCGTCGGGCGTCAGATGCGGGACGAGGATGAAGCCGTCGGCCGCCCGGTCGCGGACGAATGCGGCCATCTCCGCGGCGACCGCCTGCGGGGTGCCGATGAAGGACTGCCGGCCGGTGGTCTCGATCACCGTCTCGCGCAGCGACAACCCCTTGGCCTGCGACACCGCCCGCCACTTGGCGACCACCGCCGCCGGGTCGCCGATCTTGACGCGGCCCTGCGCCAGCTCCGAGCGCGGGTCCGGGTCGATGTCCGGCAGCGGCCCGTCCGGGTCGTACGCGGAGAGGTCGACGCCCCAGATCTGCTCGGCGGCGAGCAGGGCGTTCTGCGGGGAGATCTGGCGACGGCGGATCTCGGCGGCGTGTTCCTGGGCCTCGGCTGCGGTGTCGCCGAGGACGAAGGTCACCCCCGGCATGATCTTGAGATCCTCCGGCCGCCTGCCGTGGGCCGCGAGCCGCCCCTTGACGTCGGCGTAGAACGCCTGGCCCGCGGCGAGTCCGCTGTGCCGGGTGAAGATCACATCGGCGGTGGCGGCGGCGAAGTCGCGGCCCTCGGGCGAGTCCCCGGCCTGGATGATCACCGGGTGGCCCTGCGGGGAGCGCGGCAGGGTGAACGGCCCGGCGAGGTCGAAGTGGGCGCCGCGGTGGCGGACCGGCTCGGGTGCCGGGCCGTCCCACGAGTCCCACAGTTTCCGGGCCGCGGCGACGAATTCGGCGGCGCGGGTGTACCGGTCGGCGCGGTCGAGGTAGCCGCCGCGGCGGAAGTTCTCGCCGGTGAAGGCGTCGGAGGTGGTGACGACGTTCCAGGCGGCCCGGCCGTCGCTGAGGTGGTCGAGCGAGGAGAGCCGGCGGGCCAGCTCGTACGGTTCGTTGAAGGTCGCGTTGACGGTGGCGGCCAGGCCCAGCCGGTCGGTGACGGCGGCGAGCGCGGTGAGCACGGTCAGCGACTCGGGGCGGCCGACCACGTCGAGATCGTGGATGCGGCCCTTGTGTTCCCGCAGCCGCAACCCTTCGGCGAGGAAGAAGAAGTCGAAGAGTCCGCGTTCGGCGGTCCGGGCGAGGTGGACGAAGGAGTCGAACCGGATCTGGCTGCCGAGCGAGGGATGGCGGGCCGCGCCCCGGCCGGTGGCGGGCGGGGCGTCGTCCCAGACGGTGGTGTTGTTGACGCCCGGGAAGTGCGCGGCCAGATGGATCTGCCGGGGCGTGGACGGGTCGGACGGGTGCGGGGCGGCGGTCATCGCGAGACCTCTCGGGCGCGGGTGTGGCGGTTGGCGGGGCGGGGCAGGCCCAGGTGCTCGCGGAGCGTGGCGCCCGGGTAGAAGCGGCGGAGCAGGCAGCGGTGCTGGAGGACCGGGACGGTGCCGTCGACGAGAAGGCCCAGGTCACGGGCGGGGTCCGCGGGCCGCAGATGGAAGCCGTCGACCGCGCCGTCCGCGTACCAGTCGCCGATCAGCTCGGCGAGGGCGACGGCGTCCCCGGAGGCGTACAGCTCGATCGCCACCGAGGCGAGGACCAGCAGCCGGTCCGGGTCGCGGCCCAGCGCGCGGGCGCGGGCGCGCAGATCGTCGCGGGCGGCGGAGGCGGCCGCCGGATCCTGGGCGCGGACCAGCGCGACATCGGCGTGCGCGGCGGCCACCTGCCGTACGGTCGCACCGCCGGGCCCGCCGCCGGTGGCGTCGAGGACGACGGGCGGGCGGCCCTGCGGGGACCGGGGCACGGTGGAGGGACCGCGGACCGCGAAGAACTCCCCGGTGTAGTCGGCGTAGTGGAGCTTGTCGCGGTCGATGAAGCGGCCGCTCGCCCGGTCGCGGATCTCGGCGTCGTCCTCCCAGCTGTCCCAGAGCCGGGCGGCGACCTCCGCGACCTCGCCCGCCTCCCGCCACGCCGCGTCGGGCGCGGGCGGGAGGCGGCGGCCGAAGAGCGCCGCCTCGGCCGCGGTGAGCGAGACGTCCGGCTGCCAGCCCGCCCGGCCGGCGCTGACCCAGTCGAGGGTGGCGATCGAGGTGGCGACGTGGAAGGGCTCGGTGTGGGTGGTGGTGACGGTGGGGACCAGGCCGATGCGGGTGGTGGCCGGGGCGATCCGGGACAGGACGGCGAGGGCGTCGGGCCCCGGGCGGCCGAAGGCGTCGCCGAGGGTGACGAAGTCGAGGGTGCCGCGCTCGGCGAGGCGGACCAGGGGGAGGTGGGCGGACGCGTCGAAGCGCTCCGGCGGGCCCGGGGGGCCGTCGAGGGCGACGGCCAGCGGGATCGGGCGCGGTGCGGGTGAGGCCATGGGGGTTGCCTTCCGGGAGGGGCGGTGGTCAGGGCGTCCGGGGCAGGCCGGGCGGGTTGATCTGCGAGGTGGTGAGGGCTTCGGCGCCCAGCCCCCAGCGGTCGAGGACGGTGCGGTAGCTGCCGTCGGCGATGACGGCGCGCAGCGCGGCGGCGTAGGCGCCGACCAGTCCGCTGCCCTTCTTCGTGGTCGCGGCGATCTCCCCCTGGACGGCGTCGCCGCCCCCGGAGAACCGCCCGATGCTCTGCGTTTGTCCCGCCGTGTCGACGTGGTACACGACGGACGGGTTGGGGCCGAAGTAGCCGTCGATCCGGCCCGATTGGAGGGCCAGGTAGGTGTCGGAGGTCTTCGGGTAGTAGCGGATGTCGACGGGCTTGCGGCCGGCCTTCGCGTTCTGCTCGCTCCACTCCAGGAGGATCTTCTCCTGGTTGGTGGCGGTGCCGACGGCGATGGTCCGCCCGGCGACGTCCGCGGGGCCGCGGACGCGCCAGCGGGTGCCCTTGCGCGCCTCCATCGCCAGTTCGTCGCGGCGGTAGGTGGCGAAGTCGTACTTCTCCTTGCGCTCCTCGGTCACCGTGACGTTGGAGAAGACGGCGTCGAGCTTGCCGCTGTCCAGGCCGACGAAGAGGTTCTCCCAGGACAGCGGCTCCAGGCGCAGCCGCAGTCCGAGGGCGTCGGCGACCAGGGTGGCGAGGTCGGTCTCCACGCCGATGAGGGTGCGGTCGTCGGTGGCGTAGAAGGTCAGCGGCGGGGAGCTCTCGGCGGCGACGCCGACCCGCAGTTCGCCGGTGGCGCGGACGCGGGCCGGGACCAGCGCCGCCGCCTTCGCGCTCTTCGCGGCGCGGACGCGGTGCTGGTCCGGGCCGATGTTGAACTTCGGCCCGCCCGCCGCGCCGACGGGTGCGGTGTCCTCGACGGCGGCGCCGGAGCCGCAGGCGGCCAGTGCCGGTCCGGCGGCGAGGGCGAGGACGGCGGCCAGGGCGCGGCGGCGGTTCACGGCGGGGCTCCTCGGGGCGGTCTCGCGGGGTCCGGGCATGTCACAGGACCTTGGAGAGGAAGGCGCGGGTGCGGGCCTCGCGGGGTGCGTCGAGCACCTGGCCGGGCGGGCCCTGTTCGACGATCCGGCCGTCGTCCATGAAGACGACGGTGTCGGCGACCTCCCGGGCGAAGCCGATCTCATGGGTGACGACGATCATCGTGGTGCCCCGGCGCGCCAGGTCCTTGATGACGTCGAGGACCTCGCCCACCAGCTCCGGGTCGAGCGCGGACGTCGGCTCGTCGAAGAGGAGGAGCTTGGGCTCCAGGGCGAGGGCGCGGGCGATGGCGACGCGCTGCTGCTGGCCGCCGGAGAGCTGACGCGGATAGGCGTCGGCCTTGTCGGCCAGCCCGACGCGGGCCAGCAGCGCCAGCGCGGTGGCGGTGGCCTCCTTGCGGGAGCGGCCCAGCGCCGACACGGGCGCCTCGGTGAGGTTCTCCACCACCGTCAGATGCGGGAAGAGGTGGAAGTCCTGGAAGACGAAGCCGATCTGCGTGCGCTGCCGCAGGATCTCCCGTTCGCGCAGCTCGTACAGCTTGTCGCCGGAGCGGCGGTAGCCGACGAGTGTGCCGTCGACGGCGACCGTGCCGCTGTCGACCTTCTCCAGGTGGTTGAGGGTGCGCAGCAGCGTGGACTTGCCGGAGCCGGACGGTCCGATGACGACGGTGACCTCACCGGCGGCGACCCGCAGGTCCACCCCCTTGAGGACGTCGAGCGGGCCGAAGCTCTTGCGGACGGCGCGGACCTCGACCATCGCGGGCTGTGGACTCATCGGGTGGCTCCCTTGGCGAAGTGACGTTCGACGTGGTGCTGGAGGACGGAGAGCGCGCCGGTCAGCAGCAGGTACCAGACGGTGGCGACCATCAGCAGCGGGACGACGCGGCCGGTGCGGCCGTAGATGACCTGGACCTGGTAGAAGAGTTCGCCGATCGCCATGACGGAGACGATCGAGGTGCCCTTGAAGAGCGAGATGACCTCGTTGGCGGCGTTCGGCGCGATCGCGCGCATGGCCTGCGGCAGCACGATGCGGCGCAGTTGGCGCAGGCGCGGGATGCCGAGGGCGGCGGCCGCCTCCCGCTGCCCGGCGTCGACGGCGAGGACCCCGCCGCGGACGATCTCGGCGGCGTACGCGGCCTGGTGCAGCGCGAGGCCGAGGACCGCCGCGCCCACCGCGCCGACCAGGTCCGTCGTGGCGAACGAGAAGAAGCCGGGGCCGAAGGGGACGCCGAGGTCGATACGGCGGTAGAGGTAGGCGAGGTTGAACCAGAACAGCAGCTGGACGATGAGCGGGACGGAGCGGAACACCCAGACGTAGCCGTGGGCGACGGCGCGCAGGAAGGGGCTGGCGGACAGCCGCGCAAAGGCCAGCACGATGCCGAGGGCGAAGCCCAGCGCGGTGCCGTAGGCCGTCAGCTGGAGAGTGGTGCCGACGGCGTGCAGCACCGCGGGGGCGAAGACGTACTGCGCGAACACCCCCCATTCCCAGGCCGGGTTGGTGGCCAGACCGTGGACGAACTGGGCGAGGAGCACGGCGGTCACGGCGACGGCAACCCAGCGCCAGGGGTGGCGCACGGGCACCACCCGCAGCGTCTGCGGGCCGTCCGCGCCGGGCGGTGCCGTGGTGGCGGCGGGGGGTTCAGCGGTCAGCGGCATGGCGGTCCTCGCGGGATGCGGCACGGACGGTGCGGGGCCGCGCGGCGGGCGGCGCCGCGCGCTCCGTCAGGAAGGTGAGCAGCGCCCGCGCGCTCGCGTCGTTCTGCCGGAAGGCGGGCGCGTTGGTACGGGGGCGGGTGAAGGCGCCGCCGGAGCGGGCGTCGGTGTGCGGGCCGAGGGCGAAACGGCGCGGGTGCGGGCGGCCCGCACGGTCCAGGACGCGGCCGTCGGCGGGGTCCACGGCGAGCAGCCCGGCGGGCGTCGCGGCGGCACCGTCGGCGTGCAGGGCGCGCAGCAGACTGTCGGCGGAGCGGGCCACGGTCGGCTCCGGCAGCCGCGCCTCGACCAGCGCGCGGGCGTCGGTCGCGGCGCCGGGCACGGTCGCCGACCGGGCCGTGAACCGCCCGGTGGCCGGGTCGGCGGTGACGGTGGTGCCGGCGCCGAGGAAGCGGACCAGTCCGGCGCGGGAGAGGGCGAGCAGCTGCCGCAGCCGGGGTCCGGGCGGCCCGGAGGCGAGGTAGCTGAAGAAGCCGTGCCACCAGGGGCCGCGGTCGCCGATCCGGATCAGCTGCCCGTAGACGGAGAGCAGCGCCAGGAAGACTGCCTGGTCGGGGCTGTACGCCGGGTCGTGGCGGCGGGTGAGGTCGGCCTCGATGTGGGTGCGCAGGGTGTCCTGGAGGGCGTCGGCGTCCGGGAGGCGCAGCCCGGCGAGCGGGTGGTCGAGGGCGGTGAGGTCGAGCCGGTCGGCCGGATCGGGCACCGCCTCCTCGGCCAGTGCGCGGCGCGCGGCCGCGTCCCCGGCGGCGTACCGGCGCTCGAAGGCGGGCCAGTCCAGCCGGGTGCGCCCGGGGTGGGCGGTGAAGAGGCGGTGGTAGTGGGCGAAGCCCAGCTCCGCCTCGATCAGCGGGCGGACGTCGGCGTCGAAGGAGAAGCCGCCGGGCCGGGCGAGCAGCGCGTCGACCTCGGCGGGGCCGAGGAAGCGCGGCAGCGGCGGGCGGGGCGCGTCCGGTTCGTAGCCGATCTTGGAGCGGTAGGGGACGCCGCGGCGCGAGCCGACGTGCAGCACCGGTTCGCGGCCCGACGGGTGGTAGGTCGGCCGGCCGTCGGCATCTTCCGTGTACCGGCCGCCGCGGCCCTCGGTCACCAGCACCATCAGATCGATGAAGGCGAGGCCGAAGCCGCGGACCAGTACCGGCTCACCGGGCCGCAGCCCGTCGAGATCGGCGTCGGCGGTGAAGCCCGGCGGCAGATACGTCAGCCCGTGCCGCGCCGCGAAGTCCGTCAGCTCCCGCTGGTCCGCGTCGGGTTCGGCGTCCAGATGCCCGAGGGCGAGCACCACGGCGTCGGCGGTGAGCGGCGCCGGGCAGCCCTCCAGCCAGATCTGCTGGCGGCCGTCGGCGGGCCCGGCGAGGCGGACCGCGCGGCGACGGTGCTCATGGACGGCGACGCGCGGCGGCAGCGCGGCCACCGCACGCTCGTACGCCCAGGTCAGATAGGCGCTCTGGAGGCGGCGGCCGGGGAAGTCGCGCGGGCCGAGGGCGGCGACGGCCGCGGCGACGTCCGCAGTGGTGCGGATGCCGCCGGAGCGGACCGCGGCGCACCACTGGGCGAGCGACGGCCCCGGGCGCACCGGCCCCGCCATCTCCACGGTGTCGTCGGTGAAGAGGGTGGAGTCGTCGGGCAGCGAGTTCATCCACAGCAGCGGCGACTGGTCCCGGCGCCAGATGCGGCCGCCGCCCGGCGGGTAGGGGTCGACGAGGTGCAGGTCGAGCGGGGCATCGCCGTACAGCTCGGGGGCGTTGGCGGCGATCCGCTCGATCAGGCCGGTGGCGCGGGGCCCGGCGCCGACGATCACCACGGCGGGGCGCCCGGTCCGGCGCCGTGCGGCGCTCACCGGGCACCGGCCGTTCCGCGGGCGTAGCGCCGCTCGACGTAGTGCTGGCCGACGGAGAGCAGCGAGGTGATGATCACGTACCAGACGGTGGCGACCATCAGCATCGGGATGACCTGGTAGGTGCGGTGGTAGATCAACTGCACGGAGTAGAGCAGGTCGTTGACGGCGATCATGGAGACGACGGAGGTGCCCTTGAGGGTGCCGATCAGCATGTTCCCGGCGGGCGGCACGATCGAGCGCATGGCCTGCGGCAGCACGATCCGCCGCAGCCGCCGCCACCGGCCGAGCCCCAGCGACTGGGCCGCCTGGATCTGCCCCCGGTCCACGGAGAGGATCCCGGCCCGCACCACCTCGGCGGCGTAGGCGGCCTCGTGGAGGGTCAGGCCGAGGACGGCGATGGCGGGCGGCGCCAGCAGATGGACGGTCCTGACGCCGAGGATCGTCGGGTAGAGCGCGCCGATGTTGAACCAGAACAGCAGCTGGACCAGGATCGGCATCGACCGGAAGAGCCAGATGTAGCCCGCGCTGACGCCGCGCAGCACGGGGTTGGCGGAGAGCCGCATGGTGGCGAGCAGGGTGCCCAGCGCGAAGCCGAGGACCATCACGGCGGCGGTCAGCCCGAGCGTGAGCAGCAGTCCGTTCAGGACCGGGGTGGTGAGGAAGTAGGCGGCGACGAGGTCCCACCGGAAGGCGTCGTTCCCGGCGACGGAGCGGAGGACCAGCCCCAGCAGGACGAGGACGACGGCGGCGGCCACCCACTGGCCGAGCGGGCGGCGGGCGACGATGCGCGGCGGCGCCTCACTCGCGGGGTGCCCGTCGGCGGGCGGTGGGGCGGACGAAAGGACGGCGGGGGTGCGGAGGGTGCCGGAGGGCATGCGAAGGCTCCGTGGATGCGGTGATCGAACACGGGAGATGCGCCTTCACAGGCAGAACGGTCGCGCCCCTCAGCACGGCCGTGGAGCGAGGCTATGGGGTCAACACGGCGTTCTGTCAAGGCTGTCCGCACTGTGAACAACACCGGGATCCGGTTGACGCGCAACCGGATGCCTGTTCCACTTGGCCGCATGAACGCATGGCAGTGGCTGGTCACCCGCGACCACATCGACTTCGGTCGCGTGTGGTCGTCGTCCTGTTGAGCTGACGCCCTGCCCTGAGGCCCGCCGCCTTCGCCGGACGGGCCGATCCGCGGTTCCGCCTTCCCGCCACCGCGCCTTCACACCGTGCCGCCCGCCGGCACACCTTCCCCTCGCGCTTCCCGGATCCCGGGCGCCCGCCGCCCTGTTTCCGGCGTACCACCTCCGCCTGAGCCCGGTCCGCCCGGACCGGCGCGGCCCCTGCCCCTGCCTTCTCATCCCTGCGGCACCCTCGAAGAAGGGCGCACCTATGCGCTTCGGCGTCATGACCCTCATCGACCACGTCCCGGACGCCCGCTCCGGGCACCTCGTCTCCCCCACCGAACGCTTCCGTGAAGTCGTCGAACTCGCCGTTCTCGCCGAGGAGTTGGGCTTCGACGCCTTCGGGGTCGGAGAGCGGCACGGCCCGCCGTTCCTCTCCAGCTCCCCGCCCGCGGTGCTCGGCGCGATCGCCGCCCGCACCCACCGGATCCGGCTGTTCACCACCGTCACCGTGCTCTCCACCCTCGACCCGGTCCGCGTCGCCGAGGACTACGCCACCGTCGACCAGCTCTCCGGCGGCCGTCTGGAACTCACCATCGGCAAGGGCAACGCCCCCGAACCGTGGGCCCTCTTCGGCCGCGACAGCCGCGCGCAGTACGCCCTCCAGGAGGAGAACTACGAACTGCTGCGGCGGCTGTGGCGCGAGGAGAAGGTCACCTGGTCCGGCTCCTACCGCCCGCCGCTCACCGGCGCGACCACCCTGCCGCGCCCCCATCAGCAGCCACCCACCGTCTGGCACGGCAGCGCCACCAGCGAACGCTCCGTGGAACTGGCCGCCCTCTGGGGCGACCCCCTCTTCGCCGCCAACGCCATCCAGCCGGTGGACAGTTACGCCACCTTGATCGACCGCTACCGCACCCGCTGGGCGGCGTACGGCCACGACCCGGCCGCCGCCCTCGTCGGCTCCGGCGGCACGCTCCACGCGGCGGCCGACGACCGCACCGCGCGCCGGCAGTTCGCGCCGTACTACGAGAGCGCCGTCGCCGCCCGGAACGTCCCCGGCAACAACACCCCCTTCCGCACCGTCGACGAGGCCGCCGACCTGGGACCGGCGTTCATCGGCTCGCCCGCCCGGATCGCCGACAAGATCGCCGCACAGCACCGGGCGTACGGCCACGCCCTCCAGTTCTTCTCCGTCGACACCGCCGGGCTGCCCTACGCCCGGCGCGCCGAGGTGCTGCGGCTGACCGCCGCCGAGGTGCTGCCGCAGCTGCGCCACGCCCTGCCCGACCCGCTGGACTGGCCGGACCCGACGGCGCCGGACGCGGCGCCGGGTGCGGACGCGGTGCCCGCCGCGGAGCCGGTCCGGTGACCGCCGTCCGCCGCGCCGACGGCCCCACCGTGCTGCACACCACCGTCACCGACCCGCTCGCCCGCCCGCTCCTCGACCAGCTCACCCACGAGTACACCTCCCGCTACGGCGCACCCGTCGACCTCGGCCAGGAGTACCCGCCGTCCGCGTTCGCCCCGCCGCACGGCGCGTTCCTGCTGCTCCTGGAGGGCGGCGAACCGGTCGCCGGGGGCGCCTACCGCCGCCGCGACGCCCGCACCGCCGAGCTGAAACGCATCTGGACGCACTCCGCCCACCGCCGCCGGGGGCTGGCCCGCCAGGTGCTGCGGGCGCTGGAGCAGGAGGCCGCCGCCCGCGGCTACACCCGCCTCTACCTGACGACGGGGCCCCGGCAGCCGGAGGCCCGGGGCCTGTACCTCGCGGCGGGCTACCGCCCGCTCTTCGATCTGACCGCACCGCCGGAGTCGATCGGCCCGCTGCCGTTCGAGAAAACCCTGGAGAACCGCCGCCCATGATCAGCCACCGCTCGGGACGGACCGCTCGCACCGCCGTGGTGCGCACCGCCGCCCTCCTCGCCGCCGCCGCGCTGACCCTCGCCGGATGCGCCGAACCCGCGGCCACCGGCAAGGACGCGCCGGGCGGCGCCACCACCGCCGTGCCCACCGACGATGTCGTCTCCGGCCTCGCCAAGGACCCGGCCGCCGCCGCGCTGCTGCCCGCCGATGTCCGCGCCCGCGGCACGCTCGCCCTCGCCGCCAGCATCAGCTCGCTCCCCGGCGCCGTCTACCTGCCGGACGGCAAGACCGTCGCCGGTGAGGACATCGACCTCGCGGACGCCGTCGGCAAGACCCTGGGCCTGCGGCTGAAGCGGGAGCCGGCGAGCTTCGAGGCGATCCTGCCCGCCCTCGGCAGCGGCCGGTACGACGTCGGCACCGGCAACTTCGGCGTCACCGACGCCCGCCGCAAGACCCTCGACTTCGTCACCTACGTCAACGACGGCCAGGGCTTCGCCGTCCGCGAGGACAGCACGCTGAAGAAGGTCACCGCGCTGACGCAGCTGTGCGGACTGACCGTCGCCACCGGCGCCGGGACCACCTTCGAGGCGACGCTGGAGAAGGAGCGCGGGCAGTGCGCCGCCGCCGGGAAGAAGCCGTACGACCTCAAGACGTACGCCGAGGTCTCCGCGCTCTACGCCTCGCTCCAGCAGGGCCGCACCGACGTGGTGATGAGCACCGTCAACGGACTGCGGTACGCCGTCAGCCGCCAGCCCGGACTGCGTTTCCTCAACGCCTACAAACGGCTGGACGTCGGCTTCGCCTTCAAGAAGAACAGCCCGCTGGCCCCCGCCTTCCGGGCCGCCGTCAACCATCTGATCAAGACCGGGAGTTACCGCAGGATCCTCAAGAAGTGGGGCACCGCCGACTCGGCGCTGGCCACCTCGCGGATCAGTCCCCCGGAGATCCGCTGACACACACGCGGGGCACGGGCCGCCCTCCCGGACCGCCCGTGCCCCGCACCGCCGATGCGCCGCCGCCTACCGCGCCGCCGCACCCGCCTTCGCCGGTCCGCCGGTGACGTGCTGGCGCACGACCCGGTCCATCAGCGCGGCCAGCACATCGCGGACCGCGGACCGGTCGCGCGCATCGCAGGTGAGGATCGGCACCTCCGGGCCGATGCCCAGCGCCTCGCGGACCTCGTCCAGCGCGAAGAGCTGCGCGCCGTCGAAGCGGTTGACCGCCAGGACGAACGGCGTGCCGCGCTCCTCGAAGTAGTCGAGCGCGGGGAACGAGTCCTCGATCCGCCGGGTGTCCACCAGCACGATCGCGCCCAGCGCGCCCTCCACCAGGTCGTCCCAGAGGAACGAGAACCGGTCCTGGCCCGGCGTGCCGAAGAGATAGAGCACGATCGACGGGTCGAGGGTGATCCGGCCGAAGTCCAGCGCGACGGTCGTGGTGGTCTTGTTCTCCACCCCGACCAGCGAGTCCACCCCGACCGAGACCTGGGTGATCGCGGCTTCGGTGTCCAGCGGTTCGATCTCCGAGATCGCACCGATGAACGTCGTCTTGCCCACCCCCAGACCCCCGCTGATCACGATCTTCACGGCGAGCGGTGCGGCTTTGTCAGAGCGCCCGGACATGGTCCCTGATCCTCTCCAGGACATGGAGCGGCAGCTCCATGGGTTGTTGACAGACCAGCAGGCCACCGACGACGAGATCGGAGATGAGCACCTTGGCCACCCCCAGCGGCACACCGATCTTCTCGGCCACCTCGGCGACCATCGTCGGCTGCGCACAGAGCGCCACGATCCGGCGCCGCTCGAACTCCAGGGAGCCCAGCGGCGCCTCGGGCACGGCCACGACCAGCGTCTCCAGCCGCAGATCGGCACGGGTCGGCTCGACGCGCCCGCCGGTCATGATGAACGGCCGGACGAACAGCGCGTCCTCCAGCTCCTCGCTCATCGGGGCAGGACCTGCCGCAGATCGGCGATGAGCGCCGGGGTCAGCAGATCACCGGCGCGCTCGGCGAGCACCGCCATCTCGTAGCCGACCAGGCCCAGTTCGCCGCTGCTGTCGGCGAGCACGCCCAGGCAGCTGCCGTCGCGGATCGCGGAGACCAGCAGGAAGCCGCGGCCCATCTCGATCATGATGAGCTTGACGCCGTCGAACTCGTAACGCCGCGAGGCACTGCGCGCCAGGCTGGACAGGCCCGAGACGACCGCCGCGAGATGATCGGCGTCGGTGCGGCCCAGCCCGTCGGAGACGGCGATCAGCAGACCGTCCGAGGAGACCGCGACGGCATCGCGGACACCGTCGGTGCGGCGGACGAAATTGGCCAGCAGCCAATTGAACGTCTGGGAATCGTTGTGCAGGTCGACGCTCACTTGTGGTCACCCTTCCCGTCGGTGGCCGTCCGCTCCGGCTCCTTCTGCTGCTGCGGTTCGGGCTGCCGCCCGGGGGCCGCGTCCGCCCCGCGCCGGTCGGACGCGGCGGGCGCCGGCTCCCGGACCGCCCGCTCGCGCGCCCGCTCCCCGTTCCGCTCCCGCTGCGCCTGCCGCTCCTTCTCCTTCTCGACGCTGATGGCGCCGCGCATATGGGCGCTGCGCAGCCCGGCGAGCATCCCGGAGACCTCGTCGGGCGAGCGCTCCGGCGTCGGCGCGGCCTCCTGCTGCCAGCGCGGCGCCACCGCCTCGTCCACCGCGGACCGGATGGCGCTCCGCCGGGCCCGCTTGACCAGGCCGTTACGGGTACGGGCCGCCGAGGAGCCGCGCGGACCGGCCGGGGCCGCCGCCCCCTCCTCGGCGCCCGTGGCCTCGGCGTCCCGGGCGGCGCGCGGCCGGGGCGGCGCCGCGTCGGCGCCACCGGCGGGACGGGGTGCGGGCGCCGCATCGCGGTCCGGGGCGGCCGGGGCGAGGGCCTCGGGGCGGGCCGGGCGCCGGCCCTTCGCGTCCGCCGGGGCGGTCTGCTCGTCGGGCACCGTCCGCTCCTTCTTCCCGCGCACCGCCGGGACGTCGGGGACGGCCGGCGCGGTCGCGGAATCGGTCAGCAAGGTCGCCGGGATGAGCACCCGGGCGACGGTTCCGGCGGCCGGTGCCTCGCCGAGGCGGACCTCGATCCCGCACTTGCGGGCCAGTGCGCCGACGACGAAGTGGCCCAGGAACCGGGTGGGTTCGGCCATGAAGCTGGCGGCCCCGGAAAGCCGGACGTTCGCCTCGGCCATCGCCGGGGCGGGCATGCCGGTGCCGTGGTCGACGATGGCGACGAGGTATCCGGCGCTGGTGCGGCGGCCCTCGACCTCGACGTCGGTGTCCGGCGGGGAGAAGCTGAGCGCGTTCTCGACCAGTTCGGCCAGCAGATGCGCGATCTCGGAGACGACGGTGCCGCTGACGAACGCGGCGTCCACCTGGCGCAGGCTGACCCGGCGGTACTCCTCCACCTCGGAGAGGGCCGCGCGGATGACGTCGGTCACCGACAGCGGGGTGGCCCAGGTCCGCGGGCTGGCCTCCCCGGCGAGCACCAGCAGGCTCTCGGCGTTGCGGCGCATCCGGGTCGCGAGGTGGTCCAGCTCGAAGAGGTTGGCGAGGGTCGCGGGGTCGGCGTCCTCGTGCTCCAGCTTGTTGATGAAGCTGATCTGACGGCGGACCAGGTTCTGGTTCCGGCGGCCGAGGTTGACCAGCGACTCGGTGGCGTTGCGGCGCAGCACGGCCTGCTCGGTGGCGAGGTCGTAGGCGACCTTCTGCATCTGGTCGAAGGCGTCGGCCAGCTGCCGGATCTCGGTGCCGGAGCCGCCCGGTACGGAGAGCGGGCCGAGCGGTTCGGGTGCGCCGGACTCCTTCTGGACCCGGGCGACGGCGGCGGGCAGCCGGTGGCCGGCGACGTCGCGGGCCTGCCGGGTCAGCGCGCCGAGCGGCGCGGAGACCGAGCGGGCGGCGCCGATCGAGAGGGCGGCGAGCGCGGCGATCGAGCCGAGCGCCAGCACCCCGAAGAAGATCAGCGTGCGGGTGGCGTCGGCCTCCAGCTCACCGGCGCGGGCGGTGATGTCCCGGCCCAGCGAGATCTGGACGGTGCGCAGCCCGTTGATGGTGGAGGTCGCCGACTCGTACCAGGCGGTGGCCGGGATCCGGGCGGGCAGCCGGCCGTGACCGGCGACGATCTGCTGGACGTAGCCGAGCAGCTGCTGCGCGGCGGGGGTCTGCAGCGCCTCCTTCAGCTGTTGCTGCTGCGGCCCGGTGGCCCACTCGGGGAAGGAGGCGGCGGCCGACAGGCGTCCGGCGCGGGCGGTCAGGAAGCGGGTGTAGTCGTCGCCGCGGAACGCCCCGTGGTGCAGCGAGCCGAGCACGACGGCGCGCTCCTGGCCCAGCAGCTCCTTCATCGAGCCCAGCACCTGGAGCGCCTGGTAGTCGGCGCGCAGCCGAGCGTCGCGGACGTGGACGAGGCCGAGGTCGAGACGGCCGAGGGCCTCGTCGGTCTGGGTGAAGTAGTCGTAGGTGCGGGCGACGACGCCGGTGCCGTTGTCGGCGGCGGTGCGGATGTCCTTGAGGGCGTCGGCGCGGTGGAGTGCGGTGCGGACGGAGTCGGCGGCCGGGTCGTCGCGGTCGGCCAGCTCGTCGTCGACCTTGGCGCGTGCGGCGTCGGTGAGCTTGCGCTGGGCCAGCATGCCGGTGCGGAACTCCGTGATCCCGCCGACGTAGCCGGTGGTCAGTCCGCGCTCCTTCTGGTGTTCATGGAGGAACCCCTGGAGGGCGTCGGCGAGATGGGCGTCCGACGCGGTGGCGCTGGCGTTCTCGTAGTCGCCGATCTGGTGGGCGGCGGAGTAGCCGAGCAGGGCCAGGAGTATCGCGAGTGCGACGCAGAGGATGCGGATGAGCTTGGCGCGGATGGTGCGCGGCGCCACGACGCCTGCCGTGAACGCCCGCCGGAAGCGCGCGGTTCCGGCTTCCGTGGTCTGTGTTTCCACTGAGTGACTTTCGAAGGTGTGTGGTTCGGACAGCAGACGGAATCTGCTGCCGTGTCAACGACCTTCCGTTGTGTCGGTCACCCGATCATCTGCCCGGCTCCGCGGCGTTTCCCCCGGCCGGGGACATATGCCCTGGTCCTCCGCCGGAACCTACCCGGCGGTCGAAGAGGCTTCCCGCGGGCCATATGTCGACACCGTCCGACGCCCGGGCCTATCGTGACTTCCGTCACCACGTCAGTTCCCGTGCCGCCCACGGAAGCTGACAAGCAGCCACCCGCTCTGCACCAGATCTGTCACGAACCCCCCGTGCGGCGGCTATCCACTTGGCACACCCTCCGCCTCATGAAGGACCATAGGGGGGCGGACATACAGACACCGCGGGTGAGAGGAGGCGTCCATGGGATCGGTGCGCAAGGCGAGTGCCTGGCTTGGCCTCGTCGACGACAACGATGACGAGCGTTACTACGACGACGACTATGCCGAGGGACCGGAGCACGGGGCCCAGGGGACCGGCTCCTGGGTGACCGACCCGGGTCTGCGGGTGGCCGAGAGCCCGGCCGAGGACCACAGCACCCGCATCGCCACGGTCACCCCGGACGGCTTCGGCGACGCCCGCGGCATCGGTGAGCTGTTCCGCGGCGGCGTCCCGGTGATCGTCAACCTCACGGCGATGGAGTCGTCCGACGCCAAGCGCGTGGTGGACTTCGCCGCCGGTCTCGCCTTCGGACTGCGTGGCTCGATCGAGCGGGTCGCCACCCGGGTCTTCCTGCTCACCCCGGCCGACTACCGCGTCGTCAGCGGGGAGACGCGGGACCGCAACGGCGGGTTCTTCAACCAGAGCTGACCGGGCGTGGACCCGGTTCCGTCCGGCGGAGGGGAAGGCGGCAGGACCGCCCCACCCTCCGCTTCTTACTGCCCGGCCCCCGCCCGGTGACGGCCGCGGGCGGGGCGGGCGCCCGGCCCTCCCGGACCCGCTCCGCTCAGCGGAAGGCGTCCAGCCCGGTGAGCGCCTTGCCCAGCACCAGCTGGTGCATCTCGACGGTGCCCTCGTAGGTGAGCACCGACTCCAGGTTGGTGGCGTGCCGCATGACCGGGTACTCCAGGGAGATGCCGTTGGCGCCCAGGATGGTGCGGGAGGTGCGGCAGATCTCGATGGCCTCGCGGACGTTGTTGAGCTTGCCGAAGCTGACCTGCTCCGGGCGGAGCCGCCCGGCGTCCATCCGCCGCCCGAGGTGGTGGGCGAGGAGGATGCCCTTGTGCAGTTCGACGGCCATGTCGGCGAGCTTGGCCTGGGTGAGCTGGAAGCCGCCGATGGGCTTGCCGAACTGCTCGCGGGTGCGGGCGTACTCCAGCGCCGCCTCGAAGCTGGCGCGGGCGGCGCCCATGGAGCCCCAGACGATGCCGTAGCGGGCGTGGCTCAGACAGCTCAGCGGGCCGCGCAGTCCGCGGACCTCGGGCAGCACCGCGTCGGCCGGGAGGCGGACGTCGTCCAGGACCAGTTCGCTGGTGACCGAGGCGCGCAGCGACCACTTGTGGTGGATCTCGGGGGTGGCGAAGCCGGGGGTGTCGGTGGGGACCACGAAGCCGCGGACGCCGTCGTCGGTGGCGGCCCAGACGACCGCGACGCCGGCGACCGAACCGTTGGTGATCCACATCTTGCGGCCGTTGAGGATCCAGTCGGAGCCGTCGCGGCGGGCGTGGGTGCGCATCCCGGCGGGGTCGGAGCCGTGGTCCGGTTCGGTGAGGCCGAAGCAGCCGATGACCTCGCCGGTCGCCATCCGCGGCAGCCACTGCTGCTTCTGCTCCTCGGAGCCGAAGCGGTGGATCGCGTACATCGCGAGCGAGCCCTGGACGGAGACGAGGGAGCGGATGCCGGAGTCGGCGGCCTCCAGCTCCAGGCAGGCCAGGCCGTACTGGACGGCGGAGGCCCCGGCGCAGCCGTAGCCGGTCAGGGACATGCCGAGGGCGCCGAGGGAGCCCAGTTCGCGGGCGAGGTCGCGGATGCCGGGGAGCTCACCGCGCTCGTACCAGCCGGCGATGTGCGGCAGCACCCGGTCGGCCGCCCAGCGGCGGACGGTGTCGCGGACGGCGCGGTCCTCGTCGGTGAGGAGGTCGTCGAGGCCCAGCGGGTCGGCCGCGTCGAAGGGCGGGAGCGGCGAGGAGGGCGTGGCGGACATGGCGGGGCCTCCGGCAGATCGGCGGAAAACTAGCAGTGGTAGTTACAGCGCGGTCCGACGGTACGGCGCACCCCGCCGCGCGGGCAAGAGCCACCGCGCGGCGGGGTGCGGGCAGAAGAAGGGAAGAGAGCCGGTCAGCCGTGGGACCGCGCGGCGGCGGGCTCGCTGCCCAGGCCGGTGGCGTTGTCACCCTCGGCGCGCTCGGCGGAGTCCGCGGCGCGGCGCGGCAGCCGCAGCGCGATGGCCGCACCGGCCAGCAGCAGCACCGCACTGGCGACGAGCGTGATGTGCAGTCCCCGCACGAAGGCGTCGCGGGCCACCACCCGCAGCGCCGCCCCGGCCGGACCGTCGAGCCCGGCCGCCACCTTGTACGCCTCCCCGAGCGAGTGCGACGCGGACGCCGCCTCCCGCGCGGGCACCCCGGCGATGTGCCCGATGCCGGGGGCGTAGGCGGCGTTCATGACGCTTCCCAGGAGGGCGACGCCGATGCCCGCACCGAGCTGGTAGGACGTCTCCCCGATGGCCGCCGCACCGCCCGCCTGCTCCGGAGGCGCCTCGCTGAGCATCGACTCGTACGCGCCGAAGAGCGTCGCCTGGAAGCCGAAGCCGAGGAGGACGAAGCAGGCGGAGAGCAGCCAGAAGCGGTCCTGGGAGTTCATCGCGGTCAGGCAGAGCACCGCACCGGCGGTGAGCACGAAACCGCAGGAGACCATGGTGCGCGGGCCGAGGACCTGGAGGATCCGGGAGCCGGTCAGGCCCGCCGCCATCGCCGCGAAGACCAGCGGGAGCATCCGCAGCCCGGTCTGGAGCGGCGAGAGCCCGAGGACCAGCTGGAGGTACTGCACGGCTATCAGCTGGAGGCCGACCAGCGCCAGCATCGCCAGCACGATGCAGCCGACCGAGGTGCCGAACGCCGAGCGGGCGAAGAGCCGCATGTCGATCAGCGGATGCTCCCGGCGGTGCTGCCGCCGGACGAAGACCACCAGCAGCAGCAGACCGACCACGATCGGGCCGAGCGTGGTCAGCCCGAGGACGGCGGTGCCGCCGCCGATCCGCTTGACGCCGAGGACGACACCGAGGACACCGAGCGCCGCGATCACCGCGCCGACCACGTCCCACGGGCCGTTGCGCTCACCCCGCGACTCGGGCAGCATCCAGCGGCCGATCAGCAGCATGACCAGCATCATCGGAACGTTGATCAGGAAGACCGAGCCCCACCAGAAGTTCTCGACGAGGAAACCGCCGAGGACCGGTCCGACCGCCGCGCCCACCGCGGCGACCGCGCTCCACACCCCGATGGCGACGGCCCGCTCCCGGCGGTCGGGGAAGACCTGCCGCAGGATCGACAGCGTGGCCGGCATGATCATGGCGCCGCCGATGCCGAGCAGCGCCCGGGCCACCATCAGCACCTGTGGGTCGGGCGCCAGCGCCGCGAGCGCCGAGGCCGCGCCGAACAGGCCGTAGCCCAGCAGCAGGATCCGGCGCCTGCCCACCCGGTCGCCGAGGGTGCCGAAGAGGATCAGCAGCGACGCCGCGATCAGCGGATAGACGTCGACGATCCACAGCAGCTCCACCGGCCCGGGACGCAGGTCCTCGGTGACGGAGGGCACGGCCACGTACAGGATCGTGGTGTCCAGTGCGACGAACAGCAGGCTGACGCAGAGCACGATCAGCACGGTCCAGCGGTTCGCACCCCCACCGGGGAGCCGGGGAACGCCGGCCGTCCGTCCCGTGCCGGACGGGCTCGTCCCGGTCATGCACGTACCTCCCTGTCAGGCACTCGCGGCCGCGGACCGGGGCACGAAGAAGCCCCGGGTCGAACCGGCGGCACGGGTGAGTTGAGACGTCAGACTACGCGAGTGGGCAGCGGTGCCGTGAGGCTCACCTCCTGATGAGACGCGTATCGCAGCGCCCGCAGTTGCCTCGCCGGGGCCGGTGAGGCGCCCGCCGGGCACCTGGATAATCGTCCGGATGAACGATCTCGCCTCGGCCGCCGCCCCCGGTCGGACGCTGTGCCGCCCCGCCGCGAAGGCCGCGCTGCGCCGCGCACTGCCGGGACTCGCGGCCTTCGCGGCGATCCGGCTGCTGGGCTGGGCAGTCCTCGCCGTCTGGTCCGCCGCGCGGGGCGCGAACTGGCACACGCTGCTCACCGCCCGCTGGGACTCGCTCTGGTACACCCGCGTCGCGGAGCTGGGCTACGGCTACACCGTGGTGCTCCCCGACGGCGGCTCCCACTCCAACCTCGCCTTCTTCCCGCTGCTGCCGTGGCTGGAGCGGCTGGGCTCCGCGCTCACCCCGCTCTCCCCCGCCGACGCCGGGATGGCCGTCGCCTGGCTCTCCTCCCTCGCCGCCGCCTGGGCGCTGTACGCGACCGGCGAGCGGCTGTACGGACCACAGGCCGGGGTCGCGCTGGCCGCGCTGTGGGGCGCGCTGCCGATCGGCATCGTGCAGTCGATGGCGTACTCCGAGTCGCTCTTCACCGCCCTCGCGGCGTGGGGCGTCTACGCGGCGTGGACCGGGCGGTGGGTGTGGGCCGGGGCGCTGGCGTCGCTGGCCGGGCTGACCCGGCCGGTCGGCGTCGCCGTGGTCGCGGCCGTGTGGCTGACCGCCGGGGCGGCGCTCCTCGCCGACCGGGCGGGCGGCGCCACGCTGCGCTCCAGCCTGGCACGGCGGCGCGGACTGGTGACGGGCGTGCTGCTGGCGCCGCTCGGCTGGTGCGGGTACTTCCTGTGGGTCGGCGCGCAGCAGCACAGCCTCACCGGCTACCTCGACGTCCAGGGCGCCTGGGGCAACGGCTTCGACGGCGGTTACGCCTTCGGCCGCTTCCTGTGGGGCCTGCTGTCCGGCCCCGGCTGGGCCGGCGGCCTCGGGCTGACCGCCGGGGTCGCGCTGGCCCTCGTCCTCTACGCGGCGGGCGTGCGCCGGGGGCAGCCGCTGCCGCTGCTCACCTACTGCGGGGTCGTGGTCTTCCTGGCGCTGACCGCGAAGGGCTTCTTCGGCTCCAAGCCGCGGCTGATGCTCCCCGCGTACCCGCTGCTGCTGCCGCTCGCCGCGGGCCTCGCCCGATGGCGCCCGCTGCGGGCCGGGCTGCTGCTCGGCGCGGTGGCCGTCGGCTCGGCGCTGTACGGGGCGTTCTGGCTCAACGGCACCGGCCCTCCGTGATCCGGCCGGCGGGAGGCCGCAGCCACCCACACCGGCCCTCCGTGACCGGACGGACCCGCTCCGTGACCGTAGCGGCGCCGGGAAACGGCGGGCGACGTCCGCGCCGCGCGCGGATAAACAGCCGTGGCGAAAAGCAGATAAAGCTCTGGACGGAGTGCGGCGAAGCGGGTCGGACGAGAATCCGATTCTCCGTTAATTCGATTCCGATTCCCCGCCGCCCGACGACTTACCGTGCACATTCCACATCACATCGTCATTACAAAGCGCACGGTCTGACCAGGTGCCTACATCACACGCGGTAACGTCGATTGAGTGCGTACCGATGACAAGCTGGACCAGAGGGAGGGGCACCCGCCCGATCGCGCCCGACCACGCATGACCCCGACCCGCCAATGGCTGTTCTGGGGCACGCTGGCGGTGTATCTCGCGATCGTGGCCGGGGTGCTGGCCTCCACATGGCTGGTCACCTTCGACTGGCAGGTCATGTTCTTCCGGCCCTACAAGCAGTGGCCGTCGGTCCATGCCTTCCTCGACTACTTCGTCGTGCTGGGCCAGCGCGGCCCCACGGCGGTGGCCGTGGCGGCGTGGCTGGGCTGGCGCTGCTGGCGCCAGCGCAACCTCCACCCGCTGCTGGTCCTCGGCGCCTCACTGCTGCTGCTGAACATGACGGTGGGCGCCGCGAAGCTCGGCATGGGCCGCCTGGGCCCGCACTACGCGACGGCCGTCGGCTCCAACGAGATGTGGCTCGGCGGCGATATATTTCCGTCGGGCCACACCGCGAACGCCGTGGTCACCTGGGGTGTGCTGGCGTATCTGGCGACCACGTCGCTGCGCCGCCGGACCCTCTCGGTGATCGCCGCACTGGGCGCGCTGGGCGTCGGCATGACGACCGTCTACCTCGGGACGCACTGGGTCAGCGACGTGCTGCTGGGCTGGGCCGCCGGACTGCTGGTGCTGCTGGCGCTGCCGTGGATCGAGCCGGGGATCATCTGGGTGGAGGACCGCCTGATGGGGATCATCCTGCGGCTGTGGCTGCGGCTGCGCCCCGATTCGCTGCGCGGCCCGCTCCCGGCCGCCGCCCCCGCCGGACTCTCACCGCAGCGCGTCACCCCCGAGGGCGAGGGGGTACGGCACGACACCGTCCCCACCGGCCCGACGGCCCGGTCCGGCGCCACCCGCGCGCCGGACGGACGCCCGCACCACCCGGCGCGGCCGCACGTCTCCCGTGCGGAGCGCGCGCCGGTCACCCCGGCGGGCAGCCGCCGGCCGCCGCACGCCGACCGCCTGCCGCGCACCACACCGCTGAGCCCGGTCACCGGGCGCGGCCCGGGCGGCTGAGACCGCCGCCCGCCCGCGGGGCAGGTACGCACAGCCCGCAGCCCCGCACCGCAAGGCCCCGGCCGCTCCTCGGAGCGGCCGGGGCCTTCGTTCGTCCTGGAGGCTCCTCACCCCCGCCAGCTGCGGCGCACCCGGCCGTCCTCGACCTCGAAATTGAGCCGTCCGACGCGGTACTCCATGGTGATCAGCGCGCCCGGCGGCAGCGAGCGGACGGTGCTCCAGCCGCGGCCGCCGGCGCGCTCCTCGGCCTCCTGCCGGGCGAGGCCGACATAGGTCTCGGGGTCGTCGTCGGGTTCGTTCGGAAGCTGTGGTTCGGGTGCCATGGGTGTCACGGTAGGCGCCCGCGGCGACACACGGAAGGGCGTTCGGTTCCGCGCTCCGGGTCTCTTCACGGTCTTTCATTGGTCACACTTGGGTCACGGCCAAGGTCTCGGCGTTTGCGGTACCTTCCGTCACTCTTTCGCGCCGTACCCCGGCGCATCCGGGTGGAAAACAAAGCGGCCGCCATTACGCCGGGCGCGAATTCCGGACACCCCGCACGCGCCCTTTACCCGGAAGGGTGAGCGCGGCCGGAATTACCCCTGGTCCGACCCGTGGATTCCCGGCGGCCGGGTGAATTCGCCGGCCGCACCCGGCCGCGAAATGAGACACATTCCACACACAGTTTTCGCACATCGGTCCTTCCGGCGGTCGGCGGACACCCGCCGCTTCCCCACGGCGGCCCGGTGGCACCGGCGCGGGGAAGCGGGTGAATCGCCAGGAACGGACCGGAGCGCCCCCTCGCTCCGTCCGAACGCCACGCGCATCATGTGGCGGGTCTCCCGGTCCGGCCGCCGCCCGGCACCGGTCCGCCCCGACGAACGAGGTGCCGCGCATGGGAACCGACACCGCCGCAGCCCGCCCGCCGGTCCGGGCGCGGCACCGCGGGCGGGCGCTGGCCGACTGGCTGTCGACGACGGACCACAAGAAGATCGGGCACCTCTACCTGATCACGTCGTTCGGGTTCTTCCTGGTCGGCGGGGTGCTGGCGCTGATGATGCGCGCCGAGCTGGCCCGTCCGGGGCTCCAGCTGATCAGCGCCGAGCAGTTCAACCAGGCGTTCACCATGCACGGCACGATCATGCTGCTGCTCTTCGCCACCCCGGCGTTCGCGGGCTTCGCCAACGAGATCATGCCGCTCCAGATCGGGGCGCCGGACGTCGCCTTCCCCCGGCTGAACGCGCTGTCGTACTGGTTCTACCTCTTCGGCGGGCTGATGGTCCTGGGCGCCTTCCTCACGCCGGACGGCGGCCCGTCCTTCGGCTGGACCGCGTACGCGCCGCTGAACTCCGCCTTCCACTCCCCCGGCGTCGGGCCCGACCTGTGGATCATGGGCCTGGCGCTGACCGGGTTCGGGACGATCCTGGGGGCGGTCAACTTCATCACCACGGCCATCACCCTGCGGGCGCCGGGCATGACGATGTTCCGGATGCCGGTCTTCACCTGGAACATCCTCTTCACCTCGGTGCTGGTGCTGATGGCGTTCCCGGTGCTGGCGGCGGCGCTGCTGGTGCTGGAGGCGGACCGGCGCTTCGGGGCGGTCGTCTTCGAGCCGCAGTGGGGCGGGGCGCTGCTGTGGCAGCACCTCTTCTGGTTCTTCGGCCACCCGGAGGTCTACATCATCGCGCTGCCGTTCTTCGGCATCATCACCGAGATCATCCCGGTCTTCTCCCGCAAGCCGGTCTTCGGCTACGTGATGCTGATCGGCGCCACCATGGCGATCACCGCGCTGTCGGTGATGGTCTGGGCGCACCACATGTTCGCCACCGGGGCGGTGCTGCTGCCGTTCTTCTCGCTGATGTCGTTCCTGATCGCGGCGCCGACCGGGGTGAAGTTCTTCAACTGGATCGGCACGATGTGGCACGGCTCGCTGTCGTTCGAGACGCCGATGCTGTGGTCGATCGGCTTCCTGGTGAGCTTCCTCTTCGGTGGGCTGACCGGCGTCATCCTCGCCTCGCCGCCGCTGGACTTCCACGTCACCGACACCTACTTCGTCGTCGCCCACTTCCACTACGTGGTCTTCGGGACGGTGACGTTCGCGACGTTCGCCGGCTTCTACTTCTGGTGGCCGAAGTTCACCGGCAGGCTGCTCGACGAGCGGCTCGGGAAGATCCACTTCTGGACGCTCTTCACCGGCTTCCACCTGACCTTCCTCGTCCAGCACTGGCTGGGCGTCGAAGGCATGCCGCGCCGCTACGCCGACTACCTCGCGGCCGACGGCTTCACCGCCCTCAACACGCTCTCCAGCATCGGCGCGTTCCTGCTCGGCGCCTCCACGCTGCCGTTCCTCTACAACGTCTGGCACACCGCCCGCCACGGCGTCCGCACCACGCTGGACGACCCGTGGGGCTTCGGGCGCTCCCTGGAGTGGGCGACGTCCTGCCCGCCGCCGCGGCACAACTTCACCACCCTGCCGCGCATCCGCTCCGAGTCGCCCGCCTTCGACCTGCACCACCCGGAGGTGGCCGCCGACGCCGCCCGGCGGGCCGCCGCCCGGCCAGGGGAAGCCGGGACGGGCGCCTGAGGCGCCGTCAGCCGGTGGTCTCCGGGCCCGCGACCCGCAGCGCCAGATCGTTGTCGAGCGTGTAGTACGGGCCGACCCGGACCTCCGCCCCGGCCGCCGGGACCGGCATCGCGGGGTAGGCGAAGATCTGCTTCTTGTCCGCGACGTCGTCCAGCAGCCGGCCGATCCGCACCGGCGGCGCGCCCTCGGCGGGCACCAGCCACAGGTCCCACGGCTCGGCGCCGCCGCGCCAGTGCCCGGCCGGACCGGCGTACGGCAGCGTGAAGGAGAAGTGGGCGCCGTCGGCGGTGAGCGGGACGGTGACGGTGGCGCCGCCGCCCGCGGTACGGCGGGCCCGCGCCTCGACATGGGCGCCCGCCCCGGGCAGCGCACCGTAGAGCCGCCCCTCGACGGTCATGCCCGTGCGCTCCACCTGGATGTCCCCGGCCTCGGCGTGCGGTCCGCGCAGCCAGCTGCGGAGCGCGAGATTGCCGAGCTTGGTGGTGTACGGGATGCGGACGCCGAGGCGGCCGATGCCGGCGAGCGGGCGGCGGTCCACCAGGGAGCGCAGGTCGTTGAGGCCGGGCAGCAGCCGGTGCGGGGCGTGGCCGTCGCCGAGGTCGGCGTAGACCTGCCAGCGGCCCTCGGCGAGCGCGACGGTGCTGGGCAGGACGGCGCGCAGCCCGCCCGCGCCGTTCGGCCCGAGCGGCAGCCGTACCTCCTCGGCGTCCGCGCCGCGCAGCCGCAGCACCAGCGCCGCGCTCCAGGTGGTGGGGACTCCGGGCGGGGCGGCGAGGTCGAAGGTGAGGCCGCCCGCGGAGTCGGCGATGGTGTCGGCGGTCAGCCCGGGCGGGGCGCCGTCGGTGCCGGCGGCCGACGGAGGGCCGGAGTCCGCGGCGGGCGGTCGCGTGGAGGTGTTCATACCGTCCGCACCCCTCTCAGCGCGGCGCTCGCCGCGTCCTTGGTGGCGTAGGCGCCGCTCAGCAGGGCGCCGCGGGTACGGTGCAGCGCGCCGCGCAGGCGGTTGCTCCGCTTCTCCTCCAGCAGCTGCCCGAAGAGGGTTTCGTACCGCGCGGCGATCCGGGCGGGGTCGAACCGGGCGGCGGCGGTGAGCGCCGCGCGGCCCATCCGGCGGCGCTCCGCGTCGTCGTTGATCAGGGAGAGCAGTCCCCGGGCCAGCGCCCCGGAATCGCCCACCGGGACGAGTCTGCCGTCCACGCCGTCGTCGATGATCTCGCGGGGGCCGTGCGGGCAGTCGGTGGCGACGACGGGCAGACCGCACCGCATCGCCTCGACGATCGTCATGCCGAAGGACTCCAGGCTGGAGGAGACCGCGGCGATCGAGCCCTTGGCCCACTCCGTCTCCAGGGGGTTGGCCGGGCCCATCAGGAAGACGTGGTTGTAGAGACCGAGTTCGTCGATGAGGGTGCGCAGTGCGGCCTTCTCGGAGCCGCCGCCGTAGATCCGCAGCCGCCAGTCCGGGCGGGCGGCCGCAACCTCGGCGAACGCCCGGATCAGCACGTCGTACCGCTTGACGCGGGCCAGCCGCCCGGCCGCCACGACCCACTTGCCGGTGGCGTCGGCCGGGGCGAGGCCCGGCGCGGGCACGCTGTTGGGCACGGCCTCGACGTGGACGCCGGGCAGCCGCAGACGGCGGTAGGCGGTGGCGTCCGCCTCGGTGACGGTGGTGAGCGCGTCCAGGCGCGGGTAGACGCCGCGCAGCGCCAGCCGCAGCGCCCGGCTGTGGGAGTCGAGGGTGAGGTGTTCCTGGCCGACGCGGACCACACCGCGGCGGGTCTGCCGGGCGATGTGGACGTTGAGACCGGGGCGGGTGCCGACGACGAGATCCGCCTCGATACGGCGCAGATGCCGGGCGATGCGCCGGTCGGTCAGCTCGCTGTACTGGCCGAAGCGGCCCTCGGCGGCGGGGAAGACCTTGGCCGCCCGGGCGAAGGCCGGGTCGTCGCCGTCGTAGGTGGGGCTGTCCTCGCGGAGGTCGACGAGGTGGCGCAGCCGGACGCCGGGGCCGAGGTCGAGGACGGGGGCGTCACGGTGGCGCAGCACGGAGACGATCTCGACGTCATGGCGTGCGGAGAGGGCGTGGGCGAGGTTGAACGTCGTGCGGATCGTGCCGCCGATGCCGTACGCGTTGTGAATCAGGAATGAGATCTGCATCCGTCCCGTATCCCCTGGCTTCCCGGTCGCCCTTGCGCCTGCTCGTGTCGTCGAGGCGGTGTGCGCTCCCGTCCCGCCGGGGCGGGCGACACCGCTCCCCGCCCGGGCGACGGGGCCCGCACCTCACTTCAGGAGGTCAGTGCATCCGACTCCTGAACGGTTGGACCGAGCGAAACGGTTCCGGGTTGAGGGCTTATGCCAAGTTGTTCCGAGAAAGTTAGGCCATCGGTAGCGATATGACGGAACCTGTGGCCCCCATTCCGCATCGACCGCGCGGCTGTCAGACCGGGACGACGACGGGGAGGCCCGGGAGCGGCCAGAGGGTACGGAGGTCCGGCACCCGCTCCCCCTCCCCGGCGGCGGGCGACGCGCCCGGCGGCGCGCCGTAGCCGTGGCCGCTGAGCCCGTACCGGCGGGAGCAGACCGGCCAGGCACCCCAGCCCTGGGCGGCGAGGACCTTCTCGGCGACCGCGATCTGTGCCGCGCGGGGCGCGAGGTCGGCGCGCGGGGCGTGCGCGAGACCGCCGTGCGCCTCCCAGGTGGCCTGCCGGAACTGGAGCCCGCCGTAGTAGCCGTTGCCGGTGTTGAGCCGCCAGTTCCCGCCGCTCTCGCACTCGGCGACACAGCTCCAGGGCCAGCCGTCCGCGGCACAGGCGGGCGCCGGCCCGGGGACGGGCGCCGGCATCGGATCCGCCGCGGCGGACGGCGGGGCGGCGAGGGCGAGCAGCAGCGCGGCGACGGCGGCGGCGAACGGTCCGGGGCGCACCGGGCGGCGGCTGGGCGTGGCGGGCATCGCCGCACCGTAGGCGGCCGCCCCGGAGACCGCCCGGCGCCACGCGCGTACGGCGCGGGGGCCCACCCGGTCGGCGGCGGGCATCCGGACACCTACGGGAAGGCGCAGTGCGGCCCGCTCGCCGCGGCTTCCCGACCGCCTGCCCGCCGGTGCCGAGCGGGACGCCCGCTCGCCGCGGGCTCCCGAGGGCTCACCGTCCCGCCCCGCCGCGGCCCCGCGCCCAAATCCCGCCCAAGTCGCCCCGGTTGACGCGTGAGGGGTGGCGCCCGGCGACCGTTTTCGGTACTCCATTCCCGTGTGCGGTGATCGGTTCGATTCCGTGCCGGTCCGCGCGTGACTCCGGCCGCCGCTCACCCGTTGTCCATGTCGGCGAGCCGGGGACGACCCCCGGCCCCCGTACCAGCCGGGGTCCCCCGGCACCCACGCACAGATCGAGGAGCCACCCGTGCCGCGCATGCTCGACGTCAGCGACGACGTTCGCGCCGAGATCGGCGACGAAGAAGCCGACCGCCTGCTGGCCGGTGGAGACGCCCCCGGCAGCTACGACTGCACCTCCTGCCGCACCCCGGGCGACAGCGAGCAGGAGCGCACCAGCACCGTCCTGTTCGTCGGCGAGGAGACCGCGGTGCTCGCCTTCGCCCACGCCACCTGCATCCCCTCGCAGGTCGTATCGGTCTCGGAGGAGCAGCTCAAGGGCGCCGTCCAGTCCATCACCGCCGCCCAGCAGTCCGGGACGGCGCCGACCCGCCCGGTCCCGGTGAGCGAGCGTCAGGCGACGCTCGGGATCACCTGCGGGCTGGTGCTGGTCGCGGGCGAGCTGCGGGCGGCGCTGGTCGTCGAGCCCGACGGCCCGATCGCCCGCCCCGGTTCGGTCAGCCTGGACGACGACTTCCTGCCGCTCCTGCTGGAGCAGGGATTCCACCCGGTCACCGATGTGGACGCCCTGCCCGCGCCCAACCCGGGCTGGTCTGCGCTGCTGGCCATGGGCAAGCTGCACGCCGTGCTCCAGCCGGGCAGCACCGGCAGCCAGGCCGCCTGGTGGCAGGCGCACCAGCCGCTCGCCGTGTCCGACGGCTGGCGCGCCGCCGCCACCAAGGCGCAGTCGGTGCTGATGTACGCCGCGCCGTCCGGCTCCATCGGCCACCAGCCGCGGGAGGACCTGATGCGCCAGGCGATGGAGAAGGCCGCGGCCCAGGGGGTACTGGTCGCCGGGGAGATGCCGCTGGCCGGCACCTGAGCCTAGGGGGTGTCTTTCCGATCTTCGCCACGACCCCACGAAGATCGGGAAGACACCCCCTAGGAGCCCGCTGATCGCGGGGGCGTTCCCGCCGAACCGTACGGGAACGCCCCCGCGATCCGTCATTTCCGCACCCAAGCCGCATCCCCGGCGATTCGGGTTCGTTGGTGCAGACGTGCACCCATATGACCCCTTCTCGCGCTCCCGCCCTCCGCAGCAGATCCCCGGTATGCGTCCGTCGCAGGATCCCGGGGCCACCACGACCGGCCGTTCGGCCACCCCGATCTACGACGCGCTCTACGCCGAGTACCGGCGGGCGTTCCGGGCGCTGCCCGGCGACCGGACCGGTGAGGAGGAGGGGCCGGGCCCGGGCCACGGCTCCAGCAGCTGGAGCCGGGCCGCGGCCTCGCCCGGCCAGTGGGAGCGCGTCGCCCGCCAGCCGTACCGGCCGCGGGGCGCACTGCCCGCACTGCCGCCGGGAACGCGCGGCGCCCGGCCGCACGATCACTGATCCGTGCGACCGGGCGCGGGCCCGGACCGGGGCCGGACCGCACTGCGGACCGGCCCCCGCCGTCACTTCTTCTTCTGGCCGCGCTTCTCGCGCACCCGGACGGAGATGTGGATCGGGGTGCCCTCGAAGCCGAACTCCTCGCGCAGCCGGCGCTCGACGAAGCGGCGGTAGCCCGCCTCCAGGAAGCCGGAGGCGAAGAGCACGAACCGCGGGGGCTTCGTGCCCGCCTGCGTACCGAAGAGGATGCGGGGCTGCTTGCCGCCGCGGATCGGGTGCGGGTGGGCGGCCACGATCTCACCGAGGAAGGCGTTCAGCCGGCCGGTGGGGATCCGGGTCTCCCAGCCGGCGAGGGCCGTCTCGATCGCCGGGACCAGCTTCTCCATGTGGCGGCCGGTGCGCGCGGAGACGTTCACCCGCATCGCCCAGGGCACCTGCACGAGATCCCGCTCGATCTCCCGCTCCAGGTAGAAGCGGCGCTCCTCGTCGAGGGTGTCCCACTTGTTGTACGCGATGACCAGGGCGCGCCCGGCCTCCACGGCCATGGTGACGATCCGCTGGTCCTGCACGCTGATCGACTCGGCGGCGTCGATCAGGACGACGGCGACCTCGGCCTTCTCGACGGCGGCGGCGGTGCGCAGCGAGGCGTAGTAGTCGGCGCCCTCCTGGAGGTGGACCCGGCGGCGGATACCGGCGGTGTCGACGAACTTCCAGGTGGTGCCACCCAGCTCGATCAGCTCGTCGACCGGGTCGCGGGTGGTGCCGGCCAGCTCGTTGACGACCACGCGCTCCTCGCCCGCGACCTTGTTGAGCAGCGAGGACTTGCCGACGTTGGGGCGGCCGATCAGGGCGATGCGGCGGGGGCCGCCGAGGGCGGTGCCGAAGGTCTGCGCGGGCGCCTCGGGCAGCGCGTCGAGGGCGGCGTCCAGCATGTCGCCGGTGCCGCGGCCGTGCAGCGCGGAGACGGGGTGCGGCTCGCCGAGGCCCAGCGACCAGAGCATCGCGGCGTCGGCCTCGCCGGAGGGGCCGTCGACCTTGTTGGCGACGAGCACCACGGGCTTGCCGGAGCGGCGCAGCAGCTTGACGACGGCCTCGTCGGTGTCGGTCGCGCCGACCTTGGAGTCGACGACGAAGATGACCGCGTCGGCCGCCTCGATGGCGAACTCGGCCTGCATCGCGACGGAGGCGTCGATGCCGAGGACGTCCTGCTCCCAGCCGCCGGTGTCGACGACCTTGAAGCGGCGGCCGTTCCAGTCGGCCTCGTAGGTGACGCGGTCGCGGGTGACGCCGGGGCGGTCCTCGACGACCGCCTCACGGCGGCCGATGATGCGGTTCACCAGCGTCGACTTGCCGACGTTGGGGCGGCCGACGACGGCCAGGACGGGCAGCGGGCCGTGCCCGGCCGCCGCGATGTCCCCGCCGACCTCCTCGGGGTCGAAGCCCTCCTGCGCGGCGAGCTCCATGAACTCCGCGTACTCGGCATCGCCAAGCGCACCGTGCTCGTCGCCGGTGTCGATCTGGTCGTTCATGAAGTCCGTTCCTCGTCCTGCTCACTGTGCGGCGTCGGCCGCGTGGCTTCGTCATCGGCGGACCGCGTCGGTCCGCCGCTCAAGTGTCGGTCAGCGCCCGGTCAGGCGCCTGGCGTTTTCCAGGTGGGCGGTGAGCCGGCCCTGGATCCGCACGGTCGCCTCGTCCAGCGCCTTGCGGGTGCGCCGCCCCGAGCCGTCCCCCGCCTCGAAGGCGTCGCCGAAGACGACGTCGACGCGGGAGCGGAGCGGCGGCACCGCCGGGGTGAGGCGGCTCTTGCGGTCGGCGGAGCCGAGCACCGCCACCGGGACGACCGGCGCGCCGGAGCGCACCGCGAAGTACGCGAGACCGGCCCGCAGCGAGGCGAAGTCGCCCTCGCCCCGGGTGCCCTCCGGGAAGATGCCCAGCACGCCGCCGTGCTCCAGCACCGCGAGGGCGTCGGTGATCGCCTTGCGGTCGGTGGAGGCGCGGTCCACCTTCAGCTGGCCGATGCCCCGCAGGAACGGGTCCAGCGGGCCGACGAACGCTTCCTTCTTGATCAGGAAGTGCACCGGCCGGGGCGCCGTGCCCATCAGCATCGGACCGTCGAGGCCGTGCGCGTGGTTGACCGCGAGGATCACCGGGCCGGCCGACGGCACCCGCCAGGCGCCCAGCACCCGCGGCCGCCACAGGCCGTACATCAGGCCGATGCCGATCCGCCGGCCGACCGCGGCACCCGACTCGCTCGGGGCCACGTCGCTGGTGGTCACCGGGCGTCCCGCCCCGCCTTCGCGGCGCTCGCGCCCTCGATGAGGGTGACGACGCACTCGATGACCTGCTCCAGCGTCAGCTCTGTGGTGTCCACCTCGACGGCGTCGTCGGCCTTGGCCAGCGGGGAGGTCTTACGGGAGGAGTCGGCGGCGTCGCGCTTGATCAGGGCCTCGCGGGTGGCGGCCAGGTCGCTGGCCTCCTTGCCCTTCAGCTCACCGCTGCGGCGGGCGGCGCGCGCCTCGGCGGAGGCGGTGAGGAAGACCTTGAGGTCGGCGTCGGGCAGCACCGTGATGCCGATGTCGCGGCCCTCGACGACGATGCCGCGCGGCGCCTCGGCGGCGATGGTGCGCTGCAGCTCGGTGATCCGGGTACGCACCTCGGGCACGGCGCTGACGGCGCTGACCGCGGAGGTGACCTCCTGGGTGCGGATCGGGCCGGCCGCGTCGAGGCCGTCGACAGCGATGGTCGGGGCGGCCGGGTCGGTGCCGGAGACGATGGCGGGCTTGCCGCTGGCCTCCGCGACGGCGGTGGCGTCGTTCACGTCGATGCCGTTGTTCAGCATCCACCAGGTGATCGCACGGTACTGGGCGCCGGTGTCGAGGTAGCCGAGGCCGAGCTTGGCGGCGACGGCCTTGGACGTGCTGGACTTGCCCGTGCCAGCGGGGCCGTCGATGGCGACAATCACTGCAGCCGGGGCGGTCCGGGCGGCGGTTTCCACGGTGGTGAACACCTTTCTGGTTACACGGGGCGGGGGTCCACGGGCCGAATGGCCTCCGTCAAGGTTACTGGCTCCCTTGCGGCCCGTGGTCCACGGTGTCAGCGGCGGATCGACCAGCCCCGTTCCTTCAGCTCCGCGGTGAGCTGCGGCACCGCGCCCGGCTCCACCGTGAGCTGGATGAAACCGGCCTGCTGACCGGTGGCGTGCTCGATGCGGACGTCCTCGATGTTGACCCCGGCGCGGCCCGCGTCGGCGAAGATCCGGGCCAGCTCACCGGGCTGGTCGCCGATGTGGACGGCGACGACCTCGTACGCGGCGGGGGCGGAGCCGTGCTTGCCCGGGACCCGCTCGCGCCCGGCGTTGCCGCGGCGCAGCACGTCCCCGATGTCCGCCGCGCCGTCGGCCCGCTTCCGCTCGTCCGCGGACTCCAGGACGCGCAGCGCCCGGACGGTGCCGTCCAGGTCGGCGGCGACCTCGGCGAGGATGTCGGCGACCGGGCCGGGGTTGGCGGAGAGGATGTCGAGCCACATCGCCGGGTCGGAGGCGGCGATGCGGGTGACGTCCCGGATCCCCTGGCCGCACAGGCGCACCGCGGTCTCGTCGGCGTCCCTGAGGCGGGCGGCGACGAGGCTGGAGATCAGCTGCGGGGTGTGCGAGACGAGGGCGACGGCGCGGTCGTGGGCGTCGGCGTCCATGACCACCGGGACGGCGCGGCAGAGCGCGACCAGCTCCAGCGCGAGGTTGAGCACCTCGGTGTCGCCGTCCGGGGACGGGGTCAGCACCCAGGGCCGCCCCTCGAAGAGGTCGGCGGTGGCCGCCAGCGGACCGGAGCGCTCCCGGCCGGCCATCGGGTGCGTGCCGAGGTAGGCGGAGAGGTCGCAGCCCAGCTCCTGGAGCTGCCGGCGCGGGCCGCCCTTGACGCTGGCGACGTCTATGCAGGCGCGGGCGGCACCGCGGCCGAGCACCCCGGCGAGGGTCTCCGCGACGTGGGCGGGCGGGACCGCGACGACCGCGAGGTCGACCGGGCCCGGCGGCTGCGCGTCGGTGCCCGCGCCGAGCGCCGCGGCCGTGCGGGCCTGCGTCGGGTCGTGGTCCTCCAGGTACACCTGCACGCCGCGGGCCTGGAGGGCGAGCGCGACGGAGGTGCCGATCAGGCCCGTGCCGATGACGAGTGCGGATCTCACTGGGCGATGTCCTTTCGCGGCGCCGCGACGGCGCCGGGCTACCCATGCGCGCCACCGGCCCCGGCGAAGCCGCTGTCGACGGCCCCACCGGCCGCTCGTACGCGCACGTCCTGCTCCCTGTGCGCACACCCCGCACGCACACGATCAAGCGTAGCCAGCACCACCGACAGCCGTACCCGGCGACCGCCCACCGGACGGCGGGCGGCGGGCCGACGGCCGACAGGTCAGGCGTCCCAGGCGGATCCCAGGGCCAGCAGGACGGCGCGGTGCTCGATGCGGTCGGTCCACTCCCGGGGCCAGGCGCCGGCGCCGAGGCGGGCCCCGGCGAACGCTCCGGCGAGGCAGGCGAGGGAGTCGGAGTCACCGGAGCTGACGGCGGCCCGGCGCAGCGCGGTGACCGGCTCGTCGGGGAAGAGCAGGAAGCAGTACAGGGCGGTGGCGAGCGCCTCCTCGGCGATCCATCCGGCGCCGGTGGCCTCGCAGGGGTCGGCCTCGCGGTCCGGGGCGCGCAGCGCGGCGTCCAGCCGGTCCAGGACGCCCAGGCAGTCGTCCCAGCCACGGGCGGCGTACGCCTGCGACCCGGCGTCCCCGGAGCGGCGCCACAGGTCGCCGAGCCACTCCTCCCGGTAGACGGTGCGGGAGGCGTGGGCGTACCCGCGCAGCAGGGCGGTCAGCTCGCGCGGGTGCGCGCCGTCGGCGAGGACGCGTACGGCGTACGCGGTGAGGTCGGAGGCGGCCAGCGCGGTGGGGTGGCCGTGGGTGAGGGCGCCCTGGAACTGCGCGGCGCCGGAGCGCTGCGCCACCGTGAGGCCCGGTACGAGGCCGACGGGCGCGACCCGCATGTTGGCGCCGCACCCCTTGGAGCGCATCGGCGCGGCCTCGGTCCAGTGCGTGGCCGGTTCGGCGAGCCGGGCGCAGGCGGTGAGGCAGGTGGTGCCGGGGGCGCGGTTGTTCTCCGGGGAGCGCCACCAGGCGATGTACTCGGCGCGGGCCGGGGGCTCCAGGGTCCGGGCGGTGAGCGGCCCGGCGGGGCGCGCGAGCTCCAGCGCCCGGCCCAGGGCCAGCGTCATCTGGGTGTCGTCGGTGATGAGGGCCGGCTCCGGCAGCGGGAGGCGGCGCCAGTCGCCGTGCTCGGCCAGGATCTCCGGTACGCCCTGGAACTCGGTCGGATAACCGAGCGCGTCCCCCAGTGCGAGCCCCATCAGTGCGCCGGTCGCTGCGGACCCCATGAAAACCACCCCTTAATCGTCACAGTGACAATAAGGGGTGGTGATCACTACGGGCAAGGGGTGCCGGTTACAGGTCGACCTCGCGCATCAACATGCCGACCTCGGTGTTGGTCAGGCGGCGCAGCCAGCCGGACTTCTGGTCGCCCAGCGCGATCGGACCGAACGCGGTGCGCACCAGCTTGTCGACGGGGAAGCCCGCCTCGGCCAGCATCCGCCGCACGATGTGCTTACGGCCCTCGTGCAGGGTGACCTCGACGAGGTAGTTCTTGCCGGTCTGCTGCACGACGCGGAAGTGGTCCGCGCGGGCGTAGCCGTCCTCCAGCTGGATGCCGTCCTTGAGCATCCGGCCGATCTCGCGCGGCAGCGGGCCCTGGATCGCGGCGAGGTAGGTCTTCTGGACGCCGTAGCGCGGGTGCGTCAGACGGTGGGCCAGCTCGCCGTGGTTGGTGAGCAGGATGATGCCCTCGGTCTCGGTGTCCAGCCGCCCGACGTGGAAGAGCCGCGTCTCCCGGTTGGTGACGTAGTCGCCGAGGCACTGGCGGCCGTCCGGGTCCTCCATCGTGGAGACGACCCCGGCGGGCTTGTTCAGCGCGAAGAAGAGGTACGACTGGGTGGCGACGGTCAGGCCGTCGACCTTGATCTCGTCCTTCTCCGGGTCCACGCGGACGCCCTGCTCCAGGACGATCTCGCCGTTGACCTCGACCCGTGCCTGCTCGATCAGCTCCTCACAGGCGCGCCGCGAGCCCATACCGGCGCGGGCCAGCACCTTCTGCAGCCGCTCGCCCTCCTGCTCGCCGAACGTCTTCGGGGTCTTGACCTGCGGCTTGTTGTGGCGGGCGCGGTTGCGCTCCTCGATCTTGGCGTCCAGCTCGCGGGGGCGCGACGGCGCCTGGCCCCGGCCGCGCTGCGGGCCGCCCTTGGGTCCGCCCTGCTTCGCGCCGGTGCGGGGGCCGCCCTTGGCGCCACCGCGGGCCGCGGCACCCCGGGCGCCGCCGCTCTTCGGGGCGGATCCGCGGCCGTCGCCGGACTCGCCCACGTCGTAGCGGCGCTCTTCGGGACGGGGCCGACCCGCGCGCTGCTGCTTCTCGTCGCGCTTGTTCCCGGCGCCACGGTAGTTGCCCCTACCGCCGCCGCTGCCCGTGCTGTTCCTGCCGCTGCTTCGCATCAATGATCCGTCTGAGAGTCGCCGCTGTCGTCCACTTCGAACGACGGGATACCTTCCGGGGAGTCGCGCTCGACCGCCTCCGCCTCCGGGAGGAACGGTGCGAGCTCCGGGAGCTCGTCCAGGCCACGCAGGCCCAACCGCTCCAGAAAGTACGTCGTCGTCCTGTACAGGATCGCACCTGTTTCGGGTTCCGTCCCCGCCTCCTCCACCAGCCCGCGCTGCAGGAGGGTGCGCATCACGCCGTCACAGTTGACCCCGCGTACGGCGGAGACCCGGGAACGGCTGACCGGCTGACGGTACGCGACCACGGCCAAGGTCTCCAACGCGGCCTGGGTCAGCCGGGCCGTCTGCCCGTCCAGGACGAAGCCCTCCACGGCGTCGGCGTAGGCGGCGCGGGCGTAGAACCGCCAGCCACCGGCGACCAGCCGCAGGTCGAAGCCGCGGCCCTGGCGGGTGTACTCGTCGGCCAGCTCGCGCAGCGCCAGCGCGACCGCGCGGCGGGGCCGCTGCACCACCCGGGCCAGGTGCTCCTCGGTCGCCGGGGCGTCGACGACCATGAGGACGGCCTCCAGCGCGGGCTTCAGCTCCAGCTCCGCCGTGCCGGGCGCCCCGGCCGGCTCCCCGGACCGCGCGGGCCCGCCCTGCTCCGTGACGTCGTACGCCTCGCCGGCCCCGCTCACGCCTGTTCTCCCTCGGTCTCGTCGGTCGCGTCGTCCATCGGGCCCGCCGCCGCCTCGGCGGGCTCGGGCCGTCCTTCGTATCCGTCGGTGACCTGCGGTGTCGCGTCCTCGGGGCCCGTCCAGCGGACCGTGAGGGTGCCCAGGGCCTCCGGCTGGTCCAGGGCCACCGCCCGCTCCCGGTACAGCTCCAGGAGGGCCAGGAAGCGCGCCACGACGGTGAGGGTGTCGGGGGCGTCGGCCACCAGCTCGGCGAAGGTGCGCACCCCCGCCTCCCGCAGCAGCGCCGCCACCACCTCGGCCTGTTCGGCGACGCTGACCAGCGGTGCGTGGATGTGGTCGACGTAGACCTGCGGCCGGGCCTTCGGCTGCATCGCCTTGACGGCGAGCCGGGCGAACCCCTCGGGGCCGATGCCCAGCACCACCTCCGGCAGCAGCTCGGCGTGCTCGGGCTCCAGGCCGACGGTGCGGGGGTGGCGGCGCGCCTCGTCCGCCAGCCGGTCGCCGAAGATGTCCGCGATCCGCTTGTACGCGCGGTACTGCAGCAGCCGGGCGAAGAGCAGGTCACGGGCCTCAAGCAGCGCCAGATCCGCCTCGTCCTCGACGGCGGCGACCGGCAGCAGCCGGGCGGCCTTGAGGTCCAGCAAGGTGGCCGCGACGACCAGGAACTCGGTGGTCTGGTCGAGGTCCCAGTCCGCGCCCATGGCCCGGATGTGCGCCATGAACTCGTCGGTGACCTGCGAGAGCGCGACCTCGGTGACGTCCATCTTGTGCTTGGAGATCAGCTGGAGGAGGAGGTCGAAGGGGCCCTCGAAGTTGTCCAGCCGGACGGTGAAACGGCCGTCGGCGGGGGCGTCCGCGGACTGTGTGGCCCCGTCGGCGGGCCCAGGGGGCTCCTCGCCAGGCCCTGGTGCGCCGGGCTCCGGCGTCTCCTCGGACGTGGCGGGCTCCGGCGCTCCGGCCGCGGGTGTCTCCTCGGCCGCCGGGGCGCCGCCCGGATCCGCTGCGGCGCCGTCCGGTTCCGCGGTGCCGTCCTCCGGCCCCCGGCCGAGGGTACGGCGCGGGGGCCGCGAAGAGGCGGTGTCGTGCTGGGTCGTCGGCATCGTGGTCCAGGGTGCTGCGGGCCCCGCGCGCGGGCGGGCTGGCGCGCGGGCAGCGGCCCGCGTAGGCAGGCTATCGGGGCCCGGGGCGGCTACCTGCCGCGCAGCCGCCGTACCAGGATGCTGGCGTCGCCGCGGGACTCCAGGTCGGCGAGGACGACGGCGACCGCCTCGCGGACGATCCGGCCGCGGTCGACGGCGAGCCCGTGCTCGCCGCGCAGCACCAGCCGGGCGTGTTCGAGGTCCATCAGCTCCTCGGCGGAGACATAGACGGTGATCTTCTCGTCGTGGCGCTCGCGGCCGCTGGGGCGGCGGTTGGCGCCCCGGCCCCCGCGGCGGCGGGCGGCGCCGCCCTGCTGCCCGGCCGCGGCCGCCGCCTCCGGCACTCCGCGGTTCTCCGGCCGGCGGTGCCCGCCCGCGGTCTCCTGGTCCGCGCCGCGCCCGCCGTGCTCGGCGGATGCGGTACGCGCCGCGGTGGCGTCCGCCGCACCGGCGGGCGCCACCTCCAGCTCACCGCCGGGAGACGGCACCCGGGCCGCCTCGTCGCCGGATTCGCCCGTGCGGCGGGGCGGTGAGGACTGCAGGCCCGTGCCCCCGGTGGTGCGGAACAACTCGTCGGCGCCCGGCAGACTCACTCGGCGTGACACCGGGCGAGCACCTCCCTGGCGAGCTGACGATAGGCGGCGGCCCCCACGGAGTTGGAGGCGTACGTGGTGATCGGCTCGCCCGCGACGGTCGTCTCGGGGAAGCGGACCGTACGGCCGATGACGGTGTGGTAGACGTGCTCGTCGAACGCCTCCACGACGCGTGCCAGTACCTCACGGCTGTGCACGGTGCGGGAGTCGTACATCGTCGCGAGGATGCCGTCCAGCTCCAGGTCGGGGTTGAGCCGCTCCTGGACCTTCTCGATCGTCTCGGTGAGCAGCGCGACACCGCGCAGCGCGAAGAACTCGCACTCCAGCGGCACGATGACCTTGTGAGCCGCCGTCAGCGCGTTGACGGTGAGCAGACCGAGCGAGGGCTGGCAGTCGATGACGATGTAGTCGTAGTCGTTCATCAGCGGCTTGAGCGCGCGCTGCAGCGTCGACTCGCGGGCCACCTCGCTGACCAGCTGCACCTCGGCGGCGGAGAGGTCGATGTTGCTGGGCAGCAGGTCCATGTTGGGGACCGCCGTCTTGAGCAGCACCTCGTCGGCCGACATGCCCCGCTCCATGAGCAGGTTGTAGACCGTCAGGTCGAGCTCCATGGGGTTGACGCCGAGGCCGACCGACAGGGCGCCCTGCGGGTCGAAGTCGACGAGCAGCACCCGGCGCCCGTATTCGGCGAGTGCCGCGCCCAGGTTGATGGTCGAGGTGGTCTTGCCGACCCCGCCCTTCTGGTTGCACATCGCGATGATCTTGGCGGGGCCGTGCTCCGACAGCGGTCCCGGGATCGGGAAGTACGGCAGCGGACGGCCGGTCGGGCCGACGCGCTCGCGGCGCTGGCGGGCAGCGTCCGGCGCGAGCGTGGCCGCGTACTCGGGGTCCGGCTCGTACTCCGCGTCCGGATCGTAGAAATGCCCCTGGGGCAGGTCTTCGTAGTCGGCGAGACGGGTGGGATCTCCACTGCCCCGGTCGCCGGCCGTGGCGTTCACGTAATGGCCGTCCATGCTCTGGTGGGCTGTCGAGGTCGTGCTCGGGCGGGCTGCGGAGGTGTGGACCGCTACGGAGCCGACAGCCTCGTGCCCCGAGGGGGCCTGGCCCCGCGCAACTGCTCCTGGCTGAGCCCCTCCGGGAGTAATTGTCGACTCATTCACAAGTCGTCGTACCTCCTTGGATGGAACCAGGAAACTTATCGATAGGTCAGCGTGACACCATGCCGACGGTTGGCGACTCTATGGCGTGTCGGGCGTCCGCAGCAACACAATCCACCCGACCCGGCGCGATGTGACGGATAAGAAACCCGCCCATGTCAAGGGTGCAAGCCGCGCGCACATGAGGCTTCGGGGGGACGCGAATCACCTCAAGGGTTACGTACGACGCGAGTTGCGCGCCCCCGCGCCGAGGCCGCACCGAGGGCGTGGTACGGGCGTGTCCTCCCACACGCGACCGGCCGGGTCCCGTCGACGGGACCCGGCCGGTTCTGCCGCGCACGCGCGCGGAGTTGACGCTCAGCCCAGCAGGTCGCCCAGCTCCACGGAGTCCAGGCCGTGGGCCTCGGCGACCTCGCGGTAGACGACCTTGCCGTCATGGGTGTTGAGGCCCTTGGCCAGCGCGGCGTCCCGGCGCAGCGCCTCGACCCAGCCGTTGTTGGCGAGCGAGACGATGTACGGCAGGGTCGCGTTGGTCAGCGCGTAGGTGGAGGTGTTGGGCACCGCGCCGGGCATGTTGGCGACGCAGTAGAACACCGAGTTGTGGACCTGGAAGGTCGGGTCGGCGTGCGTGGTGGGGTGCGAGTCCTCGAAGCAGCCGCCCTGGTCGATCGCGATGTCGACAAGGACACTTCCGGGCTTCATCTTGGCGACCAGCTCGTTGGTGACGAGCTTGGGGGCCTTGGCGCCGGGGATCAGGACCGCGCCGACGACGAGGTCGGCCTCGATGACGGCCTTCTCCAGCTCGAAGGCGTTGGAGACGATCGTCTGCACCTTGGTGCCGAAGATCCGGTCCGCCTCGCGGAGCTTGTTGATGTCCTTGTCGAGCAGGGTGACGTGGAAGCCGAGGCCCACGGCGATCTGCACGGCGTTCCAGCCGGAGACGCCGCCGCCGATGACGACCGCCTTGCCCGCCTGGACACCGGGGACACCGCCGGGCAGCACACCGCGGCCGCCGGCCTGGCGCATCAGGTGGTAGGCGCCGACCTGCGGGGCGATCCGGCCCGCGACCTCGGACATCGGGGCGAGCAGCGGCAGCGCGCGGGTCGCGGTCTCGACGGTCTCGTAGGCGATGGCGGTGGTGCCGGACTCCAGCAGCGCGTCGGTGCACTCACGGGAGGCCGCGAGGTGCAGGTACGTGAAGAGGGTCTGGTCCTTGCGGAGGCGGTGGTACTCCTCCGCAATCGGCTCCTTGACCTTCAGGAGCAGGTCGGCGGTGGCCCAGACCTCGTCGGCGGTGTCGAGGATGGTCGCGCCCGCGGCCACGTACTCCTCGTCGGGGATGGAGGAGCCGACGCCGGCGTCCTTCTCGATGACGACCTGGTGGCCGTTGCGGACCAGCTCGTTGACACCGGCGGGCGTGATCGCCACCCGGAACTCGTTGTTCTTGACCTCGCGGGGGATGCCGACCTTCACGTCGATCACGGTCCTTGAATGAGTGCTTACAGGAGAATTATCCCTCATGTGACACATGACGGAACTGACCGCGAGCGACGCGGCGAACCCAGTCTATTGAAGGATCCTCTCTTGTCTAGCCTTGCAAAGCATTAATTGTTTCGATGACCACCACCGATTTCGTAGGTCACTTGGGGTGATCTTGGAGGAGTTGTTCCCCTGCGGCACGGTGCAGCCGTGCCGCCGCCGGGTCGCCGAGCCCGTCGAGGAGGTCCGCAATCCGTAGCTGCAGCCCCGCCTCCAGCACCGCGTCGTCCGCGCCGCGTGCGGTGTGCAGGGCCTCCAGAGCGGTCCGCAGCGCCTCCTCGGGCCGTCCGGCACGCTCCTGGACATGTGCCGCTTCAGCGGTCGCACGCGCCTGACCTGCAAGATCGCCGAGCCTGCGGGAGGTGCGGGCCGCCGCCCGCCACTCCTTGAGCGCCTCCGGCCAGCGCCCGGCCCGGCCGTGCGCCCCGCCGATCCGGCCGTGCAGCCGCGCCGCGTCCGCGCTCTCGCCCCGGCTCAGCCGCAGCTCCAGCGCCCGGCCGTACCAGTCGGCGGCGCGCTGCCAGTCCCCCAGCTCGCTGTACGTACCGCCGAGCGACTCCAGAGCACGGCCGGTCGCCACCGCGTCGCCCGCCGAACGGGCCGCCTCCAGGGCGCCGCGGTACCGGGCGAGCGCCGCCCCGGTCCGCCCGGCGCCGCCGTCCAGATCGGCGAGGTTGAGCAGCGCCGCCGCCTTCTCCCGCCCCAGGCCCCGGCGTTCGGCGACCTCCAGGACCAACTCGTGCAGGGCGTAGAGGTCACCGGCGGCCGCCTCCGGGCCCTCGTGCGCCATCAGTGCGCGGACCAGGGTGGCGATCAACCGCCGGTCCAGGGTGTCGAGTTCACCGTCGGACACCGCGAGGCGGGCCGCGTCCAGCAGGGCGGCGCGGCGGCGGCGCAGCCAGGCGGCGGCCGCCGCGCGCGAGGGGAAGCGCAGCGCGAACGGCAGCGCCTCGGCCCGCTCCCACGCCGGTGACCCGGGCGGCTCGCCGCTCCCCCGGCAGGACTGGAGCAGCCGGACGGTGCGCTCCAGCATCCGCGCGCGGGCCAACTGGATCTCGGCCGGGCGCTCGTGCGTCCGCAACAGCTCGGCGGCGCGGGCGGCGAGGCAGCCGGGGAGCCGGTGGCGGGGACCGGTGGCGGTGCCCGGGGAGGCCGGACCGTCGTCCGGCTCCGTCTCCTGGTGCAGCAGTCCCAGCGCGGCCAGATCGGCGAGGGTCTCCTTGGCGGTCTCCACCGTGCAACCGGCCAGCGCGGACGTGGTGTGCGCGTCGACGAGACCGGGCGGGGCGAGGGTGAGGAGCCGCAGCGTCCGGGCCGTGGACGGCGGCAGTCCGTCGTGGGCGAGGTGGAAGGCGCGGTACAACGGGCGCTCCCCGACGGGGAGTTCGGCCGGGATCTCCACCGCGCGCAGCGCCGTACGCAGATCCGAGACGGAGGCCTTGGGGCGGGCGGCGAGCCAGCCGCCGGCCAGCACCAGCGCGGCGGGCTGCCCGCCGCACTCCTCGATGACGGAGTCGGCCGACCGCGGGTCGACGGTGATCCGCACCGGTCCGGCGAACCGGGCCAGCAGCGCGACCGCGGCGGCGCCGTCCAGCCCGCCCAGGGTGCACGGCCGGACGTCGGGGATACCGGTGAGCGGGCCCTCGGAGACCACGACGACCAGGCAGTCCGGCGCATCGGGCAGCAGCGGTTCGACGTGGTCGGCGCCGGGTGCGTCGTCGAGGAGGAGGACCGCACGGCGGGCGGCCAGCTCCGCGCGGAGCGCCTCGGCCGGTTCGTCGTCGTCCGAGCCGGCCGGGACGGCGGCGCCGAGCGCGGTGAGCAGCCCGCGGGCGACGTCGCCGGTGGGGACGGGCGCACCGTCCGGCCCGGACAGCCGGGCCCGGAACACCCCGTCCGGATAGGTGCCGGAGAGCGTCCGCAGCAGCTCCTCGGCGAGCGCGGTACGGCCGCAGCCGGGCCGCCCGGCGATGAGCAGCACCCGGCTGCGGGGGCTCTTCCGGCCGGAGAGGGTGTCGAGACCGGCCCGCTCGATGTCGGCCCGGAGCGCCTTCAGCTCGCGGGACCGGCCCAGCAGACCGCGGGCCGGCAGCGCGTGGGCGGCGGGCCGGGGCGGGGCGACCGGCGGCGGAACGGTGGGGCGCGGGGGGATGCCGGGACGGGGGACGGAGGGGGCGGCGGCCGGTGCCCCGGAGCGTCCGGGGTACGCGTCGGAGGGCCCGGAGTACGACGATGCCTCGGCCGGGGGTGCGGGGGCGGATGACTGCGACGAGGACACGGGGGCGGAGGTCTCCGGCACGGCGGGCGCAGGAGCGGTGACCGGTGAAACGGAGGGCGCGTCCCCGGCGGCCGGAAGCGCCTCGTCCGGCGGACCGCAGGCGGCGGGCACGGAGACGGAAGGCACGGAGACGGAAGGCATGGAGGCAGGCGGCGCAGAGGCCGAGGTACCGGGGGTCGGAGGCCCGGAAGCCGGTGGCACGACGGAGGCCGGGGGCCCGGAAGCCGGTGGTGTGGCGGGCTCCGCCTCCTCCCCCGGTCCCGCGGCGCCCGGTACCTCGAAAGGTTCGGTCCCCTCCGCCGCCGCCCCGGCCGGCGGCGCCTCCGGCATCGCGGGCACGGTCGATGACGGCCGGCCGGCCACCGCGTCCTCGCCGTCAACCGGCACCCGTCCGCTCCCCGCCGGTGCGGCGCATCCCGCCGCCTCCGGGGGGAGGTGCCCTGTGCCCACCGCCTGGTCCGTCACGGGCCACTCTCCCGTCCACCTGCGCATACGAGCCCGCCGCCGATCGCGTACGGGAACGTTGCCGAGCGTAGTTCACGCCCCGTCATGCCCCGCGCCCCGCGCGGGTCTTGGCGTTCGGGTCACTCCGCCGGATCAGCGGATCATCCGACCGGGACGGCGTGGCGGCACGGTGGACCGGCGGCGGGCCGGCGGTGGATCAGGCGCCGAAGGGGCGCGCCGGCCAGGGCGCGTCGGCCGGGCGCAGCGACTCCAGGCCCGCCCCCTGCTGCGCCGCGACGAGCGACAGCACGCCGACGACCAGACAGTTGTTGTGCAGCTCCCCGGCGAGCACCCCGCGCACCAGCTCGTCGACCGGGACCCGCGCCAGCTCCATGTCGGTCTCCTCCTCGGAGACCGCGAACCGCTCGCCCTCCGCCTCGGCGAGACCGCGCGCCAGGAAGATCCGGACGGCCTCGTCGCAGCCGCCCGGCGTGGTGTAGACGTCGGTCAGCACCCGCCAGTCGTCGGCCTTGACGTGCGCCTCCTCGTACAACTCGCGCTGGGCGGCGTGCAGCGGGTTCTCGCCGGGGACGTCCAGCAGTCCGGCGGGGATCTCCCACAGCTTGTGGCGCACGGGGTGGCGGTACTGGCGCAGGACCAGGACCCGGCCGTCGTCGTCGAGGGCGAGGACGGCCACCGAACCGGGGTGGACCTGGTAGTCACGGCGGGCCGTGGAGCCGTCCGGCATGACGACGTCGTCGGTCCGCACGCTCGTCTTGTTCCCGGTGAACGGCGTCGCGGTAGCGGTGACCGTCCACTCCTCGGGGGTGTCCTCGATCGCCATACGTCCTCCTGATTGTCCTGGTCAACGCAGAAACCGGGGCAGCGACCTCGTACGAGATCCCTGCCCCGGTCCACGGTAGCGGCCGGGTACCGCTTACTTACCGGCGCCCTTCTTCGGCTCCGCCTGCTGCTGCTGCTGCGCAACAGCTGCCTTCACCAGACCCGCGAAGAGCGGGTGCGGGCGGGTCGGGCGGGAGCGCAGCTCCGGGTGGGCCTGGGTGGCGACGAGGTAGGGGTGCACCTCGCGCGGGTACTCGACGTACTCGACGAGCTTGTTGTCCGGGGAGGTGCCGGAGAAGAGCAGACCGGCCTTCTTCTCCAGCTCACCGCGGTAGGCGTTGTTGACCTCGTAGCGGTGGCGGTGGCGCTCCTCGACGTACGGCTGGTCGTCGTAGGTCTCGCGGACGATCGAGCCCTCGGCGAGCTTCGCCGGGTACATACCGAGCCGCATCGTGCCGCCCATGTCGCCCTCACCGGCGACGATGTCCATCTGCTCGGCCATCGTGGAGATCACCGGGTGGGCGGCGGCCGGGTCGAACTCGGTGGAGTTGGCGCCCTCGATACCGGCGAGGTTGCGGGCCGCCTCGATGACCACGCACTGCAGGCCCAGGCAGAGGCCGAGCAGCGGCAGCTTGTGCTCCCGGGCGTAGGTGATCGCGCCGACCTTGCCGTCCACGCCGCGGTCGCCGAAGCCGCCGGGGATGCAGACCGCGTCGCAGTCGCCGAGCTGTTCGGCGGCGCCGGCCGGGGTCGTGCAGTCGTCGGAGGTGACCCACTTGATCTTCACGCGGGTCTTGTTGGCGAAGCCGCCCGCGCGCAGCGCCTCGGTGACCGAGAGGTAGGCGTCCGGCAGGTCGATGTACTTGCCGACCAGCGCGACCTTGACCTCGTGGTCGGGGTTGTGGACGCGCTCCAGCAGGTCCGCCCACTGGGTCCAGTCGACGTCGCGGAACGGCAGGTCCAGCTTGCGGACGACGTAGGCGTCCAGGCCCTCGGCGTGCAGCACCTTGGGGATGTCGTAGATCGACGGGGCGTCGATCGCGGCGACCACGGCCTGGTCGTCCACGTCACACATCAGCGAGATCTTGCGCTTGATGGCGGTGGGGACCTCGCGGTCGGCGCGGAGCACGATCGCGTCGGGCTGGATGCCGATGTTGCGCAGGGCCGCGACGGAGTGCTGGGTCGGCTTGGTCTTCAGCTCACCGGACGGGCCGATGTAGGGCAGCAGCGAGATGTGCACGACGAAGACGTTGTCCCGGCCGACCTCGTGGCGGACCTGACGGACGGTCTCCAGGAACGGCAGCGACTCGATGTCGCCGACCGTGCCGCCGACCTCGGTGATGACGACGTCGACGTCGTCGGTCGCCATCCGGCGGATGCGGTGCTTGATCTCGTTGGTGATGTGCGGGATGACCTGCACGGTGTCGCCCAGGTACTCGCCGCGGCGCTCCTTGGCGATCACGGTGGAGTAGACCTGGCCGGTGGTGACGTTGGCGCTGCCGTCGAGGTCGACGTCGAGGAAGCGCTCGTAGTGGCCGATGTCCAGGTCGGTCTCGGCTCCGTCGTTGGTGACGAAGACCTCACCGTGCTGGAACGGATTCATCGTGCCGGGGTCGACGTTCAGGTACGGGTCGAGCTTCTGCATGGTGACCCGCAGACCCCGCGCCTTGAGGAGCGCGCCGAGGCTGGAGGCCGTGAGGCCCTTGCCGAGCGAGGAGGCGACGCCCCCGGTGACGAAGATGTGCTTGGTCGTCGTGGCTGCGTTCTGTCGAGAAGCAGAGGGCGGCATGGCCAAGAGGGGGCTCCCGTGGTCGCGAGTGGAGAGGTGCGATGCGGCGCCGTCCCCGGGGTACGAGGGGTGCCTTCGCTGCGGCTCGGGGGTGCCGTGACATCTGCCGTGACATTTGTGGGGCCCACCGGTCCACGGGATACCAGGCTATCAGCGACCGGGGATGGTCGCGCCCGTCGGCGTCCGCCGCGGCCGCTCCGCCCCACGTCACCCGAACGAGTGACACGCCCCTCCATGGGCGTCGCGCGGGGGCCCGTGGGCCGTCGTATCCTGCTCGGACACTCGTTACGAGCCGTCCGGTGAGGCACCACCCCCGCCCGATTTCCGGTCCCGCTGCTCGACAACGTTTCATGGGCAGGACGGACAGCTACCACGTCCCGAGGGGGCGTGACTCCAGTTCGACAGGAGATGCACGTGGCCGGGCGCATCGAGGACTACGCACTCATCGGCGATATGCAAACCGCCGCTCTCGTGTGCAGGGACGGCATGGTGGACTGGCTCTGCCTGCCGCGATTCGACTCCCCGGCGGTCTTCGCCGGGCTGTTGGGCACCGAGGAACACGGCTTCTGGCGGATGGGCCCCGCCCACTCCGAGGGCACCCGCCCGCTCCCCGCCGACCGGCGGCGCTACCGCGGCGACTCGCTGGTGCTGGAGTCGGAGTGGGACACCCCGCAGGGCACCGTCCGGGTGATCGACTTCATGCCGCCGCGCGACGGCGCGCCGCAGCTGATCCGCATCGTCGAGGGCGTCAGCGGCACCGTCCCGGTCCGCTCCGAGCTGCGGATGCGGTTCGCGTACGGCTGGGTGGTGCCGTGGGTGCACAAGGTCGACGGGCGGACGGTCGCGGTGGCCGGTCCCGACTCGGTGTGGCTGGACACCACGGCGCAGACGTACGGCGAGGAGCTGACCACCTACTCCGACTTCACCGTCGCGCCGGGCGAGCGGATCGCCTTCACGATCAGCTGGCAGCCCTCGCACCACCAGCCCCCGGCGCTGGCCGAGCCGGAGAACGCGCTCGTCGCCACCGAGGATTTCTGGCGCGAGTGGGTCGAGCACTGCACGTACCACGGGCCCTACCGGGACGCGGTGGTCCGGTCGCTGATCACCCTGAAGGCGCTGACGTACGCGCCGACCGGCGGGATCGTGGCCGCGCCGACCACCTCGCTGCCGGAGGACCTCGGCGGCTCCCGCAACTGGGACTACCGCTTCACCTGGCTGCGCGACGCCGCCATCACCCTCTCCTCGCTGCTGCGCACCGGCTACCGCGAGGAGGCGCGGGCCTGGCGCGAGTGGCTGCTGCGGGCGGTCGCGGGCGACCCGGAGAACCTCCAGATCATGTACGGCATCGCCGGTGAGCGGGAGCTGGGCGAGAACGAGCTGAGCTGGCTGCCGGGGTACGAGAACTCCCGGCCGGTGCGGGTCGGCAACGGCGCCGCGGGCCAGGTCCAGCTCGACGTCTACGGCGAGGTCATCGAGGCGCTGCACCTGGCGCACATGACGGGGCTGGCCCGGAACGACTACGCCTCGCTGCTCCAGCTGAAGCTGATCGACTGGGTGGAGAAGCACTGGAGCGAGCCGGACGAGGGCATCTGGGAGGTCCGCGGGCCGCGCCGCCACTTCGTCCACTCCAAGGTCATGACGTGGGTCGCGGTGGACCGCACGATCAAGCTGATCGAGGCGGGCGACGCCGAGGGGCCGCTGGAGCGCTGGAAGGAGCTGCGCGAGCGGATCCACCGGGACGTCTGCGAGAAGGGGTACGACAAGGAGCGCAACACCTTCACGCAGTCCTACGGCTCCCAGGAGCTGGACGCCTCGCTGCTGCTGATCCCGCAGATGGGCTTCCTGCCGCCGGACGACAAGCGGGTGATCGGCACGATCGAGGCGATCCAGCGGGAGCTGTCCACCGAGGACGGCTTCATCCTGCGCTACCCGACCTCCGGTGACGAGGCGGGCGTCGACGGGCTGGAGGGCGACGAGGGCGCGTTCCTGGCCTGTTCGTTCTGGATGGCGGACGATCTGGCGATGATCGGGCGGGTGGAGGAGGCGCGGGCGCTCTTCGAGCGGCTGCTCGCGCTCCGCAACGACCTGGGGCTGCTGGCCGAGGAGTGGGACTCCGCCAACCAGCGGCAGGTGGGGAACTTCCCGCAGGCGTTCAGCCATGTCCCGCTGATCGACACCGCGCTGCGGCTGACGGCGAGCGGCGCGTACGGCGGCGGCTGAGCCGCAGGTCACAGACGTACGGAAGGGGCCGCCCCGGGTGGGGCGGCCCCTTCGCCGTGCGCCGGCGGTCAGGGCCTGGCGCGGGTGCCGGGTGCCAGGGCGAGGGCGAGGACGGGCAGGGTGAGGAGGGCGGCGACGCCGTTGAGACCGCCGTAGCCGATGAGGGCGACGAGGCCGCCGGCGACGGCGCCGCCGGCCGCGCCCGCGAGGTTCATCAGGGTGTCGGCGAGGCCCTGGATCTCGGAGCGCTGTGCGGCCGGCAGCGCCTCGGTGAGCAGGGTGGATCCGCCGATGGTGACGAAGGACCAGCCCAGGCCGAGGGTGAACAGGGCGCCGACGGCGGCGGTGTGACTGGCTCCGGCGAGCCCGGCGACGGCGGCGGTGAGCAGGTAGAGCGCCTGGCCCAGCAGGATCACCGGGATCCGGCCGAGGCGGTCGGCGAGCCGCCCGACCAGCGGCGACAGCGCGTACATCCCCGCGATGTGCAGGCTGACGCTGAAGCCGACGACGCTGAGACCGGCGCCGTGGTGGGCGAGGTGGATCGGGGTCATCGTCATCACGGAGACCATGACGGCGTGGCCCAGGACGACGGTGACCAGGCCGAGGCGGGCGGCGGGCACGGCGCGGACCACGCGGAGCGCCTCGGCGAAGCGGGCGGTGAAGCGCGGGGCGGCGGGCGCGTCCGGGGCGGGCGCGGCCGCCTCGGGTATCCCGTCGGCCCCGGCGCGGCTCAGGGTGGCGGCGAGGTGGAGCGGGTCGGGGCGGAGCAGGAAGTGGTTGAGGGCCCAGCCGCCGAGGAAGGCGACGGTGGAGAAGAGGAACGTCCCCGCCTCCTCGGGCAGGCCCAGCGCGCGGGCGACGGGCTCGCCCGGGCCGGTGAGGTTGGGGCCGATGACACTGCCGACGGTGGTCGACCAGACGACGAGGGAGAGGGAGCGGGCGCGGTTGCCGTCGTCGGCGAGGTCGGTGGCGGCGTACCGGGACTGGAGGTTGGTGGCGGTGCCTGCGCCGAGCAGGAGGGTGCCGAGGAGGACCGGTTCGGGGCGGCCGAGGCGGGCGCCGAGGAGCACGGTCAGCGCGCCGACGGCGGCGATCAGCCAGCCGGTGCCCAGGCCGATGCGGCGCCCCCGGGAGCGGGAGAGCGCGGCGAGCGGGATGCCGAGGAGGGCGGCGCCGAGCGTGGCGGAGGTGGTGGCGAGCCCGGCGAGCGCCTCCGAGCCGCTGAGCCGCCCGATCAGCAGCGCCCCCGCCGAGAGCGTCGAGCCGATGCCGATGCCGGCCACGACCTGGGCCGACATCAGGACCCGGACGGTACGCCGCTGGGCGGTGGCGACGGCCGTACGGTCCGGGCCGGGTGGCGGCGGGCCACCGAGGGTGCGGTCGGCCGGGCCGTCGGACGTGTGTGCGGTACCTGACATGCGGCACAGCGTACGAGCCGGGTGCGGCGCGGCCCTACCCAATTCCGGCCAGGACCGGGCGGGCGGCCGGAGCGTGCGGCGGCCGCCCGGTGCCGGGGCGGCCGCCGTCGGGCCGTCAGAAGGCGGTGAGGGTCAGGGTGATCTCCTTCGGGGCGCCGTCCTCGATGTACGAGGCGAACCCGGCGACGTCGTCGAAGGCGAAGCCGTACGCCTTGCCGTCGCGGGTGGCCTCGTGCATGGCCTTGGCGTAGTGGTGGGTGAGCTGCTGCTGGTAGAAGGTGGCCGGGTCGGTGCCGGGCTGGGCGTCGGCGGTGGTGAGGATGGAGCGGTTGAGGGCGGCGCCGAGGATCGCGGCGACCGGGCCGAGGGTGCCGTCGTTGGGGGCGGCGAGGGCGCCGTCGCAGAAGAGGACGTCGCGGGTGGAGGGCTTGTCGAAGGAGACGCTGCCGGGGCCGGTGAAGGCGAGCTTGCCGCCGGAGACCCGGCCGGTGAAGGTCCCGGCGTTGGTGGTGACCTTGAGGTCCTTCTTCTCGTACGTGGACCACGCCTCGTCGATGGCGGGGGCGAAATAGTCGGTGGCGAACAGGCCGCTGTCCAGGCCGTGGCCGGGGGCGATGACCCGCTTGTCGTCGACGACCAGCTTCCCGAAGCCGTCGGCCGCCTTGACGTCGGCGAAGACCTTGGCGCGGGCGCCGTCCTTGAGGGTGCCGGTGGTCTGCTCCTTGGCGCCGTTGAGCTTGATCTCCAGCGGCACGCTGAACATGTCGACCATGGTGGTGTTGCAGTACATGCCGCCGGAGTTGTAGGTGAATTCGGCGCAGTCGTGCAGCACCGGGTAGTTGGGGTCGCCCTCGACCCAGCCGGCCGGGTAGGCGAGCGCCGCGTTGCCGTTGCCGTCCTCGACCGCCTTGAACTTCAGCGGGTCGCCGAGCGCGACGTAGATCCGGCCGGACATCTGCGGCAGGTTCAGCGTGGTGGTGCCGCTGCCGGCGAGCGGGATGCCGTAGTCGGTGAAGCCGTCCGGGCCGTTGTCGGCGAGGGCGACGGGCGCCAGTTGGCCGTCGGGGGTGACACGGACCTGCCGGTTGCCGTCGTTGCCGACGATGTAGACGCGGATCGAGGCGTTGTCGTACGCGCCGGTGTGGTTGACGAGGTGCAGCGGCATCCCGGCGGCGGCGTTCCCGAGCAGGGGCGCGGGCAGGGCGGACGCCCGGGGTGCGAGGGCGAGCCCGGCGGTGGTGGCGGCGAGGGAGCCGAGCAGGGTACGGCGGCTGATCACGGGTGACTCCTTACGGGGTGTGGGAGGTGGGCCGTGCGACGGAGATGGCAACGTTGTCGACCAGCAGGGAGGCGCCGGGTTCCGTGGTGTCGGTGGGGGTGGCGCGGCCGGCGACGCCGTCCGGGAAGCCACCGCCCATCGCGAGGTTGAGCAGCAGGAAGTGGCCGTGGTGGGTGGCGCGGGCCCAGGTGTCGGCGTCCATCTCGGAGGCGGCGACGGTGTGGTAGGCGGCGCCGTCGAGGTACCAGGTCAGTTTCTCGTGGGCGGGGTCGGTGCGGTCGAGTTCGAGGGCGTAGGTGTGGAAGCCGTCCCGGCAGCCGGGGCAGGGGCGGGAACTCCCCTTGCCCTCCGTCTCGTTGCAGGGGCCGCCGGGGCTGACGCCGCAGTGCAGGGTGCCCCAGAGGGTGTCGGCGCCGTTGACGTTCTCCAGGATGTCGAACTCGCCGATGCCGGGCCAGTTGGTGTAGTTGCCGCGGAAGTCGGCGCCGAGCGTCCAGAAGGCGGGCCAGTAGCCGAGGGCCTTGTCACCGGTGATGTCCGGCAGCTTGACGCGCGCCTCGACGCGCATCGCACCGCCCTCGGGTGCGGCGAAGTCGGTCCGCCGGGTCTCGATCCGGCCGGAGGTCCAGCCGCCGTCCTTCTTCAGTGCGGTGATCTTGAGGTGTCCGGCGCCGTCGAGCTGGAGGTTCTCGGGGGCGTCGGTGTAGTTCTGCACCTCGCCGGTGCCCCAGTGGGCGGGGCCGCCGGGGTAGCCGGTGCCGGTGTCGGTGATCCAGTCGTCGGCGGAGGGGCGGGAGCCGGCGGCGCCGTCGAAGTCGGTGCGCCAGACCTCCTGGAAGGCGGGGGCGGCCGCCTTGTCCGGGGTGGTGTGCGGGGCCGCCCACCAGGGCGCCGCCGTCGCCAGGGCGCAGGCGATCGCCACCGCCTGCGTCCTGAGTTCCATGATCATGTCCTTCTCCTCGACACGGTGGGGGGTTCGGGAGGAGTCTTCCAGAGGCGCGTCTGAGAGCGCTCTCAGTCGTTGGGGGCACCCTGCCGACTCGATGAGTCGACGTCAAGGCGCCCCAAGAAAAAAGGAGTTGGACGACGATGACGGAACGGAACGTCCGGCGGCCCACCCTGGAGGCGGTCGCCGCGCGCGCCGGGGTCTCGCGGGCGACGGTCTCGCGGGTGGTCAACGGCGGCGCCGGGGTGCGGCCCGCGGTGCGGGAGCGGGTGGCGCGGGCCGTGGCCGAGCTGGGGTACGTCCCCAACAGCGCGGCCCGCTCCCTGGTCACCCGGCGCACCGGCGCGGTCGCGGTGGTCATCGGCGAACCGGAGGAGCGGGTGTTCAGCGATCCGTTCTTCGGGCGGCAGCTGCGCGGCATCGGCCGGGAACTGGCCGCCGCGGACCTCCAGTTGCTGCTGCTGTTGGTGGAGAGCCGCGCGGACTGGCCGCGGATCGGCCGGTATCTGGCCGCCGGGCACGTCGACGGCGCGCTGCTGTTCTCGCTCCACCACGACGATCCGCTGCCGTCTGCGGCGGCGCGCGCCGGACTCCCGGTGGTCTACGGCGGTCGGCCCGGCTGGGCGGGCGCCGCGGACGATCCGGGGGTGCGGTACGTCGACACCGACAACCGCGACGGCGCCCGGCAGGCCGTACGGCATCTGCGGGAGCGGGGGCGGCGCGCCATCGCCGTGATCACCGGGCCGCTCGACCAGACGTCGGCCGCCGACCGGCTGGCCGGCTACCGCGAGGCGCTGGCGCCGGGGGCGTACGATCCCCGGCTGGTCGCGGACGGCAGGTTCACCGCGCACGGCGGGGAGGCGGCGATGGCCCGGCTGCTGGACGCGGCGCCGGAGCTGGACGCGGTGTTCGCCTGCTCGGACCTGATGGCCTCGGGCGCGCTGCGCACCCTGCGGGAGCGGGGGCGGCGGGTGCCCGAGGACGTGGCGGTGGTCGGCTACGACGATCTGGAGCCCGCCGCCTGGGCCGAGCCGCCGCTGACCACGGTGCGGCAGGACGTGACGGAGATGGGGCGGCTGATGGCGCGGATGCTGCTGCGGGAGATCGCGGACGAAGGCGCGCAGCTCGGTGGGGCGGGCCCGGCGGCGGTCGTCACCCCGGCCACACTGGTGGTGCGCGCCTCGTCGGGCTGACGGGAGGCGCCGCGGCCGCTGTGACGTGGGACGACGCGCTGCGGGTACCGTCGAGGCCATGGGGCCGGAGACGACGATCGAAGCGGAGATCACCGTACGCAGGGCGCTGGAGCTGCCCGCGCTGCGGCGCGGTCTGTCGGAGGTGGTGGCGGGCGCCGACGGGCTGGACGGCCCGGTGCGCTGGGTGCACGCCGGGGAGGTGCCGAACATCGCCTCGCTGCTCAAGGGCGGCGAGCTGCTGCTCACCACGGGCCTGGGGCTCGGCGCCCGCCCCACCGAGCTGCGCGCCTTCGTCCGCGATCTCGCCGACCGGCGGATCGCGGCGCTCGTGGTGGAGCTGGGCGCGCGGTTCACCACGCTGCCCGCGGCGCTGGTCGACGCGGCCCGCGAGTGCGGGCTGACCCTGATCCAGCTGCACCGCGAGGTCCCGTACGTCACGGTCACCGAGGAGATCCACACCGAGATCGTCAACAGCCACTACACGCTGCTGCGCCGCGCCGACGCGCTCATCCGGCGCTGTACGGACGCGCTGCTGCGCGGTGGCGGGGCCCCGGAGGTGCTGCGGCTGCTCGCCGACTTCACCGGCAATCCGCTCTGTCTGGAGTCGGCCGACGGCAGTCCGCTGTACGCGGCGGGCCCGCAGGGCGACGGCGACGGGCCCGCGGACGCCGATCCGCTGCTGGCCTGGGAGGGGCTGCGGGAGACCGGCGTCCGCGTCGACGTGCCGGGCGGTGGGCCGGGGCCGGACGCCGTACGGGCGCGGCTGGTGCTGCTGCCGGTCAACTCCCCGGCGGCGCCGGTGCACCGGATCGCCGCCGCGCGGGCGGCCGATCTGCTGGCGGTGGTGATGCTCCAGTCCCGCCAGGAGGAGGTGCTGGCGGCGCGCGGCCGGGGCGACTTCCTGGCCGATCTCGCCGAGGGCCGGGTCTCCGCCGCCGAGGCGCCGGGCCAGGCGCGGCTGCTGGGGTTCCGGCCGGGCGGCGACCCGGTGGTGCCGGTGGTGATGCGGCTGCCGTCGGGGCTGGTGTCGGACGGCGGCTGGGCGGTCCTCGCCCAGGCGCTGCGCGAGGAGCTGACGGCGCTGGGCGTACCGGTGCTGCTGGGCGTACGGCCGGTGGAGGGGCGGGTGCCGCTGCTGGTGGCGCTGCGGGCGGGGCGGGCCCGGGAGGCGCTGGCCGACCGGGTGGCGCAGGCGCTGCACACCGGGGTGGCGCGGGCCGGTCTCGACCGTCCGGCGGCGGCGCGGCCGGTGGTGGTGGTCGGGGCGGCGGGCGAGTGGGCGGCCGCCGGGCCCGGGCTGCGCCATGCGGCCCAGGCGGCGGCCGCCGCGCAGGGGTTGCCGCACCAGCCGTGGTACGACGCGCGCCGCCTCGACATCGAACTGCTGCTGTGGCGGCTGCGGGAGCACGGCGGGGAGGAGGTCCTCGCGGACTTCGTGACCCGCGCCATCGGCCCGCTGCTCCACCACGACCGGGCGGCGCGCCAGCCGCTGCTGCCGACGCTGGAGGCGTATCTGGCGAGCGCCGGCCGCAAGGCGGAGACGGCCCGCGCCCTCAACGTCAACCGCCAGACCCTCTACGACCGGCTGGCCCGTATCGCCCATCTCCTCGGCACCGACCTGGACGATCCGCAGACGGTGCTGGGCCTGCGGCTGGCGCTGCGGGCGCGGCGGCATGCGGAGAAAGCGTAGGGGCGTCTCCCCGCTCTTCGTGGGGCCGGGGCGCGTGCACCGGCCGCCGCCGGGAAACCGCTCGCCCCGGCGGCCTTCCGCGGGGATCCTTCGGGCATGGAGTTCCTCTGCCACCACCGCGACCGGCCCGATTCCCTGACGCTCCGCCATGAACTGCTGGAGGAGCACTGGTCCTACATGGACCGGTACGCGCAGGAGATGATCGCCCGGGGCCCGACCCTCACCGACGACGGCGAGACGCCCACCGGCAGCGTGCACCTCCTCGACCTGCCCGATCCCGCCGCCGCCCGCGCGTTCGCCTTCGACGAGCCGGGGCAGCAGGCCGGGGTCTACCGGGACGTCCTGGTGCGGCGGTGGCGGAACACGCTGGGGCGCACCATGTGGGAGTTCCCCGGCGGCCGGACCGGCGGCGACCGCTTCCTGGTACTCGGCCTCGGCGTGGGGCGGCCCGCCGACCTCGAACTCCCCCGCGACCGGGACGAGCTGATCGCCTACGGACCGCTGCTCTCCGACGACGGCACCGCCTGGCTGGGCACCGCGGCGCTGGTCCGGGCGCCGGACCGGGAGGCGGCCCGCGCCCTCCTCACCCGGGAGCGGTACGCCGACATCGAGGTGCACCGCTGGCAGTTCGGCGGGCGCCCGTCGTAGCCGGGAATCCCCGGGGAGCCCGCCCGCTCACCCGGTGGCCGTCTCCAGCGCCGTGCCCACCCCGAGCGCGACGAGGACGCCGCCGGTCGTGCCCTCCAGACCGCGGAGCACCCGGGGGCGGCGCAGCCAGGTGGAGAGGCGGCCGGCGCCGAGGGCGATCAGCAGCAGCCAGCCGGCGGCGATCACCGCGTCGACGGCGCCGAGCAGCAGCGTCGCGCCGAGGACCGGGCGGCCCTGGGGCAGGAACTGCGGAACCACGGCGACGAAGAAGATCCCGACCTTGGGGTTGAGCAGACAGCTCAGCAGGCCCTGCCGGAAGCCGCGCAGCGCGGTGGCCGCCGCCTCGGGCGCCGCCTGCGCCGTCCCCCCAGAAGCCCCCGGCGCGGCGGAGCGGCGGCACGCCCACAGCGCCTGGATGCCCAGCAGCGCCAGATACCCGGCGCCCAGGAGACGTACGGCGGTGAAGGCGGCGTCCCAGCGCTGGAGGGCCGCGGCGAGGCCGAAGGCGGCCGCCACCGCCCAGGCCAGTGAGCCCGCGGCGGCGCCGAGGGCGGTGGCCGCGCCGGACCGGCGGCCGCCGCGCAGACAGTTGCGCAGCACCAGCAGGGTGTCCGGGCCGGGCACCACCGTCATCATCAGGGCGAAGAGCGCGAAGCCCGCCATCGCTGCCGTCATCGTCCGCCTCCGCCGTGTCCGCGTACGCACCGTTCCGTCCAGGTCACCGTAGCGGCCCCGGGCGGTGCGGGCTCAGGCCGGGGCGGGGGTGCCGCCGGGCCGGGCCACCTCGTCGTAGACGCTCAGGACCTGGGCGACCGTGGCGTCCTCGGTCGGCCAGTCGGCGGCCCGGAGCGGACCGGCGGTGGCGAGGGCGGCACGCCGGGCCGGGTCGGCGAGCAGGCCGAGGACCGCGCGGGCGAGGGCGACCGCGTCGCCGGGGCGGGTCAGCTCGGCGGCGGGGCCGAGGAGTTCGCGCAGCTCGCCAGTGGCGGCGGCGACCAGCGGCGCCCCGGCGGCGAGGGCCTGCTGGGCGAGGGGCGGCCGGGCCTCCCAGCGGCCAGGGACGGCCACCACATCGGCGGCGGCGAGGAGTTCGGGCAGGTCGGCGCGGTGCCCGGCGAGGAGGACGGGCAGCTCCTCGGTGTCGATCCGGCGCTGGAGGGCGGCCCGGCGGTCGCCCTCACCGACCACGACCAGCAGCGGACGGGGCTCGCGCGTGGCCCAGGCGTGCGCGGCGTCCAGCAGCAGATCGTGCTCCTGGCGCTCCTCCAGCGGGCCCGCGGTGAGCACCAACGGGCGGTCCACCGCGCCCAGTTCGGCCCGGACCTTGTGGCGGGTGCGGTCGGCGTCGCCGTCGGCGGCGGTCCGGGGGCCCGGCGGGGCGAGCGGGGCCAGCCGGACGTCGCGGGCGCCGCGTTCCCGGGCGCGGTCGACGAGCCCGGCGCAGACGCCGAGGACGACGGCGGCGGCGCGCGCCAACTGCCGCTCCCGCAGCCGCACCAGCGCGCCCGCCGCACGGGCCGCGGTGTGCCAGGTGACGACGAGCGGGAGGCGGCCGCCGCGCGGGCCGCGCACCGTGCGCAGCACCGGCAGGGCGCTCAGCCCGGCCCGTACGCCGTGGGCGTGGACCACGTCCGCGTCGCGGAAGGCGCCGCGCAGTGCGGCGAGGGCGGCCGGGTCGGGGCGGGCCGCCACCGGGACGAACCGGGCACCGGCCGCGGTGAAGCCGTGCGTCTCCTCGGCCGGGGCCGGGGCGCAGACCGTGACCTGCACACCGCGGGCGATCAGCCCGGCGGCGAGCGAGCGGACGTGGGCGGCGCTGCCCGTGGCGCCGGGGCCGAGTACCTGGACCGTGCGCAGTGGCGCCTGGCCGTGCGGCGGGGGCGGCATGCGGGTCACGGCGTGGGCTCCTGGGTCGGCGGGCTGGGGTCCGTGCGGTGGGACGGTCGGGCGGATCGCACTCCGGCGGGTCGCGGGGAGTTGCCCACCGAGGGGCGCGCGGAGCGCCTGCGGGCGCCGGGGGCGTACGCGGGGAGTGCATGCGGCCTCGCCGCGGCACCGCGCACCAGGATGCCAGGCCGCACGCGTCAATTCCGCACCGTTCGCCCGCCGTTCAGGTGGGATGTCTCACCCGCCCGACCGCTGGACCACCCCCATGGGGGACAGAACACCCGTTCCCCGGCACCCGGTCGGGGCCGGTCCGGGCGACCGGCCCCGGACGTCGCCGACCACCGCCGCCGCCACCAACGCGGCGGCGTGCGCGGCGAGCCCGGCCCGGCCGTACCGGGCCACGACGGACAGGCCAAGCGCCGCGCCGAGCGCGTGCGCGCCGGTGTCGCCGAGCATCGTGCGGGCGGCGACGTCGTCGGCGAGGACGGCGGCCGCGGCACCCACCGGCGCGGGCGCGGCACGCCCCGCGGGGCCGCCGCCGACCAGCCCCGGCGCGCCCAGGACCAGCACGGCACCGACGGCGCGGCCCGGCCGGAGGTCGAGAAGGTTGACCAGATGGGCGCTCCCGGCGACGACGACGCCCGCGAGCAGCGCATCGGCCAGCCGCCGCCGCAGCGCCGCCCCGGCGGCGAGCCCGGCGCCGCCGATGCCGAGGAGCTTGACCGCGCCGGAGGTCACCTCGCCGTGTGCGAGCGCCGTGAGATGGGCCCGGAAGCCGCGCCGCGGGTCGCCCGCGCCGCGCAGGTCGTCGTACGCACCGCAGGCGCCCGCGGCGAGGACGGTGAGCGCCGCGGCGGTGCGGGCGCGCGGCGTTCCCGGCGCGGCGGCCACCGCGCAGGCGGTGCCGAGGGCGGTGGCGGGCCCGGCGTACAGCGTGACCGGGCGTCCGGCGTGGTTGGTGCGCTGCCACCGCGCGGCGCCCCCGGGCGGTCTGCGGCGCAGCGCCGCGTATCCGGCGCGGGTGACGGCCACCGCGCCCGCGAGGACCGCCGCCCGGCCGTCCGTGAAAAGCCCACGTGCCCCGCTCATCCCGCTCCCCTCGGCCGCCGGGCGGCGCTCGTCACCGTCCCGTACGGGCCGTCTCCAGCAGCTCCTCGGCGTGCGCCCGGGCCGTCTCCGAGTCCTCCTGGCCGGCCAGCATCCGCGACAGCTCCCGGATGCGCTCCTCGCCCTCCAGGACGGTGACACCGCTGCGGGTGACCGAGCCGTCGTGGGTCTTGGCGACCAGCAGCTGCCGGTCGGCGAAGGCCGCGACCTGCGGGAGGTGGGTGACGACGACGACCTGCGCGGACTGCGCGAGGCGGGCGAGGCGGCGGCCGACCTCCACCGCCGCCTTGCCGCCGACGCCCGCGTCGACCTCGTCGAAGAGGTACGTCGGGACGGGGTCGGAACCGGCGAAGACGACCTCCACGGCGAGCATCACGCGGGAGAGTTCACCGCCGGAGGCGCCCTTGGAGATCGGGCGGGGCGGGGCGCCCGGGTGCGGGGCGAGCAACAGCTCGACCTCGTCGGCGCCGCTCGGCCCGTGGACGACGGACCGGCCGCCGACCTCGATGCCCTCGCTCTCCTCGGCCGCCTCGATCTGGCGGATGTCGACGCTCACCCGGGCGTGCGGCATGGCGAGTTCGGCCAGCTCCGCGGTGACATCGGCGGCGAAGCGGGAGGCGGCGGCGGTCCGGGCGTCGGTCAGCTCCTGGGCCAGGGCGCCCAGTTCGGCGCGGAGGGCGTCGCGTTCCGCCGTCAGCTCGGTGATCCTGTCGTCGTCGCCGTCCAGTTCGGCCAGGCGCGCCGCGCTCTCCTGGGACCAGGCCAGGACCGCGTCGATGTCCTCGCCGTACTTGCGGGTCAGCTGGGTCAGCGCGGCGCGGCGCTCCTCGACGGCGGCGAGGCGCAGCGGATCGGCGTCCAGCCCGTCGGCGTACCCGGCGAGATCGCCCGCGACGTCCGTCATCAGGATGCCGATCTCCCCGACCCGCTCGGCCATCGCGGACAGCTGCGGGTCGTGGCCGCGTACGGCGTCCAGCGCGCGCTGGGCACCGGCGACGAGGGCGGCGGCGTCCACGCCCTCGGGATCCTCCACGTTGCCCGCCAGCGCGGCGTGCGCGGCGCCGGCGGCGGCGGCCAGGGCCTCGGCGTGGCCGAGGCGTTCGGCCTCCGCCGCGAGCGCGGTGTCCTCGCCGGACTGCGGTTCGACGGCGGCGATCTCGTCCAGCCCGAAGCGCAGCAGATCGGCTTCCTGGGCGCGTTCGCGGGCCCGCGTCGTCAGGGTGTCCAGCTCGGTGGCGACCGCGCGCAGCCGCCGGTGGGCGGAGGTGTAGCGGGCGAGGGGGGCGGCGACGGCGTCCCCGGCGTAGCGGTCCAGGGCCTCGCGCTGGCGGGCCGGGCGCAGCAGGCCCTGCTGGTCGGTCTGGCCGTGCACCGCGACCAGTTCGTCGGCCAGCTCCGCCAGCAGGCCGACCGGGACGGACCGGCCGCCGACATGGGCGCGGGAGCGGCCCTCGGCGGAGACGGTGCGGCTGATCAGCAGCGCCCCGTCGTCCAGTTCGGCGCCCGCCTCCTGGGCGCGGACCGCCGCGGACGCCTCCGCGTCCATCGTGAGGCGGCCCTCGACGACCGCCGCCTTGGCGCCGATCCGCACCAGTGCGGGGTCGGCGCGCCCGCCGAGCAGCAGGCCGAGGCTGGTGACGACCATGGTCTTGCCCGCGCCCGTCTCACCCGTCACCGCCGTGAAGCCCGGGGACAGCTCGACTACGGCGTCGTCAATGACGCCCAGGGACCGGATCCGCATCTCCTCCAACACGGATACGACCTTACGAGGTCCGGCGGCCCCCTCGCGACGGACTCCCGTTCCCGCCGCCCGCCGGGGTGCCCGGGATCGTCCCGGTACACCCCGGTACCGGGCGCGGGCCGGTGTCAGTGCGGGGCGCCGCGCCAGCCGGCCACCGGCAGGGCGAACTTCGCGACCAGCCGGTCGGTGAAGGAGGCGTGGTGCAGCCGGGCCAGCCGGACCGGGACGGCGCCGCGGCGGACCTCGACGCGCGCCCCGGCGGGCAGCTCGACGGTGCGGCGCCCGTCGCACCAGAGCACACCGTGCGGCGTCTTGGGCTGCACCTCGACCGCGAGCACCGACTTCGGGGAGGTGACCAGCGGCTTGGCGAAGAGGGCGTGGGCGCTGATCGGCACCATCAGCAGCGCCTCCACCTCGGGCCAGACGACCGGCCCGCCCGCCGAGAAGGCGTACGCGGTGGAGCCGGTCGGGGTGGCGCAGACGACGCCGTCGCCGCCGAAGCGGGAGACCGGGCGGCCGTCGACCTCGGTGACGACCTCCAGCATCCGCTCCCGGGCGGCCTTCTCCACGGACGCCTCGTTGAGCGCCCAGTCGGTGTGCACGATGCTGCCGTTGTTGCGCACCAGCACATCGAGGGTCATGCGCTCCTCGACCTCGTAGGAGCGGGTGACGACGCGGTCGACGACCTTGTCGAGGTCGTCGCGTTCGGCCTCGGCGAGGAAGCCGACCCGGCCGAGGTTGACGCCGAGCATCGGCACCCCGGAGGTGCGGGCGAAGTCGGCGCCGCGCAGCAGCGTGCCGTCACCGCCGAGGACGACGAGCAGTTCACAGCCCTCGGCGGCGCTCTGCCGGGAGGCGACGCGTTCGACGGCGTCGGGCAGCGGCAGGTCCGCGGCCTCCTCGGCGAGGACGCGGACGCCGATGCGGTGGCGCAGCAGGCCCGTCACGACGCGTTCGGCGCTGCGGATCGCCGCCGGACGGCCGGTGTGGGCGAGCAGGAACACCGTCCTCACCTGCTGCTCGCCCTGGTGCGGTGCGCTCTCCTGAACTGCCTGTGTGGTGGTCAACGCGGCCCCTCCGCCACTGCACGGTCGACATCCGCCGGGTCGAGTGCGGGCGCCCCGGCGCGGAGCCACAGAAAGTACTCGACGTTGCCGGAGGGGCCGGGCAGCGGGCTCGCGGTCACGCCGAGGACGCCCAGGCCCAGTTCGGCGGCGCGGGCGGCGACGGCGCGGACCGCCTCGGCGCGCAGCTCCGGGCTGCGGACCACCCCGCCGCTGCCCAGCCGCTCCTTGCCGACCTCGAACTGCGGCTTGACCATCAGGACGAGGTCGGCGCCGGGCGCGGTGCAGGCGGTCAGGGCGGGCAGGACCAGGCCCAGCGGGATGAAGGAGAGATCGCCGACGACCAGGTCGACGGGGGTGCCGTCGATCGCGTCGAGGGTCAGCTCACGGACGTTGGTGCGGTCCTTGACGGTGACCCGCTCGTCGCTCTGCAGGGACCAGGCGAGCTGGCCGTAGCCGACGTCGACGGCGACGACATGGGCGGCCCCGGCGCGCAGCAGGACGTCGGTGAAGCCGCCGGTGGAGGCCCCGGCGTCGAGGGCGCGGCGCCCCTCGACGCGCAGCCCGAGGGGGACGAATGCCGCGAAGGCCCCGGCGAGCTTGTGCCCACCGCGCGAGACGTAGTCCGGATCGTCGGCGTCCTCGCGGACGACCACGGCGGCGCCGGTGGCGACCTGGGTGGCGGCCTTGGTCGCGGTCGTGCCGCCGACGGTCACCCGTCCCGCGGCGATCAGCTGACCGGCGTGCTCCCGCGAGCGGGCCAGCTTGCGGCGCACCAGCTCCGCGTCGAGTCGGCGTCGTGCCACTCCTGCCACCTGTGGTTCAGCTCCTGAGGTCGTTCGTCGCCGTGCCGTGTCCGGCCGGCGTGGGGGCGGGCGGCCCGGGCTGCCCGTCGAGGGCGGCCAGCGCGTCACGCAGCCCACGGTGAACATCCTCGTACACCGCGAGGTGCGCGCCGACGGCGAGGTGGTCGGCGTCGGCGAGGCGGCGCAGCGGGGTGTCGACGGCGGGCTCGCCGGTGGGGGTGAGGGCGACGCCGAGCGGCTGCGGGGCGGCGGGCGCGGCGCTCCCGTCGGGTGCGGCCTGCGCCTCGGGCCCCTCGGGCTTCGGTGCGCTGTCCGGTACAGGGCCGGGATCCGGCGCGATCGGAGCGGCGGGTCCGGGCTCCGGCTCGGCGCTCCGGCCGGTCTCCGCGGTCGGGGGCTGGTGCGGGCGGTGCGGCGGCGGGCCCGGCGTCGGCTGGTGCATGTCCCCGACGCTACCGCGTACCGCCGGGCGGGACCGTAAGGCCGGTGGGCGGGCCCGCCACGCCGCCGGCCGGGGCGGGGCGGGCTATCGTCGGCGGCGATGGCCACTCTCGACCAGTGCCGCGCGGCGCTCGACCGGCTGGCCCGGAACATGTCCGGCGCCGAGGGCGAGGTGCGCAGCGCCGCCGCGCTCGACCGCTCGCTCAGCTGCCGCCTCACCGACCCCGACGTCACGTTCCTGGGGCGGCTGACCCACGGCACCATCGAGGACGTGACGAGCGTGCCGGGACCGCCGCCGTACAAGGCGGAGATCCGGCTGGCGATGTCCGGGGACGATCTGGTCGCGCTGGTCGACGGGGAGCTGGACTTCGCGCGGGCCTGGGGCCGGGGCCGGGTGCGTCTGGAGGCCGGGGTGCTCGATCTGCTGCGGCTCAGGAAGCTGCTGTAGCCACCGCGGGGCGGCGGGCCGCGCGGGCCGCCGGGACGATCAGCGGGGTGCCGGTCTGCGGGTCGTCGATGATCTGGCAGCGCAGCCCGAAGACCGACTCGACCAGTTCGGCGGTGACGATGTCGCACGGCGCGCCCTCGGCGACGACCCGGCCGTCCTTCAGCGCGATCAGATGGGTGGCGTAGCGGGCGGCGTGGTTGAGGTCGTGGAGGACGGCGACGAGGGTGCGGCCCTGTTCCTCGTGGAGGCCGGCGCAGAGGTCGAGGACCTCGATCTGGTGCTGGATGTCGAGGTAGGTGGTGGGCTCGTCGAGGAGGAGCAGCGGCGTCTGCTGGGCGAGCGCCATGGCGATCCACACCCGCTGGCGCTGGCCGCCGGAGAGTTCGTCGACGTACCGCTCGGCGAGGTCGCCGATGCCGGTGGCCGCCATCGACTCCCGCACGATCCGCTCGTCCTCGCGCGACCACTGCCGCAGCACGCCCTGGTGCGGGTAGCGGCCGCGGGCGACGAGATCGGCGACGGTGATGCCGTCGGGCGCGACGGACGACTGCGGCAGCAGCCCGAGGGTCCGGGCGACCTGCTTCGCCGGGTACGAGGAGAGCGCCGCGCCGTCCAGCAGGACCTGGCCGCCGGTGGGCTTGAGCATCCGCGACAGGGCGCGCAGCAGGGTCGACTTGCCGCAGCCGTTGGGGCCGACGATGACGGTGAAGGAGTGGTCGGGGATCTCCACCGAGAGGTCGTCGGCGATGACCCGGCGGTCGTAGGCGAGGGAGAGGTGCTCGGCCGCGAGACGGCTCACTTCGGGGCTCCTGGGGTGGGTTTCGGGTCGGGGGCGGCGAACGGTCAGATCCGTCCGGCGCGGCGCTCGGTGACCAGCAGCCAGACGAGGTAGCCGCCGCCGAGGGCGCCGGTGAGGACGCCGACCGGCAGCTGGTCGGCGCCGAAGAGCCGCTGCCCGGCCCAGTCCGCGCCGACCAGCAGCGCGGCGCCCATCGCGGCGGACGGCAGCAGGTTGGGGCCGGGCGCCCGGGTCAGCCGCCGGGCGAGCTGCGGCGCGGTCAGCGCGACGAAGGCGATCGGCCCGGCGGCCGCGGTCGCCGCGGCGACCAGCACGACGGCGGCGAGCAGGGTGACGGCGCGGACCCGCCCGGTGCGGACACCGAGCGCGCTCGCCGCGTCGTCACCCATCTCCAGCATCCGCAGCGGCCGCCCGTACGCCAGGGTGAGCGGGATCAGGGCGGCGCAGACGGCGGCGAGCGGCCACACCTGGGACCAGTCACGGCCGCTGAGCGAACCGGTCATCCAGGTGGTGGCGCCGGTCGCCTCGACGACGTTCGCCTTGGTCAGCAGGTAGAGGACCATCGCGTAGAGCATCGCGGCGGCACCGATGCCGACGAGGACGAAGCGGTAGCCGTGGATGCCGCGCTGCCAGGCCAGCAGGAAGATCAGCAGACCGGTGACGACACCGCCGACGACCGCCCCGGCGGCGACCGCGAAGGTGCCGCCGTGCAGATAGACGAGGACGAAGAGCGCGCCGACGGAGGCGCCCTGGCCGAAGCCGAGGACGTCCGGACTACCGAGCGGGTTGCGCGAGACGGTCTGGAAGACGGCGCCGGCGATGCCGAAGGCGGCGCCGACCAGCAGCCCCACCAGGACGCGCGGCAGCCGCAGTTCCCGCACGATGAACCGCTGGCCCGCCTCGCCGCCGCCGGTCAGCGCGCGCAGCACTTCACCGGGCGTCAGCGGGAAGTCGCCGGAGCCGATGAGCGCGACGGCCGCGGCGAGGGCGAGGCCGAGCAGCGCCGCCCCGGCGACGACCGCCCGGACGTCCAGCCGCAGCGACAGGCCGCCGGGCGTCCGGAGGGTGGTGGTACGCCGGGTGCGGGGCGCGGTGGTCACGGGGGTGTTCACAGCTGAGCCATCCTCCGGCGCCGTACGAGGTGGATGAAGACCGGGCCGCCGAGGACCGCGGTGACGATGCCGACCTGGAGTTCGCCGGGCCGCGCGGCGATCCGCCCGAGGACGTCCGCGCCGAGCAGCAGCACCGGCGCGAGGACCGCGGAGTACGGCAGGATCCACCGCAGATCGGGGCCGGTCAGCGCGCGGACCGCGTGCGGCACCATCAGGCCGACGTAGACGATCGGGCCGCAGGCGGCGGTGGCCCCGCCGCACAGCAGGGTCACCGCGCACATCGCCAGGATCCGGGTCCGGGTCAGCCGGGCGCCGAGCGCACGCGCCTGGTCGTCGCCGAGCGCCACGGCGTTGAGCGGCCGGGCCAGCAGCAGCGCGACGACCGCGCCCACCGCGAGGAACGGCGCGATGTGCCGGAACGTCGGCATGGTGGCGGTGGCCAGCGAACCGACTGTCCAGAAGCGCATCTTGTCCAGCGCCGCCGAGTCCAGGAGGTTGACGGCGTTGGTGTAGCCGGTCAGGACCGCGGTCAGCGCGGTACCGGCGAGGGCGAGCCGTACGGGCGTGGCGCCGCGGGTCCCGCCGAGGACGTAGACGGCGGCGGAGACCACCGCGGCGCCCAGGAAGGCGAACCAGACGTAGCCGGTCAGCGAGGTGATCCCGAAGACGCTGATCGCCGTGACGACGGCGGCCGCGGCACCGGCGTTGATGCCGAGCAGCCCCGGGTCGGCGAGCGGGTTGCGGGTCAGCGCCTGCATCACGGCGCCGCCGAGGCCGAGGGCGGCACCGACGGCGAGGCCGAGGAGGGTACGCGGCACCCGGACGTCGTGGACGATGACGTCGGTGTCGGTGCCGGAGTAGTGGACGAGGCCGTGCCAGACCTGGTCGAGCGGGATCTGCTTGGCGCCGACGGCGAGGCCGAGCGCGGTGAGGACGGCGAGCACGCAGACGGCGGCGACCAGCCCCGCGGGGCGCACGAGGTGACGCCGCGACGGTGTCACCGGCGCCGGGACCGTGGGGGTTTCGGGGGGACTGTCTACCAACACGAAGAGTTAGGTTAGCCTACCCTCATACTTCTCGGCTCCCCCGCCCCTTCCAGGAAGAAGCACCTCCCATGCGCACCTCCCGCACCCTCACCCCGTCCAGACGCGGCCTCCTCGCGACCGGCGGCGCCGTCGGCATCGGCGCGCTCCTCGCCGCGTGCGGCGGCGGCAGCGGCGGCAAGGGCTCCGGGGCGGCGGACGGCGGCGCCTGGGCGTTCACCGACGACCGGAAGAAAAAGGTGTCGCTCGGTCACACCCCGCGGCGCATCGTCGCGTTCACCGGCACCGCCGCCGCGCTGCACGACTTCGGCGCGGACACCCACATCGTCGGCGTCTTCGGCCCGACCACACTGCCCAACGGCAAGCCCGACCCGCAGGCCGGCGGCCTCGACGTCGACAAGGTCACCGTCATCGGCAACGCCTACAACCAGTTCAACGTCGAGAAGTACGCAAGCCTCGCCCCCGACCTGCTGATCACCAACATGTACGAGCCGGGCGCCCTCTGGTTCGTACCGGACGACCGCAAGAGCAAGATCACCCAGCTCGCCCCGAGCGTCGCACTGACCGCCTCCCGCACCCCGCTGGTGAAGATCATCGAGCGGTACGCGGAGCTGGCCGGGGCGCTCGGCGCCGATCTGAAGGCGAAGCGGGTCACCGACGCCAAGGCCCGCTTCGAGAAGGCCAGCGCCGAACTGCGCGCCGCCGCCAAGGCCAACCCCGTCAAGGTCCTCGCCTGCTCCGGCAGTGCCGACCTCTTCTACGCGTCCAACCCCGGCATCAACGCCGACCTCATGTACTACAAGTCGCTCGGCGTCGACCTGATCGTCCCCGACCACCTCGACAAGGGCGGCTACTTCGAGAGCCTGAGCTGGGAGAACGCCGACAAGTACCGCGCCGACGTGCTGCTGCTCGACAACCGCACGGCTACCCTCCAGCCCAAGGACCTGGCGAGCAAGCCCTCCTGGGCCCAGCTCCCCGCCGTCAAGGCCGACCAGATCACCCCCTGGTCCAGCGAGCCCCGCTTCTCCTACGCGGGCGCCACCCCGCTCATCGAACAGCTCACCAAGGCCGTCCGGGGCGCGAAGAAGGTGCGCTGAGCGGGGGCGATGCCCCTTCGGTGCGGGGCGGCGGGCCGGGCATACGGGCCCCGGCGTGCGGCGGGCCCGCCAGGCGTACGAGGCCGGCGTGCGGCGGGCCCGCCGCCCCGGAGACCCGCCGCCCCGCACTCACATCCCCAGCGCCCGCAGCGCCCTCTCGGTGTCCCCCGCGTACGCGCCGTCGCCCGCCGCCGTCCACGCCGCCGCGCAGAGCGCCCGCAACCCGTCCAGCGGCGCACCGTCCCCCTCGACGACCAACCGGCCACCGCGGTCCGCGGCCCGCAGACCACCGCACCGGAACCCGTCCCCGTCCGGCACCACCGCGGGCTGCTCCACCAGCAGCCCGCGCAGGTCGGCGTCGACATAGGCGGGCCGGTGCGGCGGCGGCGCGACCAGCAGATCGGCGGGCGTGGTCACCCCCGTGAGCACCAGCAGCGCATCGACACCGCCGTTGAAGGCGCCCTCGATGTCCGTGTCGAGGCGGTCGCCGATGACCAGCGGCCGACGCGCACCGGTCCGCAGCACCGTCTCGCGGTGCATCGGCGGCTGCGGCTTCCCCGCCACCTGCGGCTCCCCGCCCGCCGCGATCCGCACCACCTCGACCAGCGCACCGTTGCCCGGCGCGATCCCCCGCTCCCGCGGAATCGTCAGATCCGTGTTGGACGCGAACCACGGCACCCCGCGCTGCACCGCGTACGCCGCCTCGGCCAGCCGCCCCCAGTCGATCCCCGCGTCGTAGCCCTGCACCACCGCCGCCGGATCGTCGTCGGCCGACTCCACCGGCTCCAGGCCGCGTTCGCGCAGCGCCACCCGGAGTCCCTCACCGCCGACGGTCAGCACCCGGGAGCCCGCCGGCACCTGCTCGGCGATCAGCCGGGCCACCGCCTGCGCCGAAGTGATCACGTCCTCGGCGCCGGTCGGCAGGCCGAATCCGGTCAGTTGGGCGGCGACCGTCTGCGGGGTCCGGGCGGCGTTGTTGGTCACATACGCCAGATGCATCCCGCCCTCCCGCGCCGCGGTGAGCGCGTCCACGGCGTGCGGCAGGGCCACGCCCCCGGCGTAGACGACCCCGTCCAGATCCAGCAGCGCCGTGTCGTACCTGGCACCCAGCGCACGGTCACACCCCTTGGGCCGCCCGCGCATCCGCTCCGTCATGCCGCTCCGCTCCTCACCGCCCGCACCGCACCGCGCCCGGTGCGGACCGCAGGCCACCGATACATCCAGCCATGTCCTGGCTCTCCCCCGATCATCCCGCACCGGATCGGCGCCGTAGCATTCCCCAATGACCGATACCGACGGCCTCCGCCTCCTCCCGTTCCGTGGACTGCGCTACGCCCCGGACCGGATCAGCAGTCTCACCGCGGTCACCTCTCCCCCGTACGACGTCGTGGTCCGGCCCGACGGCGTCCGACTGCTGGAGACCGCCGACCCGTACAACATCGTGCGGCTGATCCTGCCCCACGCCGCCGACCCGGCGACCCGGCACCGGCAGGCCGCCACCACCTTGACCCGCTGGCGCGCCGAGGGCGTCCTGGTGACCGACCCGCAACCCGCGCTCTACGTCTACGAGCAGCGCAGCGGCGACATCCTCCAGCGCGGGCTGATCGGCGCACTGCGGCTGGACGGGCCGGTGCTGCCGCACGAGGACGTCATCCCCGAGGTGGTCGAGGACCGCGCCGCATTGATGCGCGCCGCCGCCGCCAACTTCGAGCCACTGCTCCTCGCCTACCGCGGCGACGGCTCGGTGACCGGCGCCGCCGCCGTCATCGAGACCGCCGTCCGGCGCGCCCCGCTGCTCGCCACCACCACCGAGGACGGCTTCACCCACCGGCTCTGGGCCGTCACCGACCCCGCCGAACTCGCCGCGATCGACGCGGACCTCTCCGGCCATCACGCGCTGATCGCCGACGGCCACCACCGCTGGGCCACCTACCAGCGTCTCCTGGAGCAGACGCCCGACGCCGGCGACGACTCCCCCTGGGCCTCCGGCCTGGTGCTGCTCGTCGACACCGCCCGCCATCCGCTCCAGGTCCGGGCCATCCACCGGGTGCTGCCGCATCTGCCGCCCGCCGAGGCGCTGGCCCGGCTCGGCGGCGCCTTCCGGGCCCGCCAACTGCCCGGCGACGCGGCCGCCGCCCTCGCCACCCTGGAGAAGACCCCGGGCAACGCCTTCGTCCTCACCGACGGCACCGGCACCTACCACCTCCTGGACCGCCCCGACCCGCAGCTACTGGCGGAGGCGGTACGCGCCGACCGCCCGGAGCTGTGGCGCACCCTCGACGCCACGGTCCTGCACTCCGTCCTCCTCGACACGGTCTGGCAGATCCCCGACCACCCCTCGCACATCAGCTATCTGCACCACACCGAGGCGGCTCTCGCCCAGGCCGCCCGCCACGGCGGCACCGCCGTCCTGATGCGCCCCGCCACCGAGGAGACCGTCCGCGCCCTGGCCCGCCAGGACGTGACCATGCCCCGCAAGTCCACCTCCTTCGGTCCCAAACCGGCCACGGGCCTGGTCCTGCGCACGCTGGACTCGGCGATGAACTGACCGGAAACGCACGGAGGGCGGGATCCCGTGGGGATCCCGCCCTCCGTCCTTCACGTCATCCGCGACGCGGCACCGGCTCAGCCCCTCTCGGGCGCACCGTCCTCGCCGCCGTCCCGGCGGACGTCGTCCGCACGGTCCTCACCGGCCTCGGCGGCGTCCTCGTCGGCCACATCGACCGCCGCGTCGACGACCTCGGCACCGGCCTCGGCCGCGTCCCGGTCCTCCGCCTCGGACTTCCCGGCCGCGGGCTCCTCGTCGTCCGCCGACTCGTCCAGCGCGTCGGTGAACTCCACACCGTCCAGCTCGGCCAGCCGGTCCGACGCGTCGGTCGTCCCGCCCTGGTCGGCCTCCAGCGCCTTGGCGAACCAGTCGCGCGCCTCGTCCTCCCGGCCGACGGCCAGCAGCGCGTCGGCGTACGCGTAGCGCAGCCGCGCCGTCCACGGGTGCACGGCGCTCGACGCCAGCTCGGGACTCTGCAGCGTCACCACCGCGGCCTCCGCCTGGCCCATGTCCCGGCGGGCGCCCGCGGCCACCAGCCGCATCTCGACCTGCCCGGCCTTGTCCAGCTTCGCCACCTCGGGCTCGCCGGCCATCGCCATCGCCTTCTCCGGACGCCCCAGACCGCGCTCGCAGTCCGCCATGACGGGCCACAGCTCCACGCTGCCGGTCATCCGCCGCGACGCCCGGAACTCCGCCAGCGCCTCGCTGTACTTGCCGACGGCGTACGCGGCGAAGCCCGCCGCCTCCCGCACCGCGGCGACCCGGGACGCCAGCCGCAGCGCGACCCGCGAGTACCCGTACGCCCGCTCCGGGTCCTCGTCCAGCAGCTTCGCCACCATGACGAGGTTCTTGGCGACATCCTCGGCGAGCGTCTTCGGCAGGCTCAGCAGCTCCTGCCGCACATCCTTGTCGATCTCGTCACCGGTGACATCCTCGGGAATCGGCAGCCGCTTGATCGGCTCCCGACGCTCCTCCCGCCGGTCGTCCCGCCGCTCATCCCGCCCACGCCCGGCCCCGTAGGACCGCCGCCCACGGTCGTCGTCACGACGGAAGCCACCGCGGTCGCCGCCACGATCATCGCGACGGAAACCGCCACGGTCGCCACCGCGGTCATCGCGACGGTCATCGCGACGGAAGCCCCCGCGGTCACCACCGGACGGACGGTCGTCCCGGCGGAAGCCGCCGCGGTCGCCACCGGACGGACGGTCGTCCCGGCGGAACCCGCCACGGTCGTCACGGCGATCGTCGCGACGGAAACCACCACGGTCACCACCGCGATCGTCACGACGGTCATCGCGACGGAAGCCCCCACGGTCGCCACCGCGCTCGCCGCCCCGGTCATCACGGCGATCGTCGCGGCGGAAACCACCGCGGTCACCACCACGGTCGTCACGGCGGTCGTCGCGGCGGTCGTCGCGGCGGAACCCGCCACGGTCACCACCGCGGTCATCACGACGGTCATCGCGGCGGAAACCACCGCGCTCGCCGCCCCGGTCACCACCGCGATCGTCACGACGGTCATCGCGACGGAACCCGCCGCGGTCACCACCGGACGGACGGTCATCCCGGCGGAAACCGCCACGGTCGCCACCGCGGTCATCCCGGCGGAACCCACCACGGTCACCGCCACGGTCGTCGCGACGGTCGTCACGGCGGAAGCCCCCGCGGTCACCACCGGACGGACGGTCATCCCGGCGGAAACCGCCACGGTCGCCACCGCGGTCATCCCGGCGGAACCCACCACGGTCACCGCCACGGTCGTCACGGCGGAACCCGCCGCGCTCGCCACCGCGGTCACCACCGCGATCGTCACGACGGTCGTCCCGGCGGAACCCACCACGCTCGCCACCGCGATCGTCACGACGGTCATCGCGGCGGAACCCGCCACGGTCGTCACGCCGGTCGTCCCGGCGGAAACCGCCCCGGTCACCACCGGACGGACGGTCGTCACGGCGGAACCCGCCACGGTCGTCCCGGCGGAAGCCCCCGCGGTCGCCACCGCGGTCATCGCCGCGGAAGCCGCCCCGGTCACCACCGGAGGAGCGGTCATCCCGCCGGCCGTAACCGCCGCCGGACGGGCGCCCGCCACGGTCGAAGTCACGTCGCGGGCCCCGGTCGTCACGCCGGAAACCACCGCGGTCGCCGTCGTCGCGTCGCTGCGGGCGACGCTCCGAACGATCGTCGGAAGAGTTGGTGGGCATCGACGTGACTCCTGTCTTCGGCACTGCATTCATTCTCACGCACCGACCACTTCGGCGCGCTTCGGCAAAACAAAAAGGACCCCTGGTCCCAGCATGAACGCTGGGACCAGGGGTCCTGAATAATTGTTCGGCGGCGTCCTACTCTCCCACAGAGTCCCCTCTGCAGTACCATCGGCGCTGAAAGGCTTAGCTTCCGGGTTCGGAATGTAA